>CAIYYT010000250.1 GCA_903930455.1 uncultured bacterium | reverse complement strand
TAGATGTTCATGTGGATTGGGCGAAGATTGTTCCCCTTGAACATACGTAATAACATGTCCGGTGATATTGCCGTGTCAATTATCTGTCTGAGTCCCGGCGCATTCAGCATTATGAAATTCTGATAGTCTTCCGCCGGAAGATTGACATAAACAACGGGGTTGTCAGATTTACTCCCATACAAACACGCACTATCAATGAACTCACTAAGATTCTCTTCCGGTATGTGTTCCAGAACATCACACAGCACGACCGAATCGTACTTGTTCCGCCGCCATTCCGCAGTGTCCCGCTGGTCGGCGAAATCCCCGCACACATACTCAATGTTCTCGTGCGGGTGCATCTTTCGAGCCGCCTCGATGAGCTTCGGCGAGATGTCAACCGCTGTCACCTTACACCCCAATTCCCGCGCCATAAAGATGCTGTTCAGCCCGATGCCGCATCCCGGCTCCAGCACGATCGTCCCCGGCTGAAGTATCTGATGCAGCACCTCTTTCATGTGCTCGCGACGGGGATTCACTCCCTTTGCATCCCGCTCCATATAGGACAAGAACCCGTCATACCAGGCCGCGATCTCCGCATTCGTCTTCACAGTTCCTCCAACATCCGGCGAATGCTTGCCATCTGTGCTTCCAGCGTCCAGCCGCGGGAAATGACATGCTCACGGTATGCCTTTGAATCGTAACCGCGATCACTCGCCATCTTAACCGCATCAGCAGTCGTGTTCCACAACAGTTCCAATGGATACAACTTGTCGGCTCCATAAAAGTTATGGATGAGTGGCTTGATACCCCGCGCCATGGCCTCCATGATATTATAGGGGTGTCCCTCGTGCGGTGAGCAGGAGAGGATATAATATTGCTTACGCCAAAACTCCTCCATCTGCTCAGCATTCAGGTGGCCGTGGAACGTGACATGCTCTTCCAGCCTCATTTTGTGGAACATATGTTTCAGGTATATCTCATATCGCGGCTCCTGAAATGCTCCGGCAATATGGAGATGATACCGATCGTCCATTATCGTCAACGGTAATAACACCTGTGGAACCAGTTCCGGTCCCTTCTTGTGGCTGATATCGCACACCCAGGCGATATTGTACCCTTTTGCGCGCTTCGTAAACGGATGCTTTGCCAGGTCAATCCCATTGGGAATAACCACCATGTTTACCCGCCTGGCGATCCCCGGAAGCATCATCTCACAGATTTCCGCCATGTGCGGGGCCACACAGACCAGCGTGTTCACCTTCTCCCAAGCAATGTGTGGCAAGTACCCGGATAACGCCTCATATGAGTGCAACCGCAGCACCACGCGCTTGCCCATGATTTCCGGCAAGCTCAGTGCGGTTATGGCGCTTTCGTTCGCCCATTCCAGCCATACGATATCCGTATCGTTAACCGCGGCCCGTATCTCCGGCGCATTGTTGCTCACCTTGACCCGCACCTCGTACTCTTCCGCCAGTGCTCTGGCGATATCCCGTAGAAACGAGTCCAACCCGGGCAAACAGATAAAGGTCAATTTCTTCATATCCCTCCGATGTGCCTTCTTCATTCACATACTCCGCTATCTTCCCTTATCCTGTAAAGGTGATTTGCGATTTTCGTTGAGTACGTCAACTATTTCCGGAAGGCTGCTGCGTCCTTTCCCATTGCCGGATCTCCGCCTGCCTGCATCGAGCTTGATCGTGCTCCACAGGCTGTTGCCTCGTTCGAGTCCCTAGATAATTAGATCGGCAAAAAGGCCGCGATCTTTGCCGGCAAGTGATTGACATTGGCTGCTTTTCGGTTCGACAGATACCATCACCAGAAATTCGTTGATTTCGAAGCGGTAGGTGGTTACAATAGCTACCTATGCCACTTAAGCCATTGCTCATAGTCGAGGAAGGTCCGGACAAGGGGCGTCAGTTTACTACCGACGCCGTGCAATTTCGGGTCGGGCGCTCTGAGGACGAATGCGATTTTGTCTTATCTGACGATGATTCCGCAGTCAGTCGCGAGCACTTTGCGGTTATCCGCCGTGGGGATGCCTTTTTGTTCACCAATCTGTCACGTAACGGCTCGACGATCAACGGAGTAAAAGCCGAGCAAACACTGTTGAAAGACAACGACTTGATTCGTGTCGGCCTACAGACCGTCATCCGTTTTTCGTTACAAGAGCAGCGTGACTCTAACGTAAATCCGAATTTCGGTTAGATGGCAGCACGCCGATTTACGAGATAATTTCTTGATATAGCCCCATCATCACCGCAGCGGTCGTTTCATCGCGAAAGCGTTGCACATACGCATACCCATCCGCGCGCATTTTTTTCGCAAGATCGCCATCTTCCAGCACTTGCATTATCGCATTCGCCAGCGCGGCATCATCTTCGGGATCGATATAGATGCTTGATGGACCGCCGGCCTCGGCAAAACACCCACCCACCGAAGTTATCACCGGGCAATTACTCCAAAGCGCTTCAGTAATCGGAATGCCGAAACCCTCAAATAGCGACGGCAACACGAATGCCGACGCCATCTGGTAAATCGCCGGGAAATCGGCGAAAGCGATATCGGTTAAGAAATGAACGCGCGCGGTCAGCCCGTGTGCTTGAACGTAGGCCAACACTTCTTCTTTGTAACCTCGGCCGCGTCCGATAATGACGAGATGCGCCTCAAGACCGTGTTCGAGTAACGGCAGCGCCTTGATTATGCCCAGTAGGTTCTTCCGGCGTTCTATAGTTCCAACGTACAATAGGTATTGTGAAGGCAGACGGTGCTTTTCACGCACTTGTCGCTTGTATGCTTCGTCCGCGACTTGGTAGAAGATCGGGTCGCAACACTGGTAAACAACCTTGATCCGTGCCGGGTCGACATCAAGAAACCCGATAATGTCCTGCCGCGTTTGCTCGCTGACTGCCACAATCCGGTCGGCAGCTCGACAAGCATAGTTGACTTTGGAGCGGTAAATCTTGCGATCAAGACGTGGGTATAGCTCGGGGTAGCGCAAAAAAATCAGGTCATGAATGGTCACGATCGATTTGACTCCGGAACGTTTGACCGCATAAGGCAACTCGTTGCTTAAGCCATGGAAGAGCTCTATCCCGTCGTTCTCCAAATCATGGGTGACCAGATAGCTGCGCCAGAGCGGCTTGCAGGAACGGGACATTAGAGTTTGTGGTGTACGCACGGAGATGTTGGTCGACTGCCGCAAGAAGTCCAACCGCTGGTTATGCTCATACGCGGGAGTGTAAAGGAAATACTGGTTGTCGGGATAGTACAGACTAAGCGAACGTAGCAACGTCCGGCTGTAGTTGCCCAGCCCGGTCATGTTAAAGACCGCGCGTTTGCCATCGTATCCAAGTTTCATGCTGACTTACGATAATCGCAGGTCGCCAAGAAGTCAACCGCGCAGGTGGCAGGAATTGACAATCGCTGTTGCGTCGCGCTCGGATGAGAGCGTAATTGACAACATGGCCAATCGGAATGGGCGCAACCGCAAGATTGCCGTCATTGGCACGATCAATCGCGACACGGTTACGCGCGCCGACGGCAGCCGTCATGAAGGATACGGCGGTATCCTGTACAATCTGGCAGCGCTCTCGGCACTGTCTCCTTCCGGAATCACAGTTTGTCCCGTTACGAACGTTGGCAGGGACTGCTCGCAGCAGATATTAAACAGGCTGGCGCAATTTGCCCGGCTCGAATTGCAGGGAGTGCGTACTGTCGCAAAGCCCAACAATCACTGTATTTTGCGTTACCGGGACGCGGCCAATAAAACCGAGGTTCTCAAAGGCTGGGTCGGTGGAGTAAGTCGTGGGCAGTTGCAGACAGTTGTCGATGCAAAGTTGATCCTAATCAATTTTATCTCCGGCGCAGACATCAGCCGCAGAAATCTGTGTTGGTTGCGCGGTCGGTGTGAGGGGAATATCTACATGGATTTTCACTCCCGCACTCTGGGGCGACATCGTGACGGCAGCCGCTTTTTGCGACGTCCAGTCGACTGGAAGGAGTATCTGGACTGTGCCGATATTGCGCAAATGAATGAACTGGAATTCGAACTTCTTAGCGGTCACAAGGCCGACGAGATATCTTGTACCGACTTCCTGAAACGGAAGCTCGACCGCACCCGCTGCTTGATAGTCACACGCGGTTCTCTGGGTTGTTTCATAATGCAACGGTTAGGTGCAACCATTCGATTTAGATCGATTCCAGCTCCTCGTGTCGCCCAAGTCACAGACACTACGGGCTGCGGCGACATCTTCTCGGCGGGATTTATCGCCAATTATCTTACGACCGGCAGCGAGGTTGTTGCCGCGAGCTATGCTACTAAGCTGGCAAGCTGGCGTGTCGGTCTCAACGATTTCTTCGAGGTCGATCTGGCTGCATTTTCTAAGAAGGGGCGAACTGAAACTTCCGGTGACAATTTACGTAACTCAAAGAGGAACATTTAATCTGGCGGGATTATGCTGACAGCTCTTGATTGCAGACGCCTCGGTTCACTCGTTTTCGCTACCCTTCTTATTCTATCTACAGCTACAACATATGCAAAAGACCGCATCCTCCTGATTGACGGCTTTCACCAAGGTGAATTGTTCTGCCGAGCCTTCCGAGTGACAAAACCGACATCGATCGACATCCACGCCGTTGGCGCTTTGTCGGCATTTAACCGCGACCAGATGGCAGCCTACAGTTGGATTATCCGTTCCGGGTCACTCAGTCCGGTTTGGGAAATGACGATCGACAACACCGACCGCTACAAACGCGATAAGTATCTGCGCGAGTATCAAAGCACGCAAGAGTTAGAGCCGGGGGATTATGAAGTCTATTTCTACGCCGGTTCCCCCTCAACGATATCCGGCTTTTCGTTTGATCTGAGCGGTTTGGGAAAGGCGTTAGAGAAGCTCAAGATCAATCTTAGCGATCTTAGCGACCAAAAAGATGAATTGGAAAAGCAGAAGGCCAAGCTTGAAGATCAGAAAAAAGAATTGGAGAAACAGAAGGCCAAGCTGAAAGAACAAAAGGGCAAGACCGACTCCAGTGATCCTTCCAACAGGATTGTCATCAACGGTGATGTATTCGACCTGAGTGATAGCGATGTGTCCGATGAAATCATTAAAGAATATTCCCTTGAGATCACCAGCGATGCCAAAGATATCTCCCGCATTGAGTGCGCGTACAACTCCGACAGAGTTATCGCCGAGATTCTTCAACCGGAAAATAACCTTTATGCTTCAAAAGGATTCAGTTTGGCTCAGCCGATGCAGGTCGAAATCACAGCCTTGGGCGAAAACGCCGGAATGGCCGACGATTTCGCCGATTACGGCTGGATTGTCAATGCTGACACACGTAAGCGCGTCTGGTCGATGACCGAAGCTACCACCGATCCGGCTGGAGGCGCCGAAAAGAATAAACTGGTGACCGAACGGCTGGATCTGCCCAAAGGCAACTACCTGTTGTACTACGTCACTGACGACTCTCACACATACGACGATTGGAATGCGGCACCCCCTTATAATCCGCAGGCTTATGGCATCCGTGTCAATGCTCTCCGCAAGGACGATCTCAAGTATGTCAAACCCTATCAGGATACCTATTCTCAGGCGGCTTTGATTGCCATCGTCCGCGCCGATAATGATTTCTTTGAGACCATACCGTTCCATGTCGCCAAGGACTGCGATGTCCGCGTTTACGCAATCGGCGAGTATGGCGAAAGTAGCGACGCCTTTGCTGACTATGGCTGGATCGAACGTGTGGGGGACGAAGATCTCTATTGGGAGATGACCGAGCGCAATACACATCACGCCGGGGGCGCTTCGAAAAACCGCGATTTTGATGACATCGTGCATCTGACTGCGGGGAATTACGTGCTTGGCTATGTTACCGATGACTCACACGCCTACGGCGACTGGAACTCAGGGCCACCCTACGATCAGAAGAACTATGGAATCAGCATTTTTGCCACCAGCAAGTCCTTCGATCCGACAATCATCAAGCAGTTACCGAAAGAGACAGCGTCAGCCAATGTGCTGGCGAAGATAACCTATGTCGGAGATGACGCCGACGAGTCGCAAGTCTTTGTCCTCGACAAACCGACGCGCGTCCATGTGGTCTGTCTGGGAGAGGGTTCTGGCAGCGACATGGCTGACTACGGCTGGATCGAGAATGCCGCCGATGATGATATCGTGTGGGAAATGACCTACCGGAGAAGCAAGTGGGCGGGAGGCGCGGATAAAAATCGGCTGGTTGATACTTACGTTATGCTTGACGCCGGCAAATACCGCGCGCGTTTCGTCTCCGACGACAGCCACTCTTTTGGCAACTGGAACTCCGATCCCCCCAACAATCCGCAACGCTGGGGAATTACGATCACTAAAGGGGAATAGCGCGGGCCAACGTAGTGTTATAACTGATCAGATTACAATTATTTGCAATGCGGGGTCTTGCCGCCCGAGAACACGTACGCGATCAAGTACACCACGTCAGAAATGTCAACTGACCCGTCGCCGTTGGCGTCTCCCATGCCCCTCGCATAGTTGCAGTCAGCCGGGACTGTACCTCCGGCGAAGATGAGAGAAATCAAGAACACCACGTCGGAAATGTCAATCGAGCCGTCGCTGTTGGCGTCGCCACAATGGCTGCATTGAACGATTTTGAAAGCGTAATCGGAAACGTCCCCGGCGGAATTTCCCGCAACGTCGTGGACCACAACCTTCATCAAGCAACTATCGGATACAGGTCCGTTGATAACCCAGCGAACGCCATTTGCATACGGAACATTCTGCGCAAGTACTTCCGGATATCCGCTATGACCGCTGTGTCGATCAAGGTACACGTCCACCAGTGTGGTGGACTCAACACCGGCGTCGCAGGTATAAACGATTTGCAGGGTATCGCCGATGCCGTAGATTTCCCCCCCGTATGGCTCATATATCGTGCACCAGTACGGTCCGCCGGTGAAATAGGCGCGGTAGATGTGGTAGCTCCACTCCGGCAGAACCGTAATAGTTATGTTGGGAAACCACCAAGTGTCGTTGGGGTAAGAGAAGGGGGGAGCAGTGAAGTGTGACCAGTGATGGAAAGTGTATTGATAACCGTTCTCCCAGAAGTCATTTGGCGCGACCAGGTCATGCGATTCGAGGGCTTCCCAGCAGAATTCTGCTGGCGCCGGCCAGAGCACCGCATCTACAGTAACTGTGCCCAATCCACTCCCCACGTATCGGTTGCTGAGTTGCCCGAAACCCATATTGGCGAGGTAGCTGTGCCAACCATGCCAAATGCACATTGCTTCCTGACTTGCATGGGGTGAAGAAGCAGGCTCGAATAGCTGCTCCTCAGAATTGTTGTAAAGGTTTGAGGCCTCACTGAGAACGCAGGCACAGTGGTAGATATTATGTAGGATATAGAAATTGCTTCTGCCCACACTGTTGCAGCCCTGCATCCAGTTGCTACTCTGCTGTGAGGAACAACGGTTCGCATAGTTCCACTGGGCTTTCAGTCTCAGAAATATCTTCTTCGCAAAGATGGAATCGCGCGCCTCTGGAACACGCGTGTAGAAGGCGCTATCGGGCTCCGTTGGATGGAGAGTGCTATCCCACCACACTTCCGTTCCCTGCGCACCAAGCGGCAGCCCATTGTGGTGGATTGAAATGAAGTAATCACAATCGCGGTCCTTTGCATATTGGATTCGTTCTTTGATTGTTATGCTCGTGGTATCATCCTCTCGTGTGAGGAAGACGTACGGTTCGGGTGAGTTCCACTCTATAGAAATTTTCGCGAACAAAGCAACCTGAAGATTGACCCACTGTTCTGTCAAAGTGTCAGTAGGTCCTACGGTCCCGTTTCCGTCTCCGCCATTTGACCCGAACTTGCGCGCGCCGTGACCGCCATGCCCCGGATCAAGCACAACGGTGGTTGAATAGCTGCTTGCTTGACAACAGAGAAGCAAGAGTCCGATCAGAGCCACTTTTTTCATCCTGATGCCCACTATCTCACCCCAATTACATACAGTCTGCCAGACGGATGCTCTCGGTAAAGGAGCTTTGTTCCAGAGGGGGAGAAGGCCGGCTCGATTTCTACGAGATTGGGAGTGCTGGTGATCTCCTTCTTTTCGGTGCCATCCCATCTTGTAATGTAAATATCCGATGCCACGATATCTC
Organism: uncultured bacterium; assembly: GCA_903930455.1. Lineage (GTDB taxonomy): Bacteria > Zixibacteria > MSB-5A5 > CAIYYT01 > CAIYYT01 > CAIYYT01. The sequence goes on along the minus strand of CAIYYT010000250.1, from coordinate 45,452 downwards.
CGGGATCACCCGCCTCTTTGGTCACACACAATACAATGTGCTGACCATCAGGGCTCCAGCTCTCCATTTCCCCACGGCCAAGGTTCGCCAGTTCCATTCCCAGTGTGTCAAACACAACGAGATCGCCGCGCGCACTGTGGCACGTGAGTTTGTCGCGTCCTGGTGATAGCAAGGGGAGAAGGTAGTGGTTCTCGGATAGGGTAACGAGACGGCAGTTGACTGAGTTCCCATAGCAGATAAATATCTTTCCCCACCCTTCGGGTATCGTTCTTAGAAAGAGGCTCTGCTTTGCAGAGTCAGCTTGCCTTCCAACATTGGACGTCGGAGCACTCAACCGGACAGGTCGATTGTCGGTGTTCGTGTTGTCGAAATAGCCGACACTTCCGTCGGTGAAACGTTGAAAGCCCGTGAATCTTGGACGAGGTGCATTCATATTGAGACTATCTTTAGCGATCTCAATTGAGGGGGCATGGAGTGGTACCTTGGCGATCCGCTGTACCCTCGTCCTGCCGCCTTTGACAGGATAGTACTCCTTCTCATAAGTCGCTATGGTACTGTCATCCAGCCATTCGAAGCTCACGATTGGAGCGTAGTAGATACCCTGAGCCGGCTTGTCAGGGGAAAGTGATTTGACATAAAGTGAGTCGCCCCTACGAAACGCTATGGCCGTCTCGTTTGGCGACCACTTGGCTTCAGCGCCGACCCCGACCAAAATCGGCTCGGATACCTGCCCCAATGCTGCCTCAGCGAACAGGCAACAAAGGAAAACGATCAGCAATAAAAACTTTCGTGGCATATTAACTCTCCCTCCGATACATGCCTATAAACCGCGAGTGCGGTGTCATGATAAAGCTGTGCGAATCTTCTCCCCGCGCTAGCCTTATGAAAAGCAATTACTCCAATTCTGTCAATTAGTTTTTTCATCATGATGCCCCCTATTTCACGCTAATCACGAAAAGCTTATCTGACGGGTATTCTCTATAAAGAAGCTTGGTTCCTGAATGCGAGAAGGTCGGATCGATTTCCACCAAATCGGGAGTGTTGGTGATCTGCGTTCTTTCGGAACCATCCCATTTCGCAATGTAAATGTCTGATGCCACGATGTCTCCTGGGTCACCCGCCTCTTTGATGACGCAGAAGGCGATCCGGTCACCGCTGGGACTCCAAGACTCGAAGTCAATTGGCCCCAGATTGGCCAATTCATTGCCAAGAGTGTCGAATACTACAACGTCACCTCGCTCGGCATAACAGACGAATCTATCAGAAGTTGGTGATAACATAGGGAGACAATAGTGGTTTTCAGATTTGGTCACGACCCGGCAGTTGCCGGAGTTACCATAGCACATCGAAATCTTACCCGAGGGATATGGGTCGGGCTTGAGGAATAGAGTGGGTTTCGTGTAGTCAGCTTTCACCCCCGCGACAGATAGTGGTTGGCTCAACCTTTGCGGCCCCTTTGTGGCTCCAAAATTGTCGAAATATCCGACGCTGCCATCGGCAAAGCGCTGGAAGCGCATGAATCTCGGGCTGGACGAACCAAGGCTGTCCTTAGCAATCTCAGTCGAAAGACCGTGTAAGGGCACTTTGGCTATCCGTTCAACCCATGTCGTACCTCCCTTGACCAGATATTGCTGCTTCTCGTAAGTAGCCAAAGTACTATCGTCCAGCCATTCGAAACTGACGATCGAAGCATGGTAGATTCCCTGAGCCGGCTTGTCAGGTGAAAGAGATTTGACATAAAGCGAGTCGCCGCGCCGGAACGCTATCGCCGTCTCGTTCGGCGACCACTTGGCTTCAGCCCCGACCCCAACTAAGATCGGTTGGGACAAATCTGACGAATAACCTTGGCAGCTCGCCATGAGTAACGCTGAAACAAACAACAGACATTTCATAAGACCTCCCATGCTTTGTACCACCGTAGCCCGCAGTGGCATATTCCTATTTGACTTCGTCCCGCATTTCGTCCCCAACGGTGAAATGCGTCACTAAGAAGAACGCATAACTCAACTTTTTGTCAAATGCAAACTTGCATTTTGTTTCCCGCACCGTCACCGTGGGTTCCAGATTGGCTGGCGTTGGGTCTGCCATGGCCAGTTCGGTGGATCTAAACCATGCGGGAAATACTCTTGCGTGAACAGGGGAATCTTGCCATAATGCCGGTGTGAATCTCAAAGACAGAACCGTTCTTGTCACCGGCGCCGGTGGGTTTATTGGTAGTCACCTTGTCGAAGCGTTGGTTGCCAAAGGTTGTCAGGTGCGTGCCTTCGTGCGCTATACCTCGACAGGCACCTGCGGCTGGATTGACGGCTTCCCTGAAAAAATCAGGCAGCAGATCAAAATCATCGCCGGAGATCTGCGGGATAATGATGCGGTCAGAGACGTTATCAAAGGCTGCAACGAGGTCTTTCATCTCGGCGCGCTGATTGGTATTCCGTATTCATACATCCATCCGCGCGAATACGTCGACACCAACATTGTCGGCACGACCAATGTGTTAGTCGGTTGTCGGGAGCACCAGGTCGCGCGGGTCGTGGTGGTCTCGACCTCGGAGGTTTACGGCACGGCGCAGTATATACCGATTGACGAAAAACATCCCAAAGTCGGACAGTCACCTTACGCCGCATCCAAGATCGCTGCCGATATGTTGGCCGAATCATTTTACCGGAGCTTCAGTCTGCCGGTGACGATTATCCGCCCATTCAATACCTATGGCCCCCGGCAATCGCAACGCGCGATCATTCCGACGATCATTTCACAATTGCTGGAGTCTGAGATAATCGCGCTCGGGGTGACATCGCCGACGCGGGATTTGACTTATGTTACGGACACGGTTCAAGGCATAATTCGCGGCGCAGAGGTTGATGATGTTGTCGGTTTGACGATCAATCTGGGGAGCGGCGCCGAAATATCAATCGGCAATCTGGCGGAACAAATCGCCGCGTTGCTTGGTAGGAATCTCAAGATTAAACAGGATGCCGACAGGGTTCGACCTGAAGCAAGCGAGGTTGCACGGCTGGTTTCCAACAATTCGCTGGCCCATCAAGTATTACTATGGCGACCTTTGGTACCGCTCGAACAAGGTCTGCGACAGACCATCGACTGGTTTCGAACCAATCCGTTTGGCGTTCGCAGCGACTATGTGGTGTAAGCCAGAGTTCGATAACCGATTAGCGAGCTTCGGATAGGCGACATTGGTGACGTCAAGGCGAACAGCACTTCTGACGATACCTAAACGAAAGCGATTTGTGGGCTTAGGACAAAAAAGACAGGATATGGAAATATGAAATACTTGGTCACTGGAGGGGCCGGCTTTATCGGCTCTAATCTCGTCAAAGAATTGGTTGGCCGCGGAGAGCAGGTCCGCATCCTGGACAACTTCTCGACTGGTCGGCGTCAGAATATCAAGGATTTTCAATCTGACATCGAAATCGTCGAGGGGGACATCCGCGAGTTCTGGGTGACGCTGGACGCCTGCAGAGGCGTTGACTTCGTGCTGCATCAGGCGGCGCTACCATCGGTCAATCGCTCAGTCGAAAACCCGTTGACCTCGAATGACGTCAATATATCGGGAACGCTGACGGTGCTTGAATGCGCGCGTCGCCAGGGGGTTGCGAAGCTGCTGTTCGCGTCGTCCTCATCCGTCTATGGCGACACACCGACTCTGCCGAAACGCGAGGACATGATTCCCAACCCGCTCTCGCCCTACGCCGTCTCCAAGCTGACCGGCGAATACTATTGCCGTGTTTACGCTAATCTCTACGACATGTCGGCAATCTCCATGCGCTATTTCAATGTCTTTGGGCCGAATCAGAATCCGGACAGCCAGTATGCGGCGGTTATCCCCAAGTTCATCACCTCGATTCTCAATGACGAGGCGCCGGTCTTTTTCGGTGATGGTTTGCAGTCTCGCGATTTTACCTATATTGACAACGTGGTTGACGCGGTACTCACTGCCTGCAAAGCGGAAGAGGTCAGGCAAGGGGAATTCAATCTGGCGTGCGGCTCGCAATACACGTTGCGCGATCTGGTGGATCAACTGAATGCATTGATTGGGAAAAATATCAAACCGAAAATCGCACCAACTCGTCCGGGTGACATCAAGCATTCGTATGCCGACGCATCCAAGCTTCAACGAGAGTTCGGCATCAAACCGATCGTCGACTTCAGCGAAGGGTTGGAGAAGACAATAACATTCTTCAAACGCGAGGCGATGCTAACCAGCCGTGTCTGATCAGAGCCTGAACAGTACCGCTAACAACAACGCGCCTTCGGAGAGTACGCCTGCGATTTCGCTTTGGCAAATACTCGTTCTCGTCGCGGCGTTTCTGATTCTCTACCTGCCGATTCTGATCGATCTGGTTTCCGACTGGTATCATGATCCCAACTACGGCCACGGCTTCTTGATTATCCCGGTTTCGGCGTGGTTGATCTGGAGGAAGCGCGCAGTTCTGAAAACCATTCCGCTGGAGACTGGCAAATGGGGCCTGCCTGTAACGATTGCGTCATTGGTTTTGTTTATTGTGGGCACGGCCGGCGCCGAGTTCTTCACTACGCGGGTTTCCATGGTAGGTTTGCTCTTCGGTATTACGCTGTACATGGCGGGACCCCGTTTTCTGCGGGAAATCTGGTTCGCCTTCTTCTTCCTGCTCTTTATGATTCCGGTGCCATACATCATCTACTACAGCGCGACTTTTCCGCTGCAACTTCTCGGCTCGAAAATCGCAGCCGGTGTGCTCGGCGTTATCGGCATTCCGCATTTGCGGCAGGGAAATATCATCCATCTACCCGATAACTACTCGCTGGAAGTGGCGGAGGCTTGCTCCGGTCTGCGATCGCTCGTAACACTGCTAGCGCTCGGCGCATTGCTATCGTATCTCACACTGAAGACGAAATGGAAGGCGCTCACTCTGTTCTTTGCGACTATTCCGATAGCCATCGCCGCCAATATCTTTCGCATTAGCGTCACCGCGATTGGCGCGTATGGCATCTCGCGCAAGATCGCCGAGAATTTCCTGCACGAGCTTTCCGGTACGATCGTCTTCATGTTTAGTCTGATCTGCTTGCTGATCTTGAGTTCAATTCTGCGGGTGAGGAAGAAATGAGGAAACTCGTTATTCTGCTCGTGCTGCTGATTCCGTTTGGATTATTGGCGATTACTCTGCGCTATATGGTGGTCGAACCGGCCCAACCGTCGAGTCTGGCGTCGATCCCGCTGCAGATTGGCGACTGGAAGGGTCAAGACGTCCCTGTTAGCCAGGCGACGGCCTCCGTGTTGCAGGCGTCCGAAGTGCTGTTGCGTGACTTCATCAATGCTGACGGTGAATATGTTGGTCTGTTTATTGCCTATTTCCGCGACCAAAAATATGGCTCGCAAATCCATTCTCCTCGGCATTGCGTTCCCGGAGGAGGCTGGGTCGTCGAGAGTCTCGAGCGGGTGCCATTTGATTTGGGCGCAAGACAAGTGACAGTCAACCGGATGACTATTGCTCACAAAGCCGAGGTCAACCAGATGTTCTACTGGTTCCACACGCGCTCCGGAGATTTGGCCTCCGAATATGCCCTTAAGTTCGATCTCGTAAGAAATTCGCTCTTGTTCTCCCCGACCGACGCCGTTATCATTCGGTTGACTGTTTCGCAGCGGGGCAAAACCCCGGCGGAATGTCAGAAAGTGGCCGAGAGATTTATGCAGGATATCCTGGGTGATGTTCGCAAGTCGCTCCCGTTTGCCACGATCTGAGCAACTCGCGACCGTTCTTCGGGTCGCGTTTTCCAGCAGGGGGTACAAGCCGGTTTTCGGAGTTGACCATGTCGTTGCGTTCTATCATTGCCCTGCTAAGACCCAACCAATGGATCAAGAACATCGTTATCTTCGGCGCGCTGATTTTCGCGAGGGAGTTTACTGATTGGGTCAAAGTCAGCAGGGCGTTTTATGCCTTTGTAATTTTCTGCCTGCTCTCATCGACCATATATATCGTCAATGACATCATCGACCGCGACTCTGACCGTTCTCACCCGCTCAAGAAAAGCCGTCCGCTGGCAGCGGGGGTTATATCGCCGTCCGCCGCGTGGGTAATGGCTGTTGTTATCGGTGCAATCGGGCTGGCGATGGCGTCCGCAATGCCAAGACCTTTCATCTACACGGCACTTGTGTTCTTGGCTTTCAATGTCCTCTATTCTCTGGTTCTCAAGAAGATCGTGATCATTGACGTTATGGCGGTTGCCGTGTCATTCGTAATTCGCGCGATTGCCGGTTCATTCGCGATCGACGTTCCCAACTCGTCATGGTTGGTCGCCTGCACCTTCCTGTTGGCACTCTTTATCGGTTTTGGCAAGCGGCGCCACGAAACGGTCACGCTCGGCGAGAACGCCGGCAGTCACCGCGTGTCGCTCAAGAAATACTCGCCTTACTTCCTCGATCAACTGATCGGCGTCGTGACCGCCTCGACGGTGGTGGCCTACACGTTCTATACGCTGTCCCCCGAAATCAAACAGAAGCTTGGCGTCAGTCATCTGGAACTGACCATTCCTTTCGTGCTCTATGGCGTTTTCCGCTACCTTTACCTGATCCATCAGGAGGAAAAAGGCGGTTCCCCGACCGAGGTGCTGCTGTCCGATATCCCCATCCTCATCAATATTGTCTTGTGGTTTCTTTCGGTGATGGCGATATTCCTGCTTTCCGGGAACTGAAGGCGGGCTCCTGCATAACATCACTGAAGGGAGATAACCGACTCCTTGACAGTGCGTACTTGAAAGTTCCATCGGTTTCTTTAACTGAGGATTGATCCATGAGATTTGCATCATTGCGATACGAAATCGCCACTCTGACTCTGCTGCTTTTTGTCTCTTGCAGCAGCCAAGAATCCAAGAGCTCCGATGATACTCCGGGTGGTTTGCTACCGGGCCAGAGCGAGCTATCCGGATATGTCCGGACAGCAACGCCAATATCCTACAACCGCGACAAGGCCTGGGATTATCTTGGCGCCAACGCCGACAAGATGCTGTACAACGGCTTCCAGCAAGCGACAACGGCGACGTATGCCTCCAGCGACAAAGCTCGCACGTTGACGCTCGAAATCATGCAATTCAGGGACCCGGTGCGCGCCTTCGCGATTTTTGGTTTCCTGCGTCAACCGGAAGCCCGCCCCATTGAATTGAAGCCTCGGGGATATGTCAACCGGGACACGCTGGTTTTCGTCAAGGGTGTTCATGTCGGTCGCGTGATCGGTTCAAATCCCAAAGCCGAGACCGATCTGATTCAGGCGGCAAAAGCGATGCTCGACAAATTGTCGGACAGTGTACTGCTGCCCACGCAGTTGCAGATGCTCCCGCGTGAAGGTATGGTACCAAATACAGAAACCGTGAATCTTGACGACATCGAGGGCCAGAATGAGCGCAGCAATCTCTTCAGCGCGAAATATCTTTCTGGAATCGACACGGTGCAGTTGTTCCTCCAACTCGACGTAATGGAAGGTGGTCTTGCAATCGCGGTAAAGCAGTTCATCGGTGATAAAGGTAGGATCACGAACTACCTTCTGGATTGCGGCTATCAGGCGTTGACCGGCCAAGACGAGCAAGGACAGCCGATCTTCTGCGCTCTCGACAAGAACGTGCTGTGTACGGTCGTCGGCAGGATTGACCAGAAAGCTGCACAAGACTTGGTAAACAAGACCTTCGCTTTGGCTGCCAAGACACCTCAGATGTAGACCGGTATCACGGCATTATAGCCGTTCTACTCTGTCATCTTCATCGTTGGGTCAGGTCTTGTTCGGCAACCACCGGATTTGGCCAGACACGGGGTAAGTACTCGCACTACTATTGTCTTGCCGCACTTTCGCAACCAGCGTATCTTGTCGCCGTATAACAGCAGAGGAATTGGAACAGGCAATGTCGTTTACAGCAATTATAACCAAGATTTTCGGTAGCAAATTCGACCGCGATGTCAAGGCGATTACACCACTGGTCGCCGAAATCAATCGCATCTTTGAGACACTCAAAGACTGGCCGGACAAGAGATTTGTCGAGCGCACGAGTGAGTTCAAGGCCGAATTGGTCGAGCTGAAAAACGAAATCAATCAGTCAGCCGAGCAGGAGCAGTGGGATAAGGAAACCTATAAGAAAAACTTCCGCACCGAGGTCGACAACTATCTGAACGAAATCCTGCCGGAAGCGTTCGCCATGTGTAAAGAAGCTTGCCGACGCCTGTGCGGGACTTCCTGGAATGTCTGTGGACTTGATCTGAGTTGGGAGATGGTGCCCTATGACGTGCAGCTTATCGGCGGTATCGCGCTGCATCTGGGCAAAATCTCCGAGATGGCGACCGGCGAGGGCAAGACGCTGGTGGCAACCATGCCGATCTATCTGAATGCGCTGGTCGGCGAGGGGGTTCACTTGGTGACCGTCAACGACTATCTCGCTCTCCGCGACTCGGAATGGATGGGGGAAGTCTACAAGTTCCTCGGTCTCACCATCGGCTGCATCCAACATGACATGGATTTCGGCGAACGTCGCGCGCAGTACGCCTGCGACGTCACCTACGGCACCAATAACGAATTCGGTTTCGACTACCTGCGCGACAACATGGCGATTGCGCCGGAGTATCGCGTACAGCGCCGTCATTTCTTCGCCATCGTCGACGAGGTTGATAGCGTGCTGATCGACGAGGCGCGTACACCGCTGATTATCTCCGGTCCCGTCGAGAGCGATTCGCAGCGTTATCAGGAAATGCAACCACTGGTTGACCGCCTGGTACGCAAGCAGACTGAACTGGCCAATAAGATGATATCGGAAGCCGAGAAGATGATCGAGGATGGCAATGAAGCGGACGCGGCTTTTCGGCTGTTAGCTGTGCAACGCGGGATGCCGAAAAATAAACGGCTGATGAGATTGTTCAAAGAAGGCGGAGCGCGGAGACTCGCACAGAATATGGAGAGCGACCTGCTGCGCGAAAAGCGGATGCATAAGCTGGATGAGGAACTCTTCTTCGTCATCGACGAAAAGGAACACACGATCAATCTGACCGATATGGGGCGTGACCTTCTTTCTCCCGAAGACAAGGCGCTGTTTATTCTTCCCGACATAACTGAAGGACTCCATCAGATCGACAGCAATGAGTCGCTGACCGATGAACAGCGGCAGGCGGAAAAGGAAACACTGTATCGCGTTCACGCCGAGCGTGCCGACAAAAACCATGCCATCAATCAGCTGCTCAAGGCCTACTCGCTCTATGAGAAGGACGTCGAGTACGTCTTGCAGGAAGGCAAGGTACTGATCGTCGATGAGTTCACCGGTCGTCTGATGCCGGGACGCCGCTACTCCGACGGATTGCATCAAGCCATCGAGGCCAAGGAAAAAGTCCGCGTGGAAGGCGAGACACAAACGGTCGCGACCATCACGTTGCAGAACTATTTCCGTCTCTACTTCAAACTTGCCGGCATGACCGGCACCGCCGAGACGGAAGCAGGGGAGTTCTTCGAAATATACAAACTCGACGTCATGGTAATTCCGACGAACAAGCCGGTGCGCCGTCTTGATTATGAAGATCGCATCTATCGTACCCGTCGCGAGAAATACAATGCCATCATCGATGAAATCGAAGCGCTCCATTTGAGAGGCATGCCGGTTTTGGTAGGTACGATTTCGGTGGAAGTGTCGGAAACTCTGGCGCGTATGCTCAAACGCAAAGGCATCCCGCATCATGTTCTCAACGCAAAGTATCATCAGCAGGAAGCGGAGATTGTCCGTGATGCCGGTCGGGTGAACGCCGTGACCATCGCCACCAACATGGCGGGTCGTGGTACTGACATCAAGCTCGAACGCAAGTCATTCAAACGCGATCAGCTTGACGACGAGATCAAAGATGCTCTCAGGCACATTCCCGAACCGGAAGGTCTGGGGCTGGCTCCCGATGAGGAACCGTTCGGTTTATACATCATCGGTACTGAGCGGCATGAATCGCGCCGTATTGACCGGCAGTTGCGAGGTCGTGCCGGTCGTCAGGGGGATTTCGGCGCTTCGCGGTTTTTCCTTTCGTTAGAGGATGATCTGATGCGCCTGTTCGGCAGCGATCGTATCGCCTCGGTGATGGATAGACTTGGAGTTAAGGAAGGGGAGGTAATCGCGCATCCATTGGTCACTAAAGCGATTGAGCGTGCGCAGAAGCGAATCGAGATGCAGAACTTCTCCATCCGCAAACATACCGTGCAGTATGACGACGTGATGAACAACCAGCGCTCCGCGATTTATGATCGACGCAATGCCCTGATTGACAAACCGAGTCATAAGGAAGAGGTTGAACGCTTGATTAACGAGATTGCCGAGCGTCTCGTGGACGAGTACTTTCCTGAAGACGGGGAACTCGACTCTGGTAGTCTGGCGCAGGCATGTCTTAACACCTTCCTGCTCGGCATCGATTTCAAATCGGAGGAGTACTCCGGTCTTACTAAGTTTGGTCTCACGGAGAAGCTTCAGGAAGCGGCGCTGGAGCATTATCATCGCAAAGAACAATTTCTCGGCGATGAAGTTATGCGTCATCTGGAGCGCTATGCTCTGCTGTCGACCATCGACACCGAATGGAAAGAGCATCTCTACGAGATGGATCAGATGAAAGACGGCATTGGTCTGCGCGCCTATGGCCAGCGCGACCCGTTGATTGAATACAAGAAAGAAGCCTACAACATGTTTAACGAGTTGGTCGACCGGATCGACAAGACCGCTGTAAGTTTGGTTTTCAAATTGCAGCCGGTCGATCAAAGTCAGGTTCAACAGCGACGACAGCAATCACAGGCACGTCTGCGTTCCGTGCATGAAAGTATCAGTGGGATGGCCTCCGTGCTCCCCGAGTCACAACAGCCGGAGGAGACCATGCCCGAAAAGCACAAACCGATCGTGCGTGACATGCCCAAGGTCGGCCGCAACGATCCCTGCCCCTGCGGCTCCGGCAAGAAATACAAGAAATGTCACGGGACGGAATAGGTGATACTCGGTAGGTTGGGCATTCCTGCCTGACCATCCCGTTGAACAAGTTTCATAGGTCAGGCATCCTTGAGGCCTGACGACGATTGTCAAGCCGCGAGGCGGCTTGACCTACTTGACTGTGTAATTTCTGAGGCGAGTTCATGTTGTTGAGTGCGCGAACAATTGCTATCTTATGACTTATGCTGTACGTTCTGCTCGCATTACTTTCAGCGGCGTTGTTTGGAGCGGCGACACCGTTAAGTAAAGCTCTCCTTTCGTCCTTCGATGCATTCCAACTGGCCGGTCTCTTGTACCTTGGAGCAGCCATCGGAGCTTCCGGACTGGCCTTCCACAAGGGACCTTACACCCTCCCGTGGCGGATGGACCGCAGGAACCGGATTCGTCTTATCGGCGCGGTTTTTTTCGGCGGTGTTCTCGCGCCGCTATTGCTGTTGTTGGGACTTGAGGCCTCCTCAGCAGCATCGGTCTCTCTATGGCTGCCCTTAGAACTGGTGGCCACTGCGATTCTCGGGACCGTTTTGTTCCGCGATCCCCTGGGGAGATTTGGATGGATAGGAATGGCCGGTGTGCTCGCCGCTGGAATACTGCTTTCTATTGGTGAGCAAGCTGCAGGAATTTCCGCAGGTTTGTTGGTCATGGGGGCGTGCGCTTGCTGGGGATTCGACAACAATTTTACCGCACTGATTGACGGCATCACCCCGGCGCAAAGCACCTTTTGGAAAGGGCTGGTGGCTGGGTCGGTCAATCTGACTATCGGCCTGATCACACGTGACTTTTCGGGAACGGCAGCAACAACGGTTGCGGCGATCGGCGTGGGGATGATCTGCTATGGCGCTAGCATCGTGTTGTATATCACTGCTGCGCAAAACATCGGCGCTACTCGCGGGCAGATGTTTTTTGCAGCGAGCCCATTTTTCGGAGTAGTTCTGTCCGTCGCTTTTCTGAGCGAGGCAATTACGATCATTCAACTGGCAGCCAGTGCAATTCTGGCCGGGTCACTATTTCTCGTGTTCCGTGACAAACACGAGCACGAACATACTCACGAAGATCAAGAGCAGGAGCATGAGCATGTTCATCGGCACGATGATGGCCATCATGGGCATGAACACTTGGAAGCAGTATCGGGTCGCCATACTCACAAACACAGTCATAAACAAATGACTCATCGCCACCCACACTGGCCAGACCTGCACCATCGGCATGGACACCTATAGCTTCGTGGGTCAGGCCTCCTTTGAGGCCTGCCGACAATTGTCAAGCCGCGAGGCGGTTTGACCTAATTGGCTTTGGATTTATCAAGCTGACCCAAGGCAGCAAGGAGTTAAATATGACTAAACGTGCGAAGAACAAGGCAAGCGCGTTGGTATTCAAGGTGCTGGTCAGTGCAGTGCTGATGGCAGTATGCGGAAGTACCATAATTGCGGCTGAAACCAGTCAAGACAAAGGGAAACTCATTTGTTTTGCCATCCGTGACGTGCGGGTGTTCGACGGGCAAAATGTGATCGAGAAAGCCACGGTGCTGGTGCGCGACGGCAAAATCGAGAATGTTGCTGCCGCCATGAAAATTCCGGCTGATGCCCAAGTCATCAATGGCAGCGGCAAAACTCTGTTGCCCGGCCTGATTGATTCCCATACCCATATATTTGGCGATGGGCTGCAACAGTCCGTGCAGTTCGGCGTTACCACCGACATTGATATGTTCACCAGTGTCGAAATCGTCAAAGCGATGAAGGAGCAGCAAGCAGCCGGACCCAACCCCGACCGTGCCGACCTTGTCTCCAGCGGAACACTGGCAACCGTGCCTGGCGGACATGGAACGGAATATGGGATCACCATCCCCACCCTGTCAAAGCCCGAGGAAGCTCAAGCTTTTGTGGACGCTCGCATCGCCGAAGGGTCGGATTTCATCAAGATCATTTACGGTCATGGTTGGAAATATGCTTCCCTCGATAAACCCACCCTGGCCGCCCTGATCAGCGCCGCTCACAAGCGCAATAAACTGGCGGCTGTTCACATTGACACCCAGCAGGACGCCAGCGATGCCATCGAGAGCGGAGCGGATATTCTAGCCCACGTCTGGTACGATAGCGAACCTACTGAAACCCTGATGGCCCTGGCCCGCAAGCACCATGTCATCCTGATTCCCACTTTAACAGTTATTAGCACTATTTGCGGTTTGAAACCGGGACTTGCTCTGATCAGCGATCCGCAAATCGAGTCCCTTATCTCTTCCGCCGATCTACCCGTTTTGAAGCGGGAATTTCCCATGTCACCGTTCAAACAGGAGAATTTCGACCGGGCGAAGAGGGTCACTGAGGCGTTCAAGAAAAACGGATTGCCCGTTCTGGCCGGCACCGACGCTCCCAATCCCGGCACCACCTATGGCGCCAGTTTGCATCAGGAGCTGGAGTTTCTAGTGCAGAGCGGATTCTCACCCGCAGAAGCTTTGAACGCGGCAACCGCGCTGCCTGCAAAAGTCTTTGGTCTCGCCGATCGCGGCCGTATTGCAAAAGGACTGCGAGCCGACTTGCTGCTAGTCGAAGGCAACCCTCTGGTCGATATAAAGGACACGCGCCGCATCGCTGGAATCTGGAAAGAGGGAGTGGAGTTGGACCGTACCAGTTACCGCGAGAAAATTGCCCAGGAAAGAATCGCCGCAGCAAGCGAGCCCAGGCCTTTGCCTCCCGCGGGATTGGATGCCGGTCTGATCAGTGATTTTGAGGATAGTACCCGCGGCAGCCGTCTCGGTTCCGGTTGGCAAGAGACGACCGACGCTATCATGGGTGGTAAGTCCACGGTTGAACTTAAGATAGCAGCAGGCGGAGCAAACAACAGTCGATATTGTCTGGCACTATCCGGTGAGGTGGTCGCTGGCGTTGCTTTTGCCTGGAGCGGCGCCATCATGTTCCCTGCCAGTATACCGTTTGCACCGGCCGATCTCTCTGGGAAAAAAGGAATTACCTTCTGGGCCAAGGGTGACGGTCAAACATATCAAATACTTTTCTATTCTAAAGAAACGGGCTATATGCCGTCTTACCAGTCTTTTACTTGCGGCGCCGAGTGGCAGCAATTCACATTTGCCTTCAGTGCTTTCCCCAATATGGACAGCACTCAAGTCACTGCCATCGCCTTTAGCGCCGGCCCCAAGCCAGGACGATTCAGTTTCAGCCTCGACGAAATCGAGCTTAAGTGATGGTTCCGACGAAGGACTTAGTATCATCTCCATCCAGTCTCGTGGGTCAGATCGCGAGACGGTTTGACCTACTCGACTATTGCGGATACGACGAAAACTGATCTGCAACCGCCCACCATCTGCCATCTTCTTTGATGAACACAAACATGTCCCGACCGGTTGAGACAATCGTCTTGCCCCCGATATCAAACGACATGTCGAAATAGTAGGTGACGATCGCGCAGTCGCCATAAATCTGAATCTGCGGATCAAGCTCTTTCCAATAGTGAATTTTCGTTGTTCCCGCAACAAACTGCGTCCAACCATCAATACACGCCTGTCTACCTTCACGACGCTGCCGATCCACAGGTGTAATTGCGACCATGCTCTCGTGGAAGTACTCTTTCAGTCCGTCGCATTTGCCTGTAATCCAGGTGCGATTCAACGCTTGCAGGGTCTGCCAGACTTCTTGTTTGACCTTATCCTCGAATGTGTCGGTCATGTGGATTTCTCCTTGATGATGTTGTCATATTGAGAGACAATACCGCGATTTGTCGGCGGGGCAATCGCTTTGAGGGGCTTACGCAATAGAGAATTTTGAGTTGCTAGAGACACATATGGGAACGCGCCGTTAGGCTTGAATTCCTGACGGCGCAAATGAAAGCTATCTGGACCCTGTCGTACCGCACTTCGGAGATGTTCCTCCACCAAAAATGTAGTAGATCAGGTAAACAACATCTGAAATGTCTATCTGATTGCTACCGTTCGCGTCGCCCTCATCCTTACAGTACGGGGAAAGACCACCGGCAAAGATGTAACTAATAAGATACACCACATCAGAAATGTCAACTATCCCATCATTGTTGGCATCTCCAGCCACATTGCAGCAACCGAAATCGCAGGCGTCGCCTATACCATTTCCGTTGGAATCGCTCTGGTTGGGATTAAGAACCAATGGGCAATTGTCATGAAGGTCAACTATTCCGTCAGAGTCGCTATCGGCAGGGAAGACTATGACCTGCCCTGCAAAACCAGGAACTGCGGGAATTATACCGGCGTGAACCAGTTGGAAAAATCCGGCTGGTGGAACAAAAATGCTATCCAACTTCATTTGGTCGCCAGCTTGCCATGAATTCGCGGCTCCTGGATTCACTTTGAAAGTCATCTCCGCCCACAAATAGGTATTGCCTGGCGTTAGTGAAGACTCGCCTGGACTGTTGGAACCACCTATAAGAACCCACGAGTTGGCGTCACTGCCATTAGTACCGGTTCGAGGCGTATATGATTTTGTGCTCCACTGGCTAATTACCGGCCCGAAAACCACTGACTCAAGATGCCAGCAGCAGTTTCCCTGCGCCCAACTGAATCCCAATGATCCTCCTATGGTCTCTATCTTTGGGGTTACGTACACCTGAACGACAAAACTGCTGTCCTTGACACCACCAGTGCCCTCACCGTCTGTGACGACAAGCCTGACCGAGTCTTTGTCACAAGCATTACCATGCCCATCGTGGTCAGAATCAACCTGATCGGGGTTGTACGTGTAGGGGCAGTTGTCGGAAGCATTCAAGATGCCATCATTGTCGATGTCCGGATCGCAGACGTCTCCCAAACCATCACTATCCGTGTCTTTCTGATCGTGATTGCTCACGGATGGGCAGTTGTCGCAAGCATCACCAATCAAGTCAGCGTCAGCATCCAATTGGCTGATATTCGCCACTGTCGGGCAGTTGTCGCAAATGTCTCCAATACCATCATGGTCCGTGTCCTGCTGACTGGGATTATAGCGAGTGGGACAATTGTCAGTCGGACAGGTGTTCTCGGGATGCCCTGGATCACCAAAATCATCCTCGTCCGTATCGAAGCACACTGCTAAGTCGATAATCCTGATATCGGCTGCACCGCAATGGACATACTGCGGCGTGATAGTCCCCCCACGGCGGGGACAGAAAATGAATTCACAAGCCGGAGCCACAAACGCAGAGTCTATGCTTATGTCTTGCGGCAAAGTGCCCGGCGGGACATCAACTATGATAGTACCCAAAAGACCACGTTGCTGGGGCAACAGAGGAAGCCCCTCAGATAGCTCAGATAGATATCGAATCTTGACGACAGTGGGGGATACTGTCGCACCCCAAATCATGGGGTTGTGAGGACTGAGTAGAATAGAGCCTGCGAAATCTACCGACTGGAAGGCAACTGCATAGGAACTGAGTTGAAACCCCAGTGACAGACCGATGAGCGTATCCGTATTGGTAATATAAATTGGCAGTCTCACTTGCCCACCGGAGGACGAGATGACAATGTGTGGACAGCCACCGATCTCGACCTTGTTGCCTCCTGTCGGCAAATGGCAAGTCAGTCCGCTCGGGCATGGTGGCGGACCGCCAAATACGTAATTCATGATGTAGGCGGCGTCCGACATGTTGACGCTCCCGCACTGATCAGCGTCCGCTTCACGCAAACCGGGAACTCCACCACCTTTGAAAATATAATTCACGATATGAACGGCGTCCGTGATATCTACTGATGCATCGCCATTGGCGTCGCCACATATGTAGTCGCAGGTGTCGCCGATGCCGTCATGATCAGCGTCGGCCTGATTGGGGTTGTATACAAACGGGCAATTGTCGTCGGCGCACTGGTTCTCTGGGTGTCCGGGATCGCCCCAGCCGTCGGAATCAGAGTCTATACAAGAAACACTGTCACCCACAATAATATCTGCCGAGTCACAGTGAATATATTGCGGTCTTATTGTGCCGGCCCACTTGCGCATGAAGATGAATTCGCCGCCCGGCGGTACAAAAGCTGAGTCCAGATTCACATATTGATTCGGCGTGCCCGGGGGAACCGCAAGCGTTAGGGTTGCCAATAGTCCGTCCTGCTGAGGCCGCAGTACCTTCGATGGCATCGTCGTAAACCATCCGATAAGAACAACCGTGCTATCCGAGGCTCCCCCTGTTGATGGTGAAATTGACACCAACGATGTGTCAACATCCCGGAGGACAGAACCCGTGAAATCTACAGCGATGATCGTCATATCGTTGGAAGTCAACCGAAAACCGATCGAAAGCGCCGAAATGGTGTCCTCATTTGAAATATGGACCGGCAATCTAATTCCTCCGCCCGTTGCTGACGAGACTAGCTTTGGACAGCCGTGGATTTCCACGAGGTTTCCACCGGTAGGAAAAAAGCAGGGGTCACTGCCCTGGCAAGGCGCCGGTCCCCCCGCAAAAATATATCGATGAATGTAAAGGGCATCTGACACATTTGTACTGCCGCAGAGATCGACATCGCTTGTACCGGGAGCAGGCGCCCGTCCATTCCTAAATATGTATTGCAGAATGTAAGTCGCATCAGAAATGTTTACGGCACCGTCGCCATCGGCATCCCCACACTCTGCCGCTACGACAACCGAGGGACTGATTGCAACGAACGCCATTTCCACGACAGCCAGCAAATAGCAGAAAGACAGAACAGTCACAATTTTCATTTTATCCTCTTTTGCGTTAGTAAGTACGAACGATTACAGTATACGTGACGTCGACCAATCTGTCAAGGAGATACTCGCTTTTTGCTCAGCAGAGGGTGTTTCGAAGTTACGTGGCTCCAGCCTCCCTGAAGCTTGACGCCAATTGTCAAGCCGCGAGACAGTTTGATCTACTTGACTTGTCGCCAACAGAAAAGGCAGGAGTCAAAGACCCCTGCCTTACAAGATCACCAGAGTATTGCATCACCCCTGATAGCTTACATTCAGCTCTCTTGCCGCTAACGCTTCATCCAAGCGCGCGACCGGAGTGTTTTGCGGAGCGTTTTTCACGATGTCGGGATTGGTCTCGACTTCATCCGCAATCTGCAACATGATCTGCACAAACTCATCGAGTGAACGTTTGCACTCCGTCTCGGTCGGTTCGATCATCAACGCTTCCGACACAATCAGCGGGAAGTAAATCGTCGGCGCATGCACACCAAAATCGAGCAAACGCTTGGCGATATCCGACGTCTTGACTCCAAGCTTTTTCTGGTTGTCACCCGACAACACGAACTCATGCATACAGACATAATCGTATGCCAGCTTGTACCGCTTGCGCAGCCTCTCTTTCAGATAGTTGGCGTTGATGATCGCCGCTTCCGATGCTTCACGCAAACCTTTGCCGCCGAGCATGAGGATGTATGTATAGGCCCGCACCATTATCGAGAAGTTGCCATAGAAGGCATGCAACCTGCCGATTGACAGGGGACGGTCGTAGTCGAAGTAATACTGCTTTTCATTTTTGCAGACGACCGGCAGCGGCAGATAGGGCGCCAGCAGTTTTTTGACACCGACTGCGCCCCCACCCGGTCCACCACCACCATGCGGCGTGGAAAACGTCTTATGCAGATTGATATGCAGAATGTCAAAGCCCATATCTCCCGGTCGCGCGATTCCCATCAGCGCATTGAGATTGGCGCCATCCATATAAACCAGCGCGCCCTTGCTGTGCGCAATTTCGCATACCCGTTTGATCTCCCGTTCAAACAACCCCAGTGTATTCGGATTGGTCAACATGACGAGCGCATACGATTCATCAAGAGTTTTCTCCAGCACCGCCGGATCCAAAAGCCCTTGATCGCTCGACTTGATCTGCACCGGCTTATATCCCGACATTGCCACCGATGCTGGATTGGTGCCGTGCGCCGAATCGGGAAGCAGGACATTAACGCGCTTCTCGCCGATATGTCTGAAGTGTGCCTTGGCCAGTTGTATACCGGTAAACTCCCCCTGTGCGCCGGAAGTCGGCTGCAGCGTGACTTCTTCCATCCCGGCAATTTCCGCCAGCATCCGCGCCAGATCATACATCAGGTGCAGCGCCCCCTGTGCGGTACGCGCAGGTTGGAACGGATGCAGTTCCGTCCATCCCGGAAAGCCGCTGATCTTTTCGCTTACTTTCGGATTGTATTTCATCGTGCAACTACCAAGCGGGTAGATCGCTTTGTCGATGTGATGATTCATCACCGACAGGCGGATGTAATGACGGGCGATCTCATTCTCGGATACTTCCGGCAACGCCGCGTCTTGCGCGCGCAGATTGGCACTGCCGATCAGCTTCTCCATCGCCAATTCAGGCACGTCACATTTCGGCAGCGAGTACCCCTTCTGTCCCTCACGCGACAGCTCGAAAATCAACGGACTATCAACATTGTTCATCGCAATCTATTTCTTCTCCATCTTGGCTAACTGCTCGTTAATCCAATCTTTCTCTTCAGTGTCAGGATATTTCTTGAGGAAACTTTTGAACTCCACCTTCGCATTCTTGAAGTCTTTCGCATTCTGATAACTCAGAGCGATCATCAGTTGCGCCTCAATACCGGCGGAGTCCTGCGGGTAAGCTTTAATCATATCGCGCCAGTTTGCGATTGCGGCGGTATAATTCTTCTTCTTGTACTGCATGTGTCCCAGATTAAACGCCGCCTGCGCCGCCATCTTCTTGCCGTTGCCGAGGTCCAGCATCATAACTTCCTGGAAATATGTCGCTGCCTTATCATAATCACCGCGCCAGCGATATTTCTGGCCGATCTCGTATGTCAACTCGATATCCTTCGGCTTTCCGGCAAGCTTGTTCAGCAGATCTTCCAGCGTCCCGATTCCCGACATCGCATTGACAATCGCCGTTACGAATTCGACCGGCGGCAGGTAGCCGACAATCCGATCAATCTCCATTCCGTTCGGTTTCAGCATTAGCACGGTTGGAAAACTTCGCACACCAAAGCGCGCCGCTGTCATTGTGTCAACCTCGGCATTGATCTTTCCAATCTCAAAGTTGTTCAGAAACTTCTGAACGTAAGAATCAGGCAGCGTGGTATCCGCCATCTTCTTACACCACACTCACCAATCCGTGAACCAGTCGATAATGACTAGCTTCTGCGACTGTTGCGCCTGTGCCATCAGCGAATCAAAGTTGTCGGCAAATTGCAGATCGCCGATCCGGGTATTGGCTTGAACCGCCGGCAACGCGAACAACAGCGACATCAACGCAATGGTAACGGTCAAATATTTCATCTATGGTTCATCCTCCAAATCAATATCTTCGTCTCCCGTAAGTGCAATTCCTTCCAGTGCTGCCAATAATTCCTTCGCTTGCTCGAAGTTCTCGGCGGCGACATAGACTCGGGCGATACCCCCCACGGTTGAAGCCGCCGACAACCCTACCGTGAGAATCTCGGAAGCGGCAGCTCCGCCATACTGCGTCATCTTCTGCGTAGCATAGGGAATTCCTTCTTGATCCAATAGATCAAGCAGGAACCGCAGCTTGAGAAAGTCCTGGCTCTCAAACAGTAGCAATGCATCGTCATCATCATCTGAAGAGCGAACGACCGGTTGTTTTGTCGGCACCGGACCATCAACCAAGGACACGCCACAATCCGGGCAGACTGAGACACGGTATTCATACTCGTAATAGCACTTCGGGCAATGATGCATGGCCAAACTCACGCCTGCGTAGGATCTGAAGACGAACTCCCGGAATCGCTGTCGATGTCCTGATCATCCGAAGACTCACTTCCGCTGATAGAGTCCAGCACTTTCTGGGCGGCCGCGAGATCACTGGGATTAACATATATTTCCGGATCGCTATGGGATGAGTATGCGCCGAAGGCCACATCACCACCTGCCGACCCACCGATTGAATCGGTAATCCCAATACCTCTGGCAACATAGGGTATGTCCGCATCGTCGAGGGCCGCAGCAAGGAACTTCGCCTGCATCACGTTCTCCGCCTTCAGCAGCAAGACCGCATCGATTTCATCATCCGGGTTATCCGTTTTTTCCGGAGGTAAACCGGGCAACAGCTTGGCGCCACAATCGGGGCAGACATCAATGCTGTCGAGGTATTCCATCAAACAATCGGGGCAATAGGGCATAAAACCTCAATTCTGGCTGGTCAGGATCGCTCTTGACAGGCGTGGCCTATTAAAGATCGTCTTCAAGATCACCCAATACTGATTCGGCGATCTCTTTGGCAGTATCATAATCCTCTTCGTTCACGAAGAATTCACCATCCACAAAGGCGGTGCGGTAGAGCGTCTTCTTTCCACGCGGGCCCGTGTCTTCCGAGGCCTTGAACACGTAGAGTATCCCGGCATCCCGTAAAGCATCCATCAGCGCGTCTGAATTGGCGCGGCCGCTGGAGCGATATAGCAGGATCATGTCATCTTCCATCTCCTCCGACAGATCTTCGAGGTCCTCCACCGATGTGTCGATGAGATGCTCTCCGCATTCCGGACAAACAGACACATTGCCTTTGTATTCGGTCTCACAGTTTGGACAGAACGGCATGTTAAACCATCACCTCTCGCAAAGAGTCACGATAGAAATCAATTTCGCTCTTAGTTCGTTTCTCCGTCGCGCACACGATCAGGCAATCATCTTCCCACACAAACCGCGAAGTCGGCACGCCGGCAAAAATCTTCTTCTCGATCAGATGGTCAAAGACTCTCGCCGCGGGCTGCGGCAACTTCAAGGCAAATTCCATAAAGAAGGGTCGGTCGTGCGCGAGTTTCACCCCCGGAATCGAGCAGAGCTGATCTCTTAGATAGTGCGCTTTGTTGAAACACAACTGCGCCACTTCCTTCAACCCTTGTTTACCCAGCGTCGCCATGTAAATCGTTCCGGCCAGGGCGCAGAGCGCTTCGTTGGTGCATATATTTGAAGTCGCCTTGTCGCGACGGATATGCTGTTCGCGGGTCTGCAACGTCAGGCAAAATCCCCGTTTTCCATTTTTATCTTTGGTCATCGCCGTCAGGCGACCGGGAAGCTGCCGTACAAATGCCTTTTTCGTGGCGAAGAAACCGAAATAAGGTCCGCCGAAATTCAGACTGTTCCCCAGCGGCTGTCCCTCGCCGATACAGACATCGGCGCCGAATTCTCCGGGCGTCTTCAGGAGGGCCAGCGAAATCGGATTAACTGCCACGATCAACAGCGCCCCCGCTTCCTTCACTATCTGTGGGACGTGATCGGTCGGTTCGATGATGCCATAGAAATTCGGATTTTGCATGACAAAACAGGCGGCATCTTTGATTTTGGCTTTCAGATCATCCACATCGATGATGCCGTTGTCATGTCGGACTTTCACCACTTCAATATCCTCCCCGCCAAGATAGATTCTGATGCAGTCTACATAATGGGGATGCACCAGCGACGACACCACGATTTTGCGCCGGTTCGTCACCGACAACGCCAACAACGCTGCTTCTGCAGTAGCGGAACCGCCGTCATACATCGAGGCGTTCGCTACATCCATACCGGTCAACCGGCAAATCAGCGACTGAAATTCATAGATTCCCTGCAGCGTGCCCTGTGATACCTCGGCCTGATAGGGGGTGTATGCGGTCCTAAACTCCGAGCGGTCAAGCAAATGCCCGACTACTGCCGGAATAAAATGATCATAAGCGCCCGCCCCCATAAAGTTGGCGAAGTCGGCCGTCGTGTGGTTCTTGGCGGCCAGTTCCCCCATTATCTTCACCGTCTCAAACTCCGAAAGCGCTTCAGGAAGATTCAGTGGCTTCTTTAACCGCAACGACTCAGGAATACCTTGAAGCAGTTCTTCAAAACTATCGACTCCGATATCGCGCAACATCTCCTGACGTTCGCGATCGGAGTGGGGGACGAATGTCATATCCTATTCCTCTAGCAGCTTGCGGTAGCTGGCAGCGTCTAGCAGCGCGTTGACTTCCGAAGGATCGAATTTGGCGATCTTGATGATCCAACCGGCGCCATAGGGATCCTTGTTGATAACCGTTGAATCCTTTTCCAGACTTTTGTTGGTTTCCTTGATAACTCCGGAAAGCGGCGAAAACATCTCGCTGACCGCCTTAACCGCTTCGATGGTTCCAAACGGTTCCATCTGTTTGACTGCCTTGCCAACCGGAGGCAATTCCACGAAGACGATGTCGCCCAATTCGCCCTGAGCATACTCGGTAATTCCCACAATCGCTACGTCACCTTCGATCTTAACCCATTCGTGCTCGCGCGTGTATTTCAAGCCCTCTGGGATGTTCATAAATCCTCCAATCTATACTACCTTATCCGCGTTTGTAGCCAGCCCTTTTGTCCGCCTAAAATAGTCTTCTACGAAGCCAGTGTCAAATACTCCCGACTGAAATACCGGGTCTGCCAGGATTTTTTTGTGGAAGTCAATCGTCGTATAAATGCCTTCGACGACAAACTCATCAAGCGCCCGCAGCATCTTCTGAATGCCATCGGCTCGGTTCTTGTGATGCACGATCAGCTTGGCGATCATTGAGTCATAATATTGCGGAACCACATATTTCGCATACACATGCGTATCCACTCGCACTCCATGCCCGCCCGGCACATGAAACGACGTAATCAGTCCCGGTGAGGGAGCAAAATTGGCGTCCGGGTTCTCAGCGTTGATTCGGCACTCGATCGCGTAGCCCGATATCTTGACATCGTCCTGAGTCAGCTTCAATTTATCGCCAGCGGCAATATGTAGCATTTCCGCGATGATATCGATATCGGTAACCTCTTCTGTTACTGGATGTTCCACCTGAACACGTGTATTCATTTCCATGAAGTAGTAGCTTCCGTCCGCGTTGAGCAGGAATTCTACTGTTCCGGCGTTCTGGTAACCTGCTGACTTAGCGCCTTTTACGGCTGAAGCGCCCATCCGTTTACGGAGTTCTTCGCTGACTACCGGCGACGGCGACTCCTCCAACAGTTTCTGGTGACGCCGCTGCACTGTGCAGTCGCGTTCCCCAAGGTGGATAACGTTACCGTATTGATCCGCGAGAATCTGAATCTCGATATGGCGGGGGTGCTCCAGATACTTCTCGATGTAGATTTCCGGGTTGTTGAATGCCGCCGCCGCTTCCAACTGCGCTGTCTTGAATCCGCTCTCCAGTTCGGCCTGATTGCGGGCAATTCTCATTCCCCGCCCACCACCACCGGCGGCGGCCTTCATGATGATCGGGTAACCGATTTCGTCAATTATTTTTCTAGCGACAATCGCATCGGCGACCCCCCCCTCGCTTCCGGGGATTACCGGCACTCCGGCTGCCTTCATCGTCTGCTTGGCATGAACCTTGTCTCCCATCGCGCGAATCGCCTCCGGTGGCGGACCGATAAACACTAGCCCGCACGAACCGCAGATTTCCGCGAAATCAGCGTTTTCCGCCAGATAGCCATATCCGGGATGAATTGCTTCCGCACCCGTAATCTCGGCCGCGGCGATAATGCGTTTGGGATCAAGATAACTCTCGGCTGATCTGGCCGGACCGATACAGACCGCTTCGTCGGCGAACCGGACATGAAGCGAGTCAGCATCTGCTGTTGAATAGACGGCCACGGTGGGAATGCCCAATTCCCGGCAGGCGCGGATAATCCGCAGGGCAATCTCGCCACGGTTGGCGATCAGAATTTTCTTGAACAATCTCTCTCCAGTTCCTTCTTGCCGCGGCGAACTGCGAACCACGGTTTCCTATGGCAACTTGCCCTTTTTCTCTCTCCAGCGGGGAGAGACCAAGGGGTAAGGTATCACTCATCATCCTGCCCGGTTTCCAACAAGGCTAGGTAGAGCGACTTAGAACTTCTTATCCGCCCCCACTGGGCTCCAAGTCTGGTCTGATGCCGCCGTAATACCCTTGACGCGCAGGTCGAAGTCATCCGGATTAGTAGCATTGCGCATGGCATCCTCATACGAGATCACGCCCAGACGATAGAGCTTCATGATCGATTGGTCGAAGGACTGCATTCCATATTGCACGGCGCCCTGTTCGACAAATTCGATCACCTGTGATGTCTTCATCGGATCAATAATCGCATCACGTATCGCGCCGGTCGAAATCATAATCTCTACCGCCGGCACTCGTCCCGGCTGATCGGAACGCGGTAACAGACGTTGGCAGATAATCGCCTTGAGCGTTCCCGCCAGTAACAGTCGGATTTGCTGGTGCTGGTGGGGCGGGAAGAACGAAATGATACGGGAAATCGTTTCGACCACGTTCATCGTGTGCAAGGTTGTCAGCACCAGATGTCCCGTATCCGCCGCCGCCAGCGCAATCGACATTGTTTCGGCGTCCCGAATTTCACCGATCAAGATCACATCCGGGTCTTGACGGAATGCATGACGTAGCGCTGCTCCGAAGTTCTCGGTATCGGAGCCCACCTCGCGCTGGGCAATGACCGATTTTTTGTCCTTATAGATGTATTCGATCGGGTCTTCGATTGTCAGGATATTTTCGTAGCGCGTTGAATTGATTTGCTCGATGATCGCCGCCAGCGACGTCGACTTACCAGAACCGGTTGTGCCTGTTACAATCACCAACCCACGCCGGGCTTCGCAGATTTCGCGAATCGAATCGGGAAGGCTGAGATCCTCAAAGGTCGGCACTGATGTGTTAACCGCGCGGATGGCGATACCGGAGGTGCCGCGCTGACGATAGAGGTTGATACGGAAACGCCCCAGCTTGGTTACTGACAACGCCAAGTCCATTTCGCTACGGGCGTTGAAGCGCTTCTGTTGCTCCGGTGACAGGATTTGCGCAATAATCTCGTTCATCCCATCTTTGCTGATCGGATCGGTGTTCAGGGCAATCAGCTTGCCGTGGACTCTTAGAGTAGGCTTAATCCCCACCCGCAGATGAAGGTCGGAGGCAACCTGGTGTTGCATCTCCACCAGCATTTCACGCAGGTTCATGCTGCAAATCTCCCTTGAGTTGCCCGGAAACTTCTTTGGCTAGGCCGGCTCGACGACAAACAGCGTCTGACCAAACTCCACCGGTTGCGCGTTTTCCACCAGACGTGATTTCACCACCCCGTCGTACTCCGATTCGATTTCGTTCATCAACTTCATCGCTTCGATAATACAGACGGTCTGCCCTTTCTTGACCCTCGCACCGACCTCGACAAAGGGGGGTGCTCCGGGCTCGGGGGAGGTGTAAAACGTGCCCACCATCGGCGACTTGATCTCCTTGCCGGTGGCGGCTGCCGGTATGGAAGACGCACTGACCGGTTGAGGTTGTGGCTGCGGCGCTACCTGAACGGGAGGCGCCACTTCCATCGGCGGCAAGCTTGGCTTCACAGCCGCGCGCGGAATCGTAATCGTCGATTCGTGCGAACCGCCGTTGCTTCCCCCGCCGCCTTTCTTGATAATCTGAACCTTCGTCCACCAGTTGCGTACGGTGAGAGATTCGATATCAGCTTCCTCGACCAGTTTCACCAGTTTCCGGATAGTTTTTTCTCTCATTGGCTTACTTCACGGGTCGTTTTGACCCTACTCCAATTATCGAATTATTTTCTCAAAAACTTACAGCTCGATTAGCCGTTTTTCCGCCTTGTTCATTATGCGGCAACCGGTTTTGGTAATCACGACATCGTCCTCGATGCGCACACCACCCCAACCCTCAAGGTAGATGCCCGGTTCAATTGTCACAACCATATTCGGTTGCAGAACATCAGTCGACAATGATGAAAGCCTTGGCCCCTCATGAATAAGGAGACCTATTCCATGTCCGAGACCGTGCCCGAACTGCTTACCATACCCTGCCTTACTGATAATGTCGCGAACGTGCTTGTCAACCTCAGGGCCTCCCAGTCCGGCACGTGCCTTCCTACAACCGGCAGTCTGCGCCTTGAGCACCAGACTGTAGATCTTTTTCTGTTTTGCATCAGCTTTGCCAACCATAACCGTGCGGGTAATGTCTGAGCGGTATCCGTTGCAAGTCGCTCCAAAATCAAGAGTTACAAATTCGCCCTTCTTGATTTTCTTGGCCGACGCTCTCCCGTGCGGCAGTGCCCCTCGGT
This sequence comes from uncultured bacterium, assembly GCA_903930455.1. Taxonomy (GTDB): domain Bacteria; phylum Zixibacteria; class MSB-5A5; order CAIYYT01; family CAIYYT01; genus CAIYYT01. The sequence goes on along the minus strand of CAIYYT010000250.1, from coordinate 18,504 downwards.
ATCCAGAAGCGATAATCGTCTCGAACGATGGATCTAGCGAGCCAAGCATTTTCATCTGATATTCAAGCTCTGCCGCCACATCAAGCTCGGATATTCCTGGGCGGATGATTTGGAGAATCCGGTCAAAGGCGACATCCGCAATTTCCACCGCTCTCTCAAGACTGGCAATTTCCTCAGTGTCCTTGATAATCGCCAAAGATTCGACCAGTCCATTGGTTGGCACCAAGAGGGCATCCGGGAGTTGCTTCTTGATGAGACCGAGCATCTTTGTTGGAAGGTATTCTTCCAGATACCCAATTCTCAGATTTTTGACGGTCAATTGCTTGAACTTGCCCAATTCAGCGGAAAGACTTTGCTCAGCGATAACCTTCTTTGCGCCTTTGACTTCCTTAGCAATTTGCGTCTTGTAACGGAAATCGGTGATGAGAATCGCTTCATTCGGGAGAACTGCCAGCCATGCGTTGTCGCCAGTATAGCCGCACAGATATCTTATCTGAGCTGGCTTTGATTGCTCAAACTCGTGTAGCATGAGACAATCGAGGTTGTTGGTCTTTAGGATTGTCTGTAGTTTCTTAATTCGCTGTAACATGTCTATCTTCCATTGTCATGATGTTTCGATTTCTGCGCCTCCACCTCACCAACCATGAGGGACGATACCTAAACCTGCTACAGTAGGTCAAGGGAAAAAAGCGACCCGTAGCCTTTGGACAATTAGGAGTCCTTTCACTTACGGCGGTCTCTTCTCTGCGCCGTCAGGAGTCCATCATGACGGTCTCAATCCCCGCCCGACAAACAACCACATCTATTGTCTTCTTTTCGGAGTCAGTGGGCATGTATCCCGCACAGAATTCCTCCAATTATCGATTGACTTTGCGAATTTGTTCACTACATTGTCATACAGTCATAATATGTGCAGATGTCCAGACAGGCGGCCAACTCCTGGCCGGTCATTCGGGTAGTTTGTCAAAATGACGGAGGTTCAATCATGAAAAGATATCATGCCTTTCTGGTAGGCATCGTACTCCTGCTTTACTCAAGTCTCTATGCCGCCACCATCCATGTACCTGCAGACCAACTGACAATACAGGCAGGGATCAACATAGCAGTGGATGGGGATACGGTATTGGTGGCGCCTGGAACGTACACGGAAAACGTAGCGTTCAACGGCAAGAGAGTGGTTTTGAGAAGCTTAGACGGTCCAGAGGTCACCACAATCCGTGCAGCCGATGGAGGCAAACCGGCCGTAAGCTTGATTGCCAGTGAACCAAAGGGCGCAGTTGTGTCTGGCTTCGGCATTACCGGATGCACAAGCGCATCAGGTGTTCTTTGTGTTGGGTCGTCTCCGACAATAGTAAACAACATTATCACGGGAAACACTGGTCCCTATGGCAACTACGGCGGTGGTATCACGCTTTACAACACGACTGGATCGGTTATCAAAGGCAACATGATTCATCACAACACCGAAGTATACGGTGGAGCTATACACGTGGGGGACGACAACGCAAGTAGTACTCAAGATACGATTGCCTATAACACCATTTACGGGAATGTCGGAGTTGGTGACATAAGAGTCTTGGGAAGCGTGTCCGAACTCGAAGTGAATAACAACACAATTTCGGTGGTCACATATTGCGGCATTTACGGACAGGGGGGAAATGTCAACGCTCGCAACAATATCGTGTTCGGCGCACCTGCATACGGTATGCGATCTAATGGGGGAGCGATTCTCGCGGAGTACAATTGCACTTTCGGCAATGCTAGCGACTACAATTTCGCCCCTGGCATTGGAAACATGTACCAAAACGCAATGTTCAAGGATACTTCCGCACACAACTACAGGTTGCTGCCCGGTTCCCCTTGCATTAACGCTGGTGATCCAGCTTCCCAATACAACGATCCCGACGGATCTAGAAATGATATGGGTGCGTTTCCGGGTGGCGTGGGCAATGTGCCTGTTGCCTCTGATATTGGCTTCGGCTCCGGCAGTGTAAATGGCTACGTGGTGGTCCCCTGGCCTACGATCTACTGGCGCTATTTGGACACGGCTGCCACAACACAGACGCAGTTCAAGATCGAAGTCGGAACAGACGCTGATTGGTCTGTGGCGGAAATGTGGCAGTCAGGCACCGTAGCATCCTCCGACACAGACGCAGTCTATGCAGGTTTACCACTGGCGAATCGCCAAATCTATTTCTTGAGAATCAAAGTGAGCAACAGCGTCGGCTGGGGAGACTGGCTTGAGTACATGTTCAGTACCCATATTGGTGGAAGTATTGTTATCCACGTTCCCACGGATCAACCGACGATTCAGGCAGGGATTAATGCGGCGGTGGATGGGGATACGGTGTTGGTAGCGCCGGGGACGTACACGGAGAACCTGGTCATTTCCGGAAAAAGCATTTCAGTCGTCTCTGTGAGTGGGGCGCAGACCACAACTATCCTTCCTGCCTCGACATCGGCCAACACCGTGTATCTCAATGGAAATTCCGGCAGAACGAACCTGATTCAAGGCTTCCGATTTTCGGGTGCCTCGGGAAAGCGTTGCATCGAATCCACTGACGGCACGATTATTGTGGATAATAATGACTTCGTAGACAACGCAGCTGACGACGCAGGAGCTGTGTGCGTGCGGGGAGCTGCAGAAATTCGAAACAATAGGTTCAAAAACAACACATGTCAACTTCACGGAGGTGGCGTCCTGATCTTGAATGCGGCAGGGACCTTGATTGAGAGGAACGAATTCCGCCACAATTCGGCGCGCTGCGGAGGCGGAATAGACTTGCTCGGTGCCGGCAATGTAGTTGTCAGATACAATCTTCTCGTCGGCAACAGTGCCACGGAGTTTGGCGGCGCAATATATCTCGGCGCATCGAGTAATATCCTGATGACAAACAACACAATTGACAGTTGTTTGTCTTCAAACAGTACCGGTGGTGGAATTTCTTTCTGGGCGTGTACGAATGACACTGCCTTCAATAATATCATTACCAACTGCAGCGGCTACGGCATCTGGCAGGGCGGCAGTAGTGGCTATATGGCCAATTATGACGACTGTTGGTCCAACATTCCTTCGGACTATTCCGGCATCACTCCCGGCGCTGGTTCGCTATCTGCCGACCCGCGTTTTCTCGGCGGAATTCCTTTCAACTTTCACTTGAAAGGCTCGTCCCCCTGCATCAACGCCGGTAATCTCGATCCTCTCTACAATGACTCGGACGGCTCGCGAAATGACATGGGGGCTTGCCCGTTTAGCAACCACGCTCCACTGTCCTTTACCCTCCTGACTCCAGGAAATACGACTTCCGTCGGAGTCTCGACTCTGCGTCCTCTCTTCTCTTGGGATGACTCAGTCGATCCGAATACGGGTGACATAGTAACATATGATCTCGTCATCGCCACTGACTCGAATTTCAGCTTTGTGCAACAGGTTCTAAACCTAGCCGCCCCCGGTTATACATTGACTACCGACCTGCAGTGGGGTCGACAGTACTGGTGGAATGTTAAGGCGAGCGACGGGAACGGTGGCGAGATTTGGTCGCCACAGATGTTTACTTTCCGAACGATGACGCTCGGTGATGCCAACAATGATGCAATTGTGAATGTCTCTGATGTTGTGTTTTTGATAAACTACATTTTCGTCGGAGGTGGCGCGCCACAACCTCCGATGACAGGTGATCCAGACTGTAATGGGCGCACGAATATTGCGGATATGGTCTATCTTATCAACTACATCTTTTTAGGTGGACCGGCTCCGTGCAATAGCTTCCCAGACTGACCAAGCTGGCCGATCTGTGGCTCGAAGCAACAATCTCTCTATCAGGAGCCTGTCATCAGATGAGGGCTCCTGACCGGCATCACAAGTGGCAGTTGGTAAAGAAGCAATCCCTGTTAAGCAGCAGCATTCATCAGCCCGTTCACTCCGAAGGCATCGTCGACAGTCCCCAGATGAAAAGGCCAAGGCTGGCAAGCACGGCCATCCCGACCGCTAGAAGCACTGATGCTCCTCTGTCAGCTCTGCGATAGGTCACTGTTATACTGTCGACGTCCGCGACGAAGTGCTGACGCGCTTCCGTGGTGGAGTCTCTCTGTAGTACTGCGGACAGAAGATCTTGACCACACACACTTGGCGTCGGCCGATCAATCATACCATTATGGTAATAGATTGCCCTCACAGACTGGGTTTTCGTGGACATCAACGCCATGACCCCGCCGCCGGCGGCCCTGACAGAGTCGATGTCCATATAGTCCAGATGATCCGGTATCGACTTCTGGCCGACGTGGTACTTGAGGCCATCATCGTCCCAGAAAGCCGAGTCAACCTCTTCCCCAACTTGGTGTCGAGGATAGACAATTTTGGGAGTGCCAATTACTGCGTATGAGACGGAGTCAACCAACAAGACGTGCGGTGGTCGATAGGTTACGACCCTCGTTGTAGCGCAAGAAGCACAGAGCAAGAGCAAGGCAATTAAACTTGCTGACGCCACTCTCTGGATACGATTCACTTCATCGACCTGCGTATTCTCTCCAATACCGAACTTGTCGACAACCCCTTCAGCAGCTTCATCCGCACAACCGTGCCGCCATGAGCCAGGACAAAATCCGCACCGACGATTTCCGTCAGTTTGTAATCGGCGCCTTTGACCAACACATCGGGGGCGATCATCTCGATCAATTTGGCCGGCGTCTTTTCATCCAAAGGCACGACATAATCCACGGCCCTCAGCGCTATCAGCATTGGGGCGCGATATTTGTACGGGATTATCGGCCGCAGGTCGCCTTTGTTCTGCTTCGCGGAAGCGTCCGTGTTGAGCCCGACGACCAGCACATCACCGAGCTTTCTTGCTCTGGTCAGATAATCGACATGTCCGGCGTGAAGAATGTCAAACACGCCGTTAGTGAAGACGATTTTCTTCTTGGTGGCACGCAACCGCCGCGCAAAGGACTGCAAATGCGATTTGGGAATGATTTCGTTCTGCATATTCTGGTCGCCTACCTCTCTTGGGAAGATGACTACGCCTGAATGTAATAGCATAAGCAAGACGACAGCAAGAAGAAACCTGAATCGACAGCCGATTGTAGGTCACGCCGACTTGCGGCGTGATATATTGGAACGTCAAGCCCCAAGTGGGCTTGACTTACCTGACTTCAATCGTCGTCATTGGACTTGCCGCGATTGCATTCGAAGCAAAGTGTCTGTAAGTTCTCCATCGCGGCTTGGCCTTTCTTCGAGGCTGGAATGATGTGATCCACTTCCAGTCTCACGCTCTTGTCTCGCTTGGGGTCAGCCCCACATTTGACGCACCTACACTGATCTCGCTTGAGTACCGCCGCCCGCAATTTCGGAGAAATTGGTCCCCTATCAGGTGCATGCTTTACCCTTCTGTAGAGAGTAGATTCAGCGATGCGGCCTTGCTGGACATCGACGATCATCTGCGCCAACCTTAAGTGTCCACCATACGCGGAGTAGTAGCTGGCCCACCTAAAAGGATACTTATGTTCTTCCAGATATGCTTCCAATTGCTTTCTCGATGGCGGCGCATCCAGCTTCTTCCAACACGCCTTGAAGGCATCAACCATGTCCCGAAGCTGAAGCTTCTTAGTCCTTTGACTTCTCAAACCCGCCGCTTGGAGAGCCTTTCCCCAAGAACCAAAGATTCGGATAATAGTCCAAGTCGAAACAAGGCGGTGTTTCCAGCCATCATATTCGCGACAACTCAATGTATAGACCTTATGCTCCTCAGCATATCGCTTGAGCGATCCCACAATCTCCGACTTGGAGTGCCTATTTCTCAGTTCATCAAGCTTGAATGTATAGTCAGCCACAAGGCACCCTACCTGTCCGTGAGACGTCAAGCCCAAAGTGGACTTGACCTACATGTCAACATGACGAAACAAGATACAAGGAGCTGAATTGGTATCAAGGAGAATCTTGGACGGAATCGTCAAAACCGAAGCGGTTTTAACCTACGCCAACTCACCGATTAGCGTATTCGGGGTAACTTCATTGATTCTGACACTGACCAGATCCCCCGGTTGCGCGACGCTGTCCGAGAACACGACGATTTTATTGCCGTCATTGCGCCCCATCAACTGTCCCCGCTTTTTGGCGGGACCTTCAACCATTACCTCGAACACCTGCCCCAGATGCGCCTGATTCCGCTGGTATGATATCTGCCGTTGTTGATCAACTAGCCGCACCATGCGGCTCGATTTGGTCGCTTCACTGATGTCATCGGGATAGCGCTTGGCCGCCGGTGTTCCCTTGCGTTCGGAATAGGCGAACATAAACGCCGCGTCGAATTCCACCTCGCGCATAACTTCGAGCGTCTCCTCATACTCGGCATCCGTCTCGGTCGGGAATCCGACGATGATATCCGTCGTCAATGCCAGCCCGGGAATCGTTTCACGCAGCCGCCGTGCCAACGCGACGTATTCCTCGCGCGTGTATGTCCGATTCATCATATCAAGAATCCGACTACTACCTGCCTGTAAGGGCAGATGAATATGCTTGCACGCTCTCGGATTGTCGCGCACTACTTCTATGAGCGCTTCGGGAAAATCTTTGGGATGCGGTGAAGTAAACCTGATGCGCCTGATTCCCTCAATCTGGCTGACCGCGGTAATCAGGCTGGCGAAATCAAGACCCTTGAATGAGTATGAATTAACATTCTGCCCCAATAATGTCACCTGCTTGAACCCTTGCGCGGCAAGCTGCCTCGTTTCTTCGATCACGTTCTGCGGATCGCGGCTCCGTTCATGTCCGCGCACATAGGGGACTACACAGAAAGTGCAGTAGTTGTCGCAGCCGCGCATCACCGCCAACCAGGCATTGACGCCATGCCGACTGGTGGGAAACACATCGGCGTAATCCTCGTACTCTGACAACGACAGCGCGAATTCTTTCTCACCTGTTTCACGCACGCGATTGATAATCACCGGCAACGCCTTGTAGTTGTCAGGCCCGACTATCAAATCAATCCCCGATTTATCTTCAAGCAGCGCCTTCTTCAGATTTTGCGCCATACACCCCAGCACGCCGATGATCAAATCAGCCCGCTTCTTCTTAAGTTGCTTGAGCGTAGAGATGCGGGCATGCACACGTTGATGCGCATTCTCCCGCACCGAGCAGGTATTGATCAGGATGATTCCGGCAGCTTCCGGCGTCTCGGCAAAATCGAATTGATTCCTCGCCAGAATCGCCCGCACGATCTCGGTGTCGTACTCGTTCATCTGGCAGCCGTAGGTCTCAAGATAGACCGTCTGCCCCTTGCCATTGCTATTGATCGTGTCCGTCATATCGTCGCGGGATAATATACGGGAAAGGTAGATTTTGTCAACCGCTCAGGTCGCCGGATTGATAGCCTATCTTCCCGTCGTCACAAGCGTTCTCCTGCAAATGACCTTGACCGGAAAGAATTCAATCAACTCGATGCCCTCCACGGAACCATCTAGTATGTCCTTATATCTTAGACAAATATTGATTCCGTCAAGAAAACGCTCCTCTTCGACATCTACCGCCATTGTGCAGTGAAAGACCACATTGCCGGGCGAGAAGATGGGATCGTGCTCGATCTTTTCGCGACGGAGAACATTATAGTGTTGCGCGTGAGCTTGAAGCAATTCCTCAGAGAGAATGGCAGTGTAGTACAGCACATGCTTCTTTCCGAGAAAAGTCCCGAACGGGACAAGCCGCACCCGTGATGCGGTGATCGACATCGAATTGACCAGTTTGATAAGCGTTTCCGGATTCGCGGCGGGAAACAATGAAAACGTTATGTGCGGGGGTTCATCGAACTGACCCGGTGTTTTGCCAATGCCGGCAGCTTCGAGATCATGCCACAATTGCCTGACTTCGCTGTCCAGCGTGCGATTCAGAGTCAAGATAATTGCGTGCGCCATGTTGTACTCTCTTGTCGGGAGGGATGTTGTTCGGGATGAATGAAGTTGCTCTTCACGATTAGCTACTCATCCCGGAATGCTCGCGCTCCCAAACCAATTCCAAGCCTTTTCGCAATGACATAGTGCTGTACTTTCTCGACACCCGTCTTAGAGAACCTCAGATGCCATTCATGAAGGTTTCCGGTAAGGGGAAGCCAAGTCTGCAGTACTACTTCTGTTATCCCGTTGGGATCATCGCTGATGCGTACACTCGGTCCAATGCCGTTGAGGAAACAGAATGCGAGAGTGTCAAAGGCCGATTGCACTTTCGGTTCCAGTTCTTCGATCGACTTCGTGCCGTATACGAACGGCGAACTGAAGATTCGGCTGTACGCCGAATCATTCTCGACGATCCACCAGAGAGTTTCTGAATTGACGATATCGGAGTAGAGTTGAATATCATGCGCGCTCTTGACGAAGATGACGGGATAGACGCCCGCTAGTACCGATACGATTTCCTTGGCAAGTCGCACGTAGTCGCTCTCGGTATGAAGGCCTGCAAATACGGTTGCCGGAAAGACCATCTTCAGCAATTCGTTCTGTTTCTCAGGCTGCCAACGGCCCCACTCGCAGCAAAGCGGATTCCAAATCCTGCGATCATCTGGAGTGAGCATTATCGAACCATAGCCGGAAACATAGGGATAAATACTTGGGTCTTGCTCGTATCTTACGACAAGCAAGGAACAGGGAGAAAAGGCAAAGCCGACACGGTCAATGATGGTCATTGTGCTCAGGCCGATGGAATCCAATTCGATCTCCGAACGATTGTCAATTTCTGACGGGGACAGACGCTCCCGCGCACCACGCGTTGCAAGGATACTCCATTCACCGCGAATGAATCGGTATCGAGTTGAGCCAAAGGTTTCTCGATCCAATTGCTTGCCTCCACGGAGTAGCCAATCCATTTGATCTTCAATGAACTTCTGTGAATCTGCTGGAACCTGCAGACTATCCGCCTTGCTGACGCCAGTCACCAAAAGCAGCAAGATCAAGATACGAACTGCACGCACACGGCCATGTCTCAATGGAAATTCGTGATGCCGAACAAATCTTGTCATGCGGTTGGTCTCCTTAACGCCAATATCCAAGTCCGGGTTCTGTTTGGAGCCTGCCGATTTCTGTCCAGTCTATGCGTAGAATGCCCTGCCGGGAGACACAGATGTTCCAGTGCAACACCAAACCTCCCGACCGTGACCAAGAACCGAGGGAGAACTCGTAGGCGCCATTGTGATTCAGATAGGTGTAAACCGAAGCAGCAAGAGAATCGACTCGGTGCTCTTCTCGGTTGATCTTGCCGGTCGTGTCGGAGTAGCTGGCCAATATTCCCAGCTTCCCGTCCGAGAAAGCCACCGAGCCAATCAAGAGGAAGAGAGAGTCATCATGGGAGGCCTTCTCGTACAATCTCATACTCCATAGTGCATTCATGGCTTTTGCTAGCTGACCAGGGTGGTCAGGGAACATTACCGGCAGATACGGTGACACGATAGTTGCGATCTGAATTACACAGTTGCGAGCGCTTGCGGCGTTCACAATGCCGTTACCTTTGAAATCTCTTCCTATGTATTCCTCCAGCTCGAGGGAATTGGCAAAACCCAACACCTGCTGTGTCTCGTTGTCCTTCGCGAACCAGCGGTGGATCGGAGCCGGTTGTCCGCGACCGCCGAGTTTTATGAAGAGAACATAGTAAGTTGACTTCAGACAGCTGCAAACTACCGAGTCGGCGATAGCGAACCGGGTGAAAGGAGGATCAGATTGATCGCAGATCCCACTCTGCTGAAATAGGAGTGCGGATCGCTCCTCTGAAATGTCATTGAAATACCACCAATCCGAAGAGAAATATGCTTCCCACAGATAGAGAGAATCCCCATTCACTTCTGCGGCACAATTGCCGGTCGGCAGGATACAGAGACTTAAGAGCAGGCCTATGGCCAGAGAGCATTTTGACATAGCAACCCCCTACCCAATCTCCTTCTCAACTTCCACCGTCGAGTCGTCACCGTAGGTGATTTTGAAGCCCCGCTTTTCGAATACCGAAACCATCGGGCGGTTCTCGGCAGTTGTCTGCGCGTAGATGCGTTTTAGGTTCCAGCGCTTGGCGATCTCCATGCAGTAATCAGTGATCAGGCTTCCCAGTTCTTTTTTCTGCCAGGCGTCGGTGATCAACACCGCATACTCCACGGTCTCATGATCGGGATCGGCGATCAACCTGCCGATGCCCAAAAACCGTCGCTTGTCGCCTTCGCCAACCTCCGCCACAATCGCAATCTCACGATCATAGTCGATATAGCAGTAGCGCGTCGCCACTTCATGCGATTGCCACTGGAAGAAATATCGGAACCGTGAATAGATCGTTTCTTTCGAGCAACTCGCGAGTAATCCCATCCAGAGCGGTTCATCCTCCGGTTTGATCGGACGCAATGTAATCTTCGTGCCGTCCTTTAGTTCCGCCGTAGTGACATACTTGTCGGGATAGGGCCTTAGCGCCAGATGTGAATACTGCTCGATGGGCATGCCTACCATCGTCGGATCGATCATGATTCTGGCATCAAGCGCCACTGCGTCCGTCGGCGACACCAACAGCGGGTTGATATCTAACTCGGTAATCTCCGGATAATCCGCCGCCAAGTATGACAGCCGCATCAACACTTCAATCAGTCCATTGACATTCATCTTGGGTCTGCCGCGATATCCGTTTAACAGCGGCCAAATCTTGAGCGATTCCAGCATGTGCCGCGCCAAACGCTCATTCAAAGGCGGAAATCCGAGTGAGCGATCGTGCAACAGTTCTGCCGCTATTCCACCCATGCCGACCATCATCACTGTTCCAAACACCGGGTCTTTCTTGATACCGAGTATCAACTCGATGGCATCCTTGCCGCTGATCATCCTCTGCACGGTTACGCCTTCAACCTGCGCTTGTGGCTGGATCCGTTTGGCATTGGCAACAATTCGCTCGAATGCAGATCGCACCATGTTGTCATCTTCCAGATCAAGCTGCACACCGCCGACATCGCTTTTGTGCGTGATCTCCGACGAATGAATTTTCAAAACAACCGGATAGCCCAGATCATCCGCAAGCTTCACTGCCTCATCAGCAGTTGTTGCCGAATAGGGCATGGTCGTCGATATGCCATACGCCTCAATCAAGCTCTTGGATACCGCTTCCGTCAGTGTTGCGTTGTCGCCAAAGTTGTTCGAGATGTACAATGCCCGTAGCTTCTCTCGATCCAACGGAAACTCTACCGGCAAATCCTCCGGTGTTTCATATAGTCGTTCGAGGTTGCGCGAGTAGGCGACCAATGTCATAAACGCGCCGATGGCTTGCTCCGGCGTTTTGTAGGCCGCAACACCCTTGTCGATGAGTATCTGCAGTCCTTCACGCATCGTCTGTCCCCCCAGAAACGCCGCCAGTATCGGTTTGCTGGTCGTCTCCGAGAGTTTGCCAATCACCTTCGCCGTTGCCGTCGGATTGGTCATCGCTTGCGGTGTCAGGATAACCAGCACCGCGTCGACACCTTTGTCATCCAGCACGATCTGAATTGCCTTTTCGATGCGTTTGGAATTTGCATCCCCGAGTACATCGACTGGATTGCGATGCGACCAGAATGCCGGAAGGTTCTCATTCAATTTGGCCAACGTTGTTTCCGACAACTTCGCCAGTTCGCCATTAGCGGCAATCAAGGCATCGGTCGCCATCACTCCCGGTCCACCCGCGTTGGTGACAATCCCGAGATTCGGCCCTTGGGGGATTTTGCCACGCCCGATCAACTCCGCGCAATCGAATATCTCTCCCATGTCATACACACGGGTCAAGCCGATTCGCTGGAATGCCGCATCATACACCGCATCCTCGGATGCCATGGCGCCGGTGTGGGATGCCGCCACCTGTGCCGATTCGGGGAACCGTCCCGCCTTGTACGCCAAGATCGGTTTGCTACGTGCAAACGCCCGCGCCGCCGCCATAAACTTGCGAGCGCGATTGATTGACTCTATATATAGAATGATAGATCGTGTGTTTTCGTCGTCGCCGAAGTAGTCGATCAGATCGCCGAAATCGACATCGACCGTGTTGCCGATCGAAACGAAATACGAGAATCCGATCTTCCCCTCCATCGCCCAATCGAGCACCGAAGTGCACAGCGCTCCCGACTGTGAGATGAAGGCGACGTTGCCTGCCTTCGGCGTGCCGGTAGCGAAACTGACATTCAGCTTGAGTGACGGTACGATGATCCCGAGACAATTCGGCCCGATGATCCGCATTTCGGGAAATTGTTTTGCTTCAATCTTGATCTGTTCTTCGAGAGCCGCCCCTTCGGCGCCTGTTTCTTTGAACCCCGCCGACATGATGATCATCCCGCGTATGCCTGCCTCACCACACTCACGCACGAGTGCCGGGACTTGCGTCGCCGGAGTGCAGATCACCGCGAGATCGGGCGTGTGCGGCAGGCTGGCAATGTCGGGAAAACAATGGATACCAAGCACCGCTTCGGTCGCAGGATTAACCGGATACACCACCCCCATAAATCCCGCCCCGACCAGATTGCTCAGCACTTTGCCGCCGACCGAGTTGGGATTGGTCGTAACACCGATCAGCGCAATCCGCTGCGGATTAAATATCGAATCTAATTTATGCGCACCCATAGTTCCAGTTCCTTAGCCCCCACAACAAACGCCCCCAATTTACACAATTACCGATTCACAGAGTGTTCTTTTTGAAGTCCTGTAGATCAGGAGGCCTGCGCTCCTGACACGCGCCGAAGGCGGGCTGTGCTTGGAGAAATCACCCCACCCAAAGCCGATACACCAAATTCACCGCTGCTAACAACACCAGTGGTGCCGTCACGCCGCCGGGGAAATACGCCCGCTTGTATATCATCATCCCGATATGAACACACCCGTTGAGCACCATCCCGATCCCGAAAATCCACGCCATCACAAATCCCGCCGCCATCTCTGCCTGTGCCATGCAGAGCGTGACAATCGCAAATGCAAACACGATGATGTTCGCTGCCACGAACACCTCTTTCGGCATTTCGCCGACAGGCAGCTTGCGGCGAAAATCCTGCTTCACCTCTTCGTACAGATGAAGCCCCTGCACTACTATCAAGATGATGAGGCTGACACCAACCAAACTCATTGTTTGCCGCTTTTGTGCGCCAACGACACTCTCCGCCCGCGGCGGAAGGTCAGGAGCGCAAGGGCTCCTGACCTTCCCGACTTCACATGGCAGTCACTGCAAAATCGCTGGTGATTAGCTGTATTGGTCTCTCTTGCTGAAAATCCTTGGTTACGGAAACAGTTCCAGTAAGCTTGAACTTCAAGTCCCCGAACTCATTCTTCTTGACCACAAATCGGAGTTGTTTGAAGTCTTCTGGCTTTAAGGCCGCTGCGCCAACGGTCGTGTTCGCCTTGATTTTGGTCCGCCATGAAGCATCATTGTCCACGACAAGATACCATCCCACCGGAACATTCATGACCGACTGGATCGCACCGGCGGTTACGTTGATTTCAAACGATACGATAGATTCGCCAGGCGCAACCGGCAGGTTAGGAATTGAGACACCATATTCCGCTGTCCTCTGAGCAGCTCCCGCCGTTACCAATATCAGCATGAGTGAAAACAAACATACAACGCGTGACAACATATATCTCCTTTCCCGTTCCAATACTTATGGACACCTTCTGACGGTAACTCGCACATGCCCTGCCCGCAAGCTTCAAGTCCTGTAGGTCAGGAGCCCTGTGCTCCTGACACGCGCCGAAGGCACTATCATCGTCAAGCCCCGAGAGGGCTTGGCCTACCCTATCCCAACACTATCGTCTCATCCCGCTCGGCGCCGGTTGAGAGAATGCTGATCTTCGCACCGACGAAATCCTCAATAAACTTCAGGTATGCTTTTGCATTCGGGCAGAGATCGCCATACTTCTTTGCTTCATGCACCGGCTTCTTCCAGCCCGGTAGGGTTTGATAGATCGGTTCAACTCTGGCAAACTCGGAGCCTAACTGCGGCGGCGTATCAAGCTTCTGTCCATCCAACTTATAACCGACACAGACCTTGATCTCTTTGAGTTTATCCATCACATCCATCTTCATGAGAGCGATATCATCCACACCATTCAGCCGCACTGCATACTTCAACAGCACCAGATCAATCCAGCCGGTGCGTCGCGGTCTACCAGTGGTGGCGCCATATTCATGCCCCCACTCGCGGATATCCTTGCCAAGTTGATCGTGCAACTCTGTCGGGAACGGGCCATTCCCCACACGCGTCTGGTATGCCTTCACGACGCCGGTGATTCTGTCAAGATGCTTGGGACCAATCCCCAAACCGGTCAGCACACCACCGATAGTTGTGTTGGACGAGGTAACAAACGGATAGGTGCCAAAATCTACGTCGAGCAACGTTCCCTGTGCGCCTTCAAACAGGATGCGCTTGTTCTGTGCGACGGCGTCGTCAAGATACTTCGATACATCGCAAAGTAGCAGCCGCGCCTCGTCGCGTTTGGCCCTGACCGCATCGAATGTCATATCGACCGTCGGGCGTTGATCTTCCGGCAAGGCCGCCAGCACACTCTGTTTCTCTTGAAGACTGGCCCTGATCTTCTCACGCAATAGGTTGTCATCAAAAATTTCGGCGAACTGAATCCCGTAACGGGCCACTTTGTCATGGTATGCCGGACCGATGCCACGTTTGGATGTATTCAGCGCTTCCTTGCCACGCGCCGATTCCTGCGCCGCTTCAACGACCTTATGGTATGGCATAACCAGATGCGCTCTCCCCGACACAAAGAGGCGACCGGTCGTGTCGATACCTTTTTCCTGCAGTTCGCGCATTTCGTGAAACAGTTGGAAGAGGTCCAGCACCACACCGTTGCCGATCAGGCAAATCTTGCCGGGATGCAATATCCCCGATGGAATCAGATGCAGGATAAACTGTTGACTATTGATTTTCACCGTGTGTCCGGCATTCGCCCCCCCTTGACAGCGAGCGATGATGTCGGCGTCTCGTGACAGCAGATCAACAATTTTGCCCTTACCCTCATCACCCCATTGCAGACCCAAAACCACGCGATTAGTCATGATATTTCAACTCCCGTTATGATTTCGATTCCAAGAGCGACGTTACCCATTGCAGAATCAGGTGTTTATTATCACCGGTCTCGGCGGAAAATGTGACGATGCTTTCCTTGTCAATCTGGAATTGCTTTGCCAACGCCGCAGCTGCCTGCACCTGCCGAGTTCGCGACACCTTGTCCGACTTGGTCAGAACATAAAGATGTCGCTTTACCAACGGCTGTGTCCACTCGTGTAGTATCAGATCAAGCTCGGTCGGTTCATGACGAATGTCGATCAGGTGCGCCAGTCCGGCCAACGCTTTCGAATTCTCGAAATAGAATTCCAGCAGCTTCTGCCAACGGATACGCTCTTGAGCACTGGTCTTGGCATAGCCATAGCCGGGAAGATCGACGAAGTAGATTTGGTCGTTGACGAGGAAATAGTTTACCGACTGCGTTTTGCCTGGCGAATTCGAAACCTTTGCCAGACCACGGCGGTTGAACAGCCGATTTAACAGCGACGATTTGCCGACATTTGATCTCCCCGCAAATGCCACCTGCAGCGGTCCTGTCAGGATCAATTGATCCGGCAGGTAGGCAGTCGTTACCAGTTTGACCTCTTTTAGGTTCACAAAATCCTCTTAGAATTTCACCGGTGACAAAAGGTAGAGTGTTACTTGGGAAAGGCAAGTCTTAAAACGTCCGCCGCCCGCTTGACAAGAACGATTTTCAGCTTCGAGGTCAGCTCTTTCGGCAAATCCTCAATATCCGACTTGTTCGCTTGTGGTGCGATAACTGTCTTGATTCCGGAACGTACCGCTGCAATCAACTTGGCGCTAAGTCCCCCGACCGGAAGCACTTCACCGGAAAGGGTGATTTCACCGGTGTAGCTGAGATCCTTGGTGGGCGCCTTTTGCAGAAACGCCGATGTCAACGCCACCAAGATTGTGATTCCCGCCGATGGACCGTCCTTTGGCACGGCTCCTTCCGGCAGATGCAGATGTACGTCGAGATTCTTGAATTTGTCTTTGCTAATCTTAAGCCGATCCGCATTGGACTTGAGATAGGTCAGCGCCGCACGCGCTGATTCCTGCATAACTTCGCCGAGCTTACCTGTCAGCAGCACCTTTCCGCTTCCATCCGTAAGGGATACTTCCACCGGCAGAATCTCACCGCCGGCACGGGTCCAGGCCAGACCGATCGCTCGGCCTGCCGCTGCGACGCCGGTTTCCAGTTCATGATACTTGCGAGCGCCAAGATATTTCTTCAGGTCGGGCTTTGTAACTATGAATCGTTTCTTCTTGTCGCCACGGGCAATCCGCTGCGCAATTTGCCGGAAGATCGAGCCAATCTTGCGCTCCAACTCACGCACACCCGCTTCCCGCGTGTAGTCGCGTATGATCGTCTGCAACATCGACGCAGGCAGATCAATACGATATTCGACCAACCCGCATTCCATTTTCTGCTTTGGTACGAGAAACTCCTCGGCGATCTTGACCTTCTCGAATTCGAGATAACCGGGGAGTTCGATCATCTCCATCCGATCCAGAAGCGGCATCGGAATTCCGGCGGTCGTATTCGCGGTCGTGATGAACACGATTTTAGAAAGGTCAAATTCGCATTCGAGATAGTGATCCTGAAATGTCGAATTCTGCTCCGGGTCGAGCACTTCCAAGAGCGCCGATGCCGGGTCGCCATGAAAATCGGAGCCGATCTTGTCGACCTCATCCAGAAGCATGACCGGGTTGGCGGTCTTGGCCTTCTTCAACATCTGAATGATTCGCCCCGGCAGCGCGCCGATATAGGTCCGCCGATGGCCGCGAATCTCGGCTTCGTCACGCATGCCCCCCAGCGACATCCGTGCGAATTTGCGATTGAGACTGTTGGCGACCGATTTGCCAAGCGACGTTTTCCCCACACCTGGAGGACCGACCAGGCACAAAATCGGGCCTTTGACATTTTTCGCCAGTTTGATTACCGCCAGATGTTCCAGAATTCGCGCTTTGGCTTTTTCCAGACCGTAATGCTCGGCATTGAGGATATCTTCCACTTCCTTGAACGAAGTGCGATCCTCGGAATAAATGTTCCACGGTAACGACAGTAGCCAGTCGATATAGGTGCGAATCACATTCGCCTCAGCCGAGTAGGAATGCATTTTGCCGAGACGGTCAACTTCTTCGGTCGCTTTTTTGGCAACTTCCGCTGGCAGCGAGGACTCCTTGATCTTGGTGCGATAACTTTCGACATCAGCTTCATCGTCGGCCTGCCCGAGTTCCGTCTTGATTGCTTTCAATTGGTTCTGGAGGTAATATTCGCGCTGATTCTGGGTCATCGAATCACGCACGGTGGAATCAATTTTCTGTTCCAGTTCCAAAATCTCGATTTCGGCCGACAACAATTCCGCCAACATCTCCAGCCGCCTTGGCACAAACACCGCTTCCAGAACGGTCTGCCGCTTTTCGATTGACAGTTGTAAATGCGCCGCGATCACATCGGCAAGCTGACTAGCGCTGGGAACATCCTGGGTGTTGGCGATCACTTCATCGGGAATGCGCCGATTGAGCGCCACATAGTCACCAAAACGACGAAGCGCAGATCGCGCCAGTGCTTCCAGACGCGTAGGATTGTCACCGAGATCATCCGCCAGAAGTTGCAGCGTAGCCCCCAGGTAGCCCTCGGTCTTGCTCAGACGCTTGGCCTTGGCGCGGCACAATCCTTCCACCAGCACTTTCATCGTGCCGTTGTTGAGTTTCATCACCTGCAGAATGCGCGCCACCGTGCCGAAGCCGTAGAGATCACTATTGGTGGGGTTCTCGATCGTCTTGTCTTTCTGCGCCAAAAGTAATATCTGCTTGTCGCGCACCATCGCCTCTTGCAGCGCTTCAATCGAAAACTGCCTGCCGACAATCATCGGCGATACCATGTAGGGAAAGATGATCGTGTCGCGTACCGGCAACACCGGCAACGATTCACGGATAACGATCTCTTCTGTGCCGTATCGGTATATCATACGCCCCCAATATACGCGGTGGGCGGCACATAGCAAGGGAAGACGCACGTTCGCCACCATCAAGGGGTTAGGCTACAGGAGGATGCGAATATCATGATATGGCGCGAATAATGCTATTCACAATGTCAAAGAACGAGCGGGCCTCGACTTGCGTTTCCTGATACGGATGAACAGTCTATGCGGTCTCGCTGTGTCCTTCAAAGATTGTCCAGGGTCGCCGTTTTCGCGGGAATGGCCGGCGCCGCTGACACGCACTCCTGGTTATTAACCAAGGCACGGACAGGACAAGAGATTCTCTGGACACAGTCTGATCGACTCATCCGAAAGCAGACCCACCCTTGCGGGTGGAGTACCACTCGGAAACGCGAACGGGTTGCGGGGAAAAGGGGACGCTCCTCCATAAAGTCATCGACATCGCAAACGTCCGCTATTGTAGCGATGTCGATCGGACTCACGGTTGTCACGATACGCTCTATTACTGGGTTCCGGTTGACGGC
>CAIYYT010000249.1 GCA_903930455.1 uncultured bacterium | reverse complement strand
CGGCAACGTGGCAATCTCAGTCAGTTCATTCTCGCCACTTGAGAGCCTTAAAACGAGGATCATCGCGCAACGAATCCAGATCGGGGTCCTTTTCCACCCAATCCCGATGAGCGAATCCCGCCTTGACCGCAGCTTCAAGACACTCGATGGCACGAGTGGGATCTCCTTCGAGAGCGTGCAAGCACGCCACATTGTATTGGATTCCGGCGTCCTCCGGGTCAATGGCAACGGCGCGTCGTGCCCACGCCAATCCGGCCTCGCTTTCACCCAGGCGACAGAGCGAGACGGCACCCTCGGTGAAAGCGCGGGCATCATCCGGGTTAAGTTCCACATGCTTTTCAATTGCTCGAAAGGCTAACCGATAGAGCGCGTTTGCGGTCTCTGTGTTCCCCAACGCTGAATGTGCCTGCGCAGCAAAGTAGCGAGCTTCATGGTGCTCATGCCCCTGGCAGGCTTCTTCAAACAATTTGGCGGCCTCGGCGATTTCACCACGCTGGAAACGAGCTCGGCCGTATAAATACCGAGTTTCTGCCTGATTCTTGTCCATCTCTAAGGCCGTCTCGAATTCCACTTCTGCTTCATCAAAGCGGTCCATCAGCCAAAGAGTGAAGCCGCGCGCTGCATGAGCCTGCGCCAATTCCGCATCCAGTTCCAGTGCACGGCTGCTGGCCCGGTCTGCTTCCTCGAGATGGATATTGCCGGACTCTCCGTAGAAGTGAACCAACATGGCGCAACAATCGGTGATTCCCACATAAGCGAGAGCATATTTCGGGTCGATCTCTGCTGCCCGAATAAACATCTGCCCGGCAAATTGTAGGCTCTTGCGTCGTCTCTGGTGGAAAAACTGACGCCCCCTTAGATAGTAGTCATACGCATTGGAATTGACAGTCGTGGACCTGGTAATGGCGTGCAACTCATCTTCACTCAATATGAGTTGCAGGGCGCGAACAACATTCTGTGCAATCGCATCTTGGATGGCAAATATTTCCCCGGCCTCCTGGTCATAGCGTTCCGACCATAGATGATAACCGGTAGCGACGTCAATGAGCTGCACGGTAACGCGAAGACGATTGCCGGCGCGGCGAACCGACCCCTCAAGCAGAGTCTCTACGTGTAACTTTCTCCCAATCTCACGAACATCTTCTTTGCTTCCCTTGAAAGCAATGGTCGACGTACGCGCTGCGACTCTCAGTCCCTTGGCCTGAGCCAGCGCGTTGATGATTTCTTCCGCGATCCCCTCACAAAAGTACTCTTCTTCGCTGTCGCCACTGATATTGGAAAATGGAAGAACGGCAATCGACCGCGAGTAATCCTTCTTGCGGCCGGGGAACTGCACTCGTCCCGAAACCACGGCCTCCAGAGTATATCGCAGATCAGCGCCCAGGTCGGCGGCATGTTGATAGCGTTGATCCGGATCCTTCGCGAGAAGTCTGAATACGATCTGCTCCAGTTCCAGCGGCACCCCCGCGGAATACTCGGTCATCGGCAAAAGATCCTTCGAGACAATGGCATTGAGTGTTTCCATCAGGTTCTTTCCGGCGAAAGGAGTCTTGCCGGTGAGGATTTCGTAGAGGACGACACCGAGCGAGAACAGATCCGAGCGCTCGTCTACTCCCAACCCTTGAATCTGCTCAGGTGAAATGTAGGGGGCAGTACCCCTAATTCGAGTCGTCGGCAATGCCAGAGCCCTATCCAGCAGTAAGGCCAGACCGAAATCGACAATCTTGACTCGCCCTCGATCATTTATCAAGATGTTAGTGGGCTTGATGTCACAGTGAACGATGCTATGGTTGTGTGCTTCCGTTAAGCCGTCACTGATCTGCATAGCTAGTTCCAATACGCCTTCCACGGACGGTCGCTGGCTCGAGACGTAGGAATCTATTGATTCACCCTGCACACGTTTCATGGCGATGAACGGCCACCCATTGTGTTCGCCCACTTCATGAATCGTGACGATGTTCGGGTGATTGAGCTTGGCGATTGCCTGCGCTTCTCTTCTAAAACGAGACCGCCAGTTCGAATCTTGAGAAAGATCCCGGGACAGGAATTTGAGCGCTACCTCTCTGTCCAGTTCGCTGTCGTGGGCGAGGTAAACGACACCCATTCCACCTGAACCGATAACCGCCCCAATTGTATACCGCCCAATTACAGAACCCGGCGCGACGGGCTCCAGCGTTCTCTCCAAATCTTCATCAGTAAGCATCGGCCGTTTTCCTTTGAGACAGTCCAAATAATATGATTCGAAACACGATATTATTAGAGTCGGCTTTGCTTCCGAAAAGTCAATCCGTGCGGATAGAAAACATCGTCAGAAATTTCTCGCATGAGGGCTAAAAAAGACACTATTTGACGTCTTTCAGTATGTTATTTGTGTCGAAATCTCCTCTAGTTTTCAAGAATGTTCCCTGTTTCCCCGAGTGATTGTTCATAATGGCACAAAGAAACGGCGGACGTTCGTGTGAACACCCGCCGAATCGCGAGAATTGCCATGCAAAAAGCTAACGCTGGAATTGCGAACTCAGCGTGCTACATCACATCTTTGTCCCACTTCACGCTGTCCGCCGGCATATCAAGCCGCTTGAGGTATTTCATCGGATCGGCGGCGAAAGTCGACCGGCATTTGCGGCAGCAGAAGAAGACGCGACGACCTTGATAATCGGAAAAAACCTTCTTATCAATCTTGTCTCCCGAAATGGGACAGACTGTTTGAATGTTTTCGAATACGACGCCATCGGCAGCAGCCTTTTGGAAGAAGGAGTCGGGAGCGGCCTTGAACTTGGGCAGGCACATGGCACAACAGAAATAGACTCGTTGTCCCTGAACGTCGGAATAGAACTTCTTGTTAATCTTCTCTCCCATTACCGGGCAGACTTCTTGCGGATGCTGTTTCTTGGGAGTGACCGGAGTAGTAGCGACTTTGGTGCTGTCGGCGGCAATGACCGTTCCGAACGCCAAAATCGCCAGCAGGCTGATAATGAGTAATTTAATCCTGCGCATAGATGGTTCCTTTCAATAGTCCTTCTGACAAATGCTTCGATTTCTTACGGATGATTATACGTGTCAAACGGCATGCCCGGAGCGAGAAGATGCGCTAAGTCATTGGAATTGAATGAAGCCAATATCCAGCGGAGGTAATGATTCGAGCTTGTATGAGACATTTGTTGAACAATATTCTCAATTGGCGCATAATGTTGTGTGTTACAAAGTACGATACCTTGAGTGTTGTTTCGCTAAGATGCTGTCCGACTGCAAGCTGTTGTGCTCATGCGCCTCGGCACAGCAATTGCTTTTGGGAACGCTTATGAAGTTATGGCTCTTGTTGATCTTTGCGTTGGTGCAAGCTTGCGCCCTGCCTCTGAGTGCACAGCAACAGGTCACACCTCAAGATAGTCTGCAGGTGGAACAGGTCGTCTACGACGTTGTTCACCACAATGACCGAGTCACCGCGATGCGCTATATGGAAAAGGCCGCTGAGGCAAGAGCCAAATCCGCGGGAGCATGGGACGACCCAATGCTGATGGTGGGCGTCAGCAATCTGCCGACCTCGTTTGATTTCAGAATGGACCCGATGACCATGAAAATGTTAGGGCTGAGCCAGAACATTCCCTATGCCGGCCAGAAGGGTTTGCAGGAAAAAGCCGCACAGGCCGAAGCCACCATGGCGAAACAAGATCGGCAGGAGCAGGAGCTGGAGTTGGCCACCGCCGCGAAGCTGGCATTTTATGATCTCTTCTTCAGCCTACGAGCAATTGACCTGCTCATGAAGCAGATTGAGGTCATGCAGGATGTTGTTGCGTCAGTCAAGTCGCGAGTGGCAACTTCTCAGACCAACCCGGAGGACGCTACCGCTGCGCAGGCCGACCTCTGGCGATTACAAACCCAACTTATGCCCGCCGCTCACGAGGTAGAAAATGCTCAGTATGATCTCAACACTCTGCGGGGACTCCCGACCGGCAAACCGGTCCCGGCGCCGCAGACTCCGGTGTTCGCAGAGCTTCCAGATAACGCTGAAGCTTTAGTGGTGGCAGCCAGAGAGCACTATCCTCCGCTGAGAAAACTGACGGAGCAAGCCAACAGCTACGCGTTCTCAGCGGCTGCCGCGCGAAGGATGTTATGGCCGATGCTAAGTCTGTCGGGGAATTACAATTTCCGCGCGAGTACAGATATGGAAAAACGTGACAACATGGTCGGCTTCTCGGCAACAATCTCGCT
>CAIYYT010000248.1 GCA_903930455.1 uncultured bacterium | reverse complement strand
GAATTGTGATATCGCGATTGTTTACTTCAAGTATGCCGAGATCAATCAGTTTCCGCAAGTTGCGCGACAACGTCTCATTGACCGTACCCAGCATGTCGGCAAGATCGCCTTTGCTCATCGGTAACGTGATTTGATCACTGTTGGCGCGTTCGGCGGCATTGAGCAACTAGGTTGCCATTCGTGCCGAAACTTCCTTAAGTGAGAGCATTTCGATCGTTTGATTGAAGTCACGCAGGAATGTCGCCATACTTGCGATCATTTTTAGTGACATCTGCGGGTTGATTTCGATCAGTCGTACGAAATCGGCCTTGGGGAAAAACGCGATGGTCGAATCCAACAGCGCCTGACAGTTGGCGGGGTATTTGTTGCCGTGGAAGACCGCTGCTTCAGCGAAAATCTGCCCCGGCTTGATACGATGCAACGTGTACTCGCGACCCTCAGGAGACGCCTTATACACTCGAACACTGCCGCGCAGCAGAATGTAAAACCCGACCGCATCATCACCTTCCAGAAATATCAGTTCACCCTTGGGGACATCTCGAATTGCGACGATACGAAGGAGTTGTTCCACTTCGTCGGCGTTAAGATGAGCACAGAGTTGGCTGTTGTGTAGAAGTTGCGAACTGCCCATGACAGGAACGAAATACCGCATACGATTCCTGAACGCAACTCAAAACGGACGGTCCGTCTGGGGATATTTCGCGTCAAGGTCTTTGTTAGAAGTCGAAATTTCCTGTGGTCGGCGTAGCGTCTGGGTGACTAACTTCAGCATCTACAATGAGTTGTTAGGGATGCAACTTTCCCGAAATATTTCTAATTTTTCCTTTGCCATTTCCCGATACAATACGTAGAAATGAATAGTGATTCATTATTAAGGAGACGAGGAAGTTGATGCGGACACGAGAAGGAAACAAAGAAGAGGCCATTCTTAGAGCGGCGATAGAGGTTTTTGCGAAGCACGGTTACCACGACGCCAAGATGTCGGAGATTGCGGAAGTGGCTGGCATCGCGACTGGTAGCGCTTACCTCTACTTCCGCAACAAAGAGAGCATTCTGCACAGGATCTTTGAAAATCTGTGGGGCAATTTGCATCGGCAACTCGCGGACGTAGCCGCTCGTGACGATCTCGATCCGGTCGAGCAATTGGAAGCGATGATCGACCTGCTGCTGGACGTCTTTGCAGGCAATCCACAGCTCAGCAGCGTAATAGTCAATGAGATGAATCGTCTGGAAAGCTCCGGTAAAGGGAGTTTCCTGCCGCTCTATGAAAAATCGTTCGATTTGGCTGAGCAGGTGGTCAAAGAGGGAATTACGCAGGGCCTGTTTAACCCTAATCTTGACATCAAGGTTTTCCGATACTTTTTCTTGGGGGGGCTACGCCACCTTGTGCATCAGTGGGCCAAGGATAGTCAGTCGTTGGGCCTCAACCAAATCAGGCAGGGGGTAAAGAGCTTGATAAAACGGGGAATCATTGTGCCCGAGACGAGAATGGGCTTGGGTGACAGGAGCGACAAGAAATGAACAATGATTCATTATATATTAATCGGCAGTTTGGGGCAATACGGACATCGGTTCTGCTCATATTCGCTCTTATACTGGCGTTCTCTGCGAATCTCTCCGCACAATCTCTGTCGTTGGAGGACGCGATCAAGACAGCCAAAGTGCAGAACGAAAAGATCAAGCAGTACGCCGAGCGAGTCGAGCAAAAAAAGGCCGACGACAAAGTTGCGCTGGGCAATTTCCTCCCCTCTTTGCGATTGCAGGCCAATTACAATCATCTTAACGATCCGCTCGAAATCGATCTGGACCCGATTCGTCAGGCAAT
>CAIYYT010000247.1 GCA_903930455.1 uncultured bacterium | reverse complement strand
TCGCCAGTCTGCACACCGAAAATCCGGTGCCCGGCCGGATTGACAAACTGGAAGACTTTATTCGAGTCGACGATGCCGACGCCTTCGCCTTGATTTTCAATTAGAACACGGAACCGTTCCTCGCTCTTCCTCAGAGCTTCTGCATCACGCTTTCGCTGAGTAATATCTTCGGTCACTGCCAGCACGAAGTTGGGTGGGACAAAGTTATATCGAACTGCCAGTTCGGATGTCTCTCCCGTGGACAGGTAAGCAATATATTTCATCTCCCGATTGATGGTCGCCTGGTTGTCGTAGCACATCCTAATGTCCTGAATTTGGTCAGGTGAATTCTCGTAAATCTTGTTCGCTGTGAGACCGAGATAATTTCGGATGCGACCCTCAGTGATTCCTGCTGCCGCGTTGTTGCAATCAACCAGCACGAAATCGGAACCATTCCATTGCCACGTGTAGGTCGGCAAAGGACTTCCTCGGTAGAGTGCGCGGAAACGTTCCTCGCTGATTCTCACGGCAGCTTCATTGCGCTTTCTTTCAGTGATATCGATGAAGGTGGCGAGCAAGGCAACGGGCTGTCCGGACGCATTTGTAACCAGATTGGCAGATACTTGTACGTCCAGCGTAGAGCCATCCTTGCGCTTGGCGACTGTCTCTCCGGAGTACTGCCCCTGGGTCTTGATCGTAGACAAAACCTCGGCTACGTCGTCAGGGGCAAATGCCAGTTGGGTCATCGGTACGTCGATCAGCTCCGGTAGAGTGCAGCCCCACATCCGGACAAATGCATCATTGACATAGGTTATCCGGCCGTCCAGATCCGCCAATCCCAGGGCGTTGATAGAAGAAGCAATGGCACGATCTTTGATGGTCAGGTCTTTTTCCAACTCAACGCGCTCAGTAATGTCAAGGTCTGTTCCGACATACCCCTTGAGATTCCCTAGTTCGTCCACGACAGGAGCGCCACTCGTAAGAAACCAGACAACTCCCCCGGTTTTGGTCATCGCCATGTTGATCTGGTTGTTGAAAGACTCTCTCTTCGCGATTTGTTCTAGAGAAGCACGTTTGAACTTCTCCCGCTCATCCTCAGGCTGCAAATCATAGAAGTGCATCGTACCGATCATTTCATCGGGACGATAGCCGAGGATTTCGTCGGAAGCCTGACTGACGTATGTGAACACACCATCAGTGTTAACTTCCCAGACCATTTCGCGGCTCTGTTGGGCAACTCTTTCAAAGCGTTTCTGGCTTTCCCGCAGCGCCTGCTCTGCCAGTTTGCGCTCGTGTACGTCAACCAAAACTCCGCGTACGCCCACAAAAGTGTCGCCTTCAAAGATCGGGCGGCTACGTGATCGTATCCAGCGTACCTCACCGGTCTTGGCGATCATGCGGTATTCGCTTGGGTACAAGCGGCCATTCAGTACGTCCTGTACTGCCGCTTGTATCGTGGGCAGGTCTTCGCTGTAGACAAGCGACAGTGCCGGACGCCCGACCAGTTCGGAAGGATCGTATCCCAATATACTCTTAACGACGGGGCTGGCATAGGTAATCACCAAGTCGTGGTCCGTGGTGTATAGAACATCGTCGACGTTCTCGACCAAATCGCGAAAGGCTTCTTGAGCCTGTCGTAGCTCCTGCTCTGACTGCTTTCGTTCAGAAATATCAATCAGCATTCCTCGGTAGCCAACTACCTCCCCGTTGCGACAGATTTGAGTGGTATAGGTGAGCACGGGGAATACTGAGCCGTCGCTGCGGATGGCTCTGTACTCGTTTCCCTTTGAATCCTCTCCGTTACGGACGCTGGTGATGTTCTGCCAGACTCTCTCGCGGTCGTCGGGGTGCAGGGCATCGGAAACGTTAGCACCCTTTTCCAGCTCTTCCGCAGTACGACCAAATGCCTCAAAACCGCTTCTGTTGATGAAGGTAAATTTGCCATCTGTGTCAAACTCGAATACCGGTTGCGGCAACAGGTCAGCCAACTCTTTGAAACGCCCTTCGCTTTCGCGCAGTTTCTCCGCTGCAGCCTTGCTCTCGGTAATGTCATAACCGATCGCAATGGCTGTGATTTCTCCGGTGTCGGGATGAACAAAGGAGGAATTCGACCAGAGGATGATTCTCTCCTCCCCCGACTTGGTCAGAATTGGTTCTTCCCGGCGATCCGCAGGATGCTGGTATACCCAGGCGCCAAAATCGTCCAGCCCGTCGTGGCGATATCGCTCGGGGATAAAGATGTCCGGCCGGCGTTTCCCGATCACTTCATCGCTGCTGTAACCCGTCACTCGCTCACATTCTTCATTGAACAATAGAATTCGAGCGTCCTTGTCGAGACAGAAAATCAGGCTGTTGGCTGTCTGTAGAATCATCTTCGTAAAATCTCGCTCGCGAGCCAGCTTCTGAGCAGCGAGTTTGCTCTCGGTAATATCGGTCGAAATCAGAAACGCCAATTTCGGCTCTCCGTCATGGTCCCTAAGCGGGTGAATGCTGGTGATGTGCCAGCGTGGCTGCCCCTGAAGCTCAGTGAGATTTTCAATGGTCTCGCCATTACCGCTTTCTATAACTCGCTGGACCGCGGCTAGGTGTCTGGCCGCCTTGTCGGGCGGGAAAAGATATTTCACATTCTTACCGACGAAATCATTGGCTTCGCCCCCCAACATCCCGCCCGCTACGGAGTTCATAAACACAATGGTGCCATCGTGCTTCATCGAGAAGATGGCGTTCTGGGCGTTTTCCACCAGAGTGCGATATCTTTCTTCGCTGTGCCTGAGCGCTTCTTCAGCTTCTTTGCGCGCGGTTATGTCAATCAACGCTGCCTGAATGGCCTGGTCGCCTTCGTACGTCACCGGCATTGCCGTGACCTCGATCCAACGGGTCCGTCCCGAAGCAGCGCGAACCTTTATTTCGTACGATGATCCGAGCGGCATTCCATGGTCGAACTCCTTCTGCTTGGCGCGCACTAATTCCAATGAGTCTGAATCGATAAACCGCTCGGCCACGCTCTCCACGGATGATCCGATAAGTTCTCGAGTAGCGCACTCTGCGATGGCGCCGGCCGTCGGATTCACGTAGACAACTCTGTCGTGCTGAATGATGACGATCCCTTGCAGCGCGGCCTCGGCTATCTGTCGGAACCTCTCCTCACTCTGCTGCAGCTTTGTCGCCATCAGTTGTCGCTCAACGAGACTGCGTTCGCAGGGGAGTTCGTCAAGGGTCACACGGGAGAGTGGCTTGTCTGGATCGGCGAGACGATTGCCATCCTGTGTCTTTACCGGAGTGCGACGAAAGGCTACGGCAACCGTTTGCAGTGGCTTTCCAGATTCGACCAGCGGCACAAGTCTGATCTCTATCCCGCCGCCGTTACTACAATGTGCGGGAGCCGGCACGTGGATGAATTCAATGCCGTTGGTTTCGAAAACACTTCCGAGTTTGTCTACGAGAATTTGGCGCACTTCAGAAGGAACTCGGTCAAAAACCTTGTGTCCAACAAGCTTGTCGGGTGTCAGACCACCTTCACAGTGTCCAGCGAACTCGATGAAGCCTTCGCGGTTCACCAAGGCGACGTACGCTGCGAAGGTATCGGTCAGATCAGCAGAATTCGATTGATTGGCAGATTCGTTATCTGAAGGCCCCAAAGATGCTCCTCCACGGCAGGACACGTTAACCTGCCATTGCAGACGGTTAGTCCAAAACAGGGTTTAATCAACCTCAATATCTACATCAATATAGACTCGACAAGTGGTTTTGTCAAGCGGAAATTGCGTATGGACAGTACGCATTCCTTTCGCGGCACTAGCCCAATTGCTCTCTTGGATTTCATTATCAAAGGCGTATATTTATAAGTTATGATCCCGCTACGAGATGACATTCCGACCCGAGGCTTCCCAGTCGTCACGGCCAGTTTGATTGCTGTCAATGTGGCGGTCTATCTTTACCAGTTGACGCTCAATGAGTACCAGTATGGCGCTATGATCTTCAAGTGGGGCTATATGCCAGTCGAATACACGCATTTCGTACAGGTTTATCCCCAATTGGCAGTGCCGTATGGCCTTACGATTCTTACGAGTATGTTCGTGCACGGCGGATTTATGCATCTCGCAGGCAATATGCTCTATCTCTGGATATTCGGGAACAAAGTCGAGGATTTTCTTGGCAAGATCAAATTCATCATCTTCTACCTGGTCTCAGGTATGGCGGCGGTGGCACTTTTTACCGTCACTTCTCCCGCGTCGGAAGTCCCATTGGTTGGCGCTTCGGGCGCCATCGCCGGTGTCTTGGGGGCTTACGTGGCGCTATATCCGCGCGCTCGGATACTCGCGCTCGTGTTTCTTGGTTTCTTCATCCAGACCGTACGAGTACCGGCGGCGATCCTGCTCGGTTTCTGGTTTGTTTTGCAGTTGCTTTACGGGTTGCCTTCGCTACTTGCTGGAATACAAGGGGGAGGGGTTGCCTGGTTCGCCCATGTCGGCGGATTTGCGTTTGGGTATTTCTATTTCAAATTAACCCGCAAGAAAGGTGAATGGGGAACCTACCGGTGAAAAAGACGGCTGATTTTGTGCATCTGCATAACCACACACAGTACTCGCTTCTGGACGGTGCCTGCCGCATAGATGATTTCGTGAAGCTGGCCGTTGAATTGCACTTCCCGGCGCTGGCGATCACCGATCATGGCAACATGTTCGGGGCGGTTGAATTCTACAAGAAAGCCCGTGACGCCGGTGTCAAGCCGATTGTTGGGTCAGAGGTTTACGTCGCTCCCAAAGCGCGCACGCACAAGGAACCAGTAGCCGGCTTTCCGGATGGTGGTATGCATCTTGTGCTTCTGGTAAGGAACAACGACGGTTACAAAAACTTGATCCTGCTTTCGACGGCCGGTTTTCTGGAAGGGTTCTATCACCGCCCGCGTATCGACAAGGATCTACTCAAGGCACATGCCGGTGGTCTGATCTGTACATCCGCCTGTTTGCATGGCGAAGTAGCCATGCATTTGCGCAATGGCAATGAAGCCGAGGCCAAACGCGCGGCGTTTCAGTACGCCGATATGTTCGGCAGGGAAAACTATTACCTCGAAATTCAGGATCATGGCATACCGGAAGAAGACAAAGTCCGACCGAAGATGATTAAACTGGCACACGAATCGGGTCTTAATCTTGTCGCTACCAATGACTGCCATTACTTGCGCAAGGAGCACTCCGAGGCGCACGATGCGCTTCTGTGTATTCAGACCGGCAGGCAGGTGGCTGACGTCGATCGGATGAGGTATTCAACCGATCAGCTCTATGTCAAGAGCGCTGCCGAGATGAAGGAACTGTTTAGCTCGACCCCGGATGCCATCGAAAACACTCTGCGTATTGCCGAGCAGTGCAATCTGGAAATCCAGTTGGGCAAGCATCATCTGCCCGCGTTTCCGCTCCCCTCCGGATACAACAGCCCTGATGACTACTTGACCTACATGGCGGAGAAGGGGTTGGCACATCGCTATTCCAAGGTCACCAGCGGCGTACAACAGCGGCTGGACTATGAACTAAAGATTATCAAGCAGATGGGGTATGCGGGTTATTTCCTAATTGTTGCCGATTTCACCGCTGAGGCTCGCAAAATCGGTGTTTCCGTGGGTCCTGGTCGTGGTTCTGCCGCCGGTTCAATCGTTTCATACGTGCTTGGTATCACCGATATTGACCCGATCAAGTACGACCTGCTTTTCGAGCGGTTCTTGAATCCCGAGCGCATCAGCCTGCCCGATATCGACATCGATTTCTCCGATCGCGGTCGTGATCGGATCATCCAGTATGTCATCCAGAAGTATGGGCAGGACAACGTCGGCCAGATCATCACTTTCGGAACGATGGCGGCCCGCGCGGTGGTGCGGGACGTTGGCAGGGTTTTGGGGGTTCCGTACAGCGAAGTTGACCGTATTGCCAAGCTGATCCCATTCGCGGTAGATATGACGATTGAAAAAGCGCTCAAGTTGGAGCCCCAGTTGAACCAACTTGCCGAATCGGATCAACGCATCGCCAAACTTCTGCAAATCTCGAAAGTGCTTGAGGGATTGACGCGCCATGCCTCAACGCATGCCGCCGGCGTCGTGATTGCCCCCTCCAAGTTGACCGACTACGTGCCGCTTTATATCGGGTCCAAGGGGGAGGTCACGACTCAGTATGACATGAAGGTGGTAGAAGGTATCGGTTTGCTCAAGATGGACTTTCTCGGCCTGCGGACGTTGACTGTGATCGACGACGCCCTCGCCATGATCGCCCAGCGACACAAATTCAATCTGGAGATCGATAAGATTCCTTTGGATGACAAAGGGG
>CAIYYT010000246.1 GCA_903930455.1 uncultured bacterium | reverse complement strand
CTATCGGCATCGAACATTGGCACGGCTAACTCCAAGCGTTGTTGATTATAATAGATCGACGAGGGGGTCACATGGCCGCTGGAGAACACGGATGGCGGATTGGTGAAGGTGCTGTCATATCGATAGGTCTTGCCATCGGTATCGCAACTCAAGTATGTGTTGCCAAACTGATCAGCGGTGATGCCGTCGGCCCAACCCTGAGGTGTAACTACAATAGTAGAGAGCGCTCCTGATGGCAAACTGACGGCAATGATTGGCGCATGGTCGGCCCACGATGCTACCAGCAAGCGGTTGTTCTTGGCGTCAAAGATCAGGGCCTGCGGCCACGTCGGCAGGCCGCTGGTAACAAAGGCAGAGTATGAGTGATCGCTTATCTTCACGCGGTAGATAATACGATTGTAGTCCACGGTGTACAGATACCCGGAGGTGTCTGTCGAAACGCCGTCAGTCTGTCCAGTTGTTGAAATATACACCTGCCAAATCAGCACCCCCGTAGCCAGGTTGAAACCATTGACACCATGTCCATGCGAGACGTAAAGGACGGTGTCCTTAATGTGATTGCCGTATGCGTAACCCAAGTCATCGATGAAAATACTCTGATTGCCGAGTGTGTCCATGGCGACGATTCTGCCGTTGTTGAAGCTCGATACTAGATAGCGGGTGTGGAGCGAATCCCAACTGACCGATTCGGGACCGTCGAGGTAATTGTCCGCCAGGAGGTGTGATGAACACAACAGGATCAAGATTGAAAGAAATCTTAGCAGCTTCAACATGATATCTCCTCGCACGTCACCTAATTAGTGACAGTTGATTTTTGGGTCATTTAGTCATTCCGGCCTCATCGGCTGGCGCACATCTACCATGCCTGTTGATTCTGTGTCACATTTCTTACAAAGGGTGGGGGAAATGACTCAATTCGAACGCACTCGGTTTTTCGCAGCCCAAATGCCCTTTCTGGACAAAGCTCTTTTGGTTGCGTTTTTCAGGGGGCGACCCTATGTTGGTCAATCGTTGCGCGAAGCACTGATTTATGACTACTGACATCAACACCCTATATCAACAGGTCTCAGCAGGCGATTCGACCGCCCCCGAGCAGTTGTTCTGTCTTCTGGGCGTAAGTTTTCGGATGTTTGTTCGTCATAGAATAATGAACAGTCAGGATTGCGAGGAGATCGTACAGGACGCGCTGATGACGATTGCAGAGAAGTATCGCCGAGTACAAATCGAATCGAGTTTCGCAGGATGGGCTTACAAGGTGCTGAACAACAAAGTACTTGATTACTACAAGTCCAAGAGAGTCCGGGCTGCCAGAACGACACCGCTGGAAGTGGCTGAACCTGATTTGATCGGTGCTGCCACTGACCCGCAACTCAAGATGCGACTACTGGATTGTCTCAGGAAGATACACGGCGCCAACAGCTTCCATGCACGGGCGCTCAATTTGCACTATCAGGGCTACAGCACTGAAGAAATTTGTGCCAAGCTGGGAATTGCATCCAATAACTTCTACGTTATACTTTCGCGGGCGCGGACAATGCTACGAGTCTGCCTCGAGAAGGGAGATATCAAGCCGTGAGCGGCTGCACAAACAGACTGCTTGGCGACAAGCTCTACGCTTATGAGTTGGGAATGCTCAATGATCAAGAGCGCGAGGAAGTCGAGATTCATATTCTGGAATGTGCCTACTGCGGGGAGACGGCGCGGCAGTTCGAGCCGACCGCGCTGCTACTTCGACACGATCCGGATGTCCGCCACCACGTGCAAGACCTCACGGCCGAGGATGCGGCTGAAAGGGTTGAACTCTCTAGGTCGCCGCGCAGAAGTAAATGGATTTCGTTTGTGCCATTCACTGCCGCCGCTGCAATCTTGCTGGTATTTCTGATACTCAAACCCTGGCAGATTGAATTCCGGTCGCAGGAAGCCACTGCTGCTGACAATCGGTTGGCGATCATGTACTTTGAGAACCTCGTAGACCCCTCCGATGCCCAGCGCCTGGGCGAAATCGCCACCAATCTCCTGATCACCGACCTCTCACAATCGAGCTACCTTGAAGTTATGTCAAGTCAACGATTGTACGATATTCTCAAATTGCTCGGTCGCGAAGGTCAACAGACGGCAGACCGAAACGTTGCGAGCGACATTGCCGGCAAAGCCGACGCGAAATGGCTGCTGATTGGAAGCATTCTTCAGGTCGAGCCGGCACTCGTGCTGACATCGCAATTGGTCGACGTGAAAACCGGCAAAGTCAGAGCGGCGCAGCGAATCAACGGTGTTCCGGGAGAGAGTATCTTCTCGCTAGTAGACAAGCTCACTACCGAAATCAAGAAGGACTTGCCACTGCCGTCTGGCGCCCGGTCGGAACCGGAAAGACCCGTCGCGCAAGTCACCACTTCTTCGCCGGAAGCCTATCGCTATTATCTTGCAGGTGTCGATTACGCCAACAAGATATTCATTCCAGAAGCTACAGCCAGCTTCCAGAAGGCCCTCCAGTATGACTCGACCTTTGCGATGGCCTATTACCAGCTCGCCTCGATTGCGGATCGGAAATTCATCGACAAGGCAGTTCAGTATCTGGAGAGAGCCGGTCGCCGCGACGGCTATTTCATCCGCAGCCGTAAAGCCGCGTTGACTGGAGATGCAGCCACTGCGATTGCAGAGTTGCAGGAAGCCGTCAAGTATTACCCAGATGAGAAGGAGGCGTTCTACTTGCTTGGCAACTACAAGTATGGCTTGAAAGAGCACGCCGCGGCGATTGAATACCTTGTCAAGGCGACGGAGATTGACCCGCTATACAAGGCAGCATACAATCGGCTATCATACGTCTACGATGCTGCCGGAGACCTTGAGAGGGCTTTGCTCGCCATCAACAAGTACATTTCGCTGGCGCCGGATGAACCGAATCCGCTCGACTCACGTGGAGACCTCTGCTCCTCACACGGAATGATCGACGAGGCAATCGAATCCTATTGGCAAGCCCTGGCCATCAAGCCCGACTTCCACTACTCACGACAGAAGTTGGGGGAATTGTATCTTTTCAAACGCCAGTTCTCACAGGCCGACTCATGCTTCCGCGAGTTGGCGTCAGCCGCTGATCAAGAAACGCGGGCCAGTGGGCGTATGAATCTGGCGTTGGTGCAAATGCTTCAATGCAGGCTCCCGCAGGCGCTTCAAGTGCTCGATCAGGGCATCGCCGCCGACAGTCTCGAATTGACCGATATCCGGGATTTGGAAGTGGGCGACAAGTTGTACCTGAAGTCACGGATTCATCTTGCTCTTGGTGATTCCTCGCTATCACTGAAGGAACTGAAAGAGACGATTGACCTGTATGCCAAGTATGACCCGAGCGATAAGCTGGGGTGCCGCAATTTGTACGCACAGTTGTTGGCAGCGACCGGCGACCATGCAGGAGCCGAGAAGGTCATTGCTGAGGTCAATGACCTCGCCAATCGCGGCGGACGAGCAAAGGCCACGTACTTGTATGCTCTGGGGTCTCTGGCGCTTGCTAATGGGAATGTAGATTCGGCGAGATCGTGTTACGCGGCCGCAACGGCTCTGCAGCGCGACTTCTATCCACTCTACATGTATGCCAGGACTCTGCTCCTGTCAAGGCGATCTGCGGAGGCGGTCGTTCAGTTTGAGAAATTGCTACATATCAATGACTATTGGTTCACCTGCTACGACCTCGACTTCCAGGACGCCGGTTACTATCTCGGGCGCGCTTATGAAGAGACCGGAGCTTCCGCCAAAGCCGCCGAGCGCTACCAGAAGTATCTGGACTTCTGGCAGAAAGCCAATCCCAATCTCCCGCTGGTCTTGGACGCCGCTGATCGCTTGACCCGACTCCGAAACTGAGGATTCTGGAGCGCATCGTCGAGAAGTTTAGGTTGACTGCTGCCCTTGAGTACAATAGAATCACCACGGAGTCACCACGATGCAGGTAGGTGCTTATGAAGAGAACCATTCTAAGTATCGTCGCATTGGCAATATTGCTTCTGCTTTCTTGTGCCACCACCGGGCCGGGTGGGAAGAAGTCGCTGGTTTTCATCTCAACGGACCAAGAATTGTCGCTAGGGGAACAGTTCGACAAGCAACTCCGTACAGAAAACAAGATACTCGCAGATTCTGTCTGGCAGAACTACTTCAACGAAGTAGGGGAGTCGATAGTCAAAGTCTGCGATCGCAAAGACATCCAATATCACTTCACCGTCATTGAGTCGGAGCAGATCAACGCCTTCGCGACGCCTGGCGGGTACGTCTACATTTACACTGGCTTGCTGGACCGCATCAACAATGAGGCGGAGCTGGCTGCTGTGACCGCTCACGAGATAAGCCATGTTGTGGCACGCCATTCTGTGAAACGGCTGCAGTCGGCTGTCGGTATTGGATTGCTTGAACAGATTGCATTTGGTGGTAACGCCAGTGCCACCCGTGACGTCGTCAACCTCGGCGTTGGTGTGGCCCTTCAGGGATATTCGCGCGCCAACGAGTTTGAGGCGGACGAATATGGAATCATTTACATGGCGGCCGCTGGCTACAATCCTCAGGGAGCAATTGAATTATTTCAGATGCTTGCCTCTCTTGGCGATGGCGGCCAGGAGAACATCTTTGAGCGACTCTCGGCGTCGCACCCAGATACCCAGGCCCGCATCGACCGGGCAAACCAACTGATCTCCTCCAAGTACCAGGAAATCGCCAAACGCCCCAGAAACGAGGCGCGAATCTCCAAGCTGAAGCAGCGCCTCCCCAAGCCGCTACCGGAGAAGAAGCCCTAAGAGCGCTTTGTTCCCAAACTCCCTGTCGGGCAATTCGTTGCTCATTTCTTGCACAAATCCTAACTATTTTTTGTTGACGGCTTCTGACACCATACCATAACTTGTGGTGTAGTATAAAGAGGACAGCAATATATAGAGACCGCTGTCCATACTACTTCACTTGATTGAGTTTTGGCGGCTGTTGCCGACAATGTCTACAGGTGTCCAGTGTCTGCACAGGTAAGGCTAATTCCCTGACGGACAAGGTGATGCCTCGCTTATGCACTCTCGCGAGTGCGTAAGTGTGCTCAACTGGAACAAGCTGCCGTAGTCTATTTCACTCTTTTGGAGAGACAGCGACACCGGCGCGCGAGATCTTTGGCTTTTGGGCGCGACAGGGAAGCTATTGAAAGACATAGGGGTCCAATTGGATTCGAGACTGGCCAAGTACAGACAAGAACATAATTTGACGAATCTGCCCCAACGGCATACGGGTTGCCATTGCCTCAGTAGAAGTCGAGTAACAGTCTTTGTGAGGAGTGGCAAAAGGATGACGAAGTGGTTTGGTGTTCGTGCAGCTTGGTTGTTGGTATTCGTGTTCACTATGTTTGTCGGGTCCAGCCTAATCGCCGGAACAGGGGCATCCAGCGGGGATTTCCTCAAGATATCGGCTTATTCGCGTGGTATGGCTATGGGTGGCGCTTGGGTCGCCGTGGCTGAAGGTACTGGCGCGCTTTACTATAACCCGGCAGGCATCGGCCGGAAGGGTGCCGGTGAGCTCTCCGTTTCTCATTCTGAGCTTCTCCAGGACCTAAAGCTGGAGAACTTCAGCATAGCCTATCCGTTACGCAATGGATCCGGTATCGGTCTGGGCGTCAGCTACCTTGGCTATGGCTCAATCGCCGGCTACGATGTCTCCGGCAACGCCACAGGTGATGTAAGCGCCTATTCGCTTCTGCTGGCGATCGGGCTTTCGCAACATATAAACAGTAATTTATCTTTGGGCGTGGTGATCAAGCCAGTATTCGAGCGCTTGGGCGGTTACTCAGCACATACAGTCACAACTGACATTGGGCTGATCGCTGATCTGGGGCAGTTCTCGTTTGGCGCACAGGTCGCTAACTGGGGCGGCTCAGTCAAATTCGTTGACGACAAGATCAGTCTCCCAACCGCTTTTCGCGCCGGTATCGCCTATCGAACGCTCGGGGCCAGTTCGGTGATCTCGTTGGGCGGCTCACGTGACGGTGAAGGCCTCTACGCACTCAGTTCCGGGATTGAGTATCATTACAACCAGAACTTGACTCTGCGTTCCGGTTATAGCTCGACTCTGCAGAGCCAGAACAATGCAGGTGATGGCATCAGTTTCGGCGTCGGTCTAAACATGCAGTCTATTGGTGTTGACTATTCCTATCGTCCTTCCGGATCGCTGGAGGGTACGCATCAGCTAACGGCTTCCTATCGTTTTGGCAGGTAGCTCCAGAAAAGCGCAAACAGAGCAACCCATACCAGCGTAGTATACCTAACATTAAGTTAAGCTTTGACTTAATGATCCTTAGTCATCGATTGTGCAACCAATTGCACTAAATATGACGGAATAGGACGGCGATTCTTGGTCATTCCCGAATGCGAAGAGGTGTATGTAAATTCGGAACTTCAAGTTAAGGTTAATCGAATTGCGATAAATCTTTATCGAGAAGTCAGATAGGTCTTTGCAGCGAAGAAGGTTGATGGATGGCTAATCATGAGTGACAAAGCACACCTAACTGGCAGTGATTTTGCTTAATTATCTGCCATATAGCTGCAAGGTACTGGCCAAGTAACCAAGGAGCGATTTAGTTATGCGTACTCTCAAAGAGTTGGGAAACTCACAGAAGTATCTCAAAGCCACTTCCGTGGCGAGCTATCGCTCAGACCTAGCTTATGAGACTCCGCGTTGGAGTTTCGGAAAGAGAATCCATCTCAAGGACGGTTGGAACTTACTTTTGAGAAAGACTCGATACATATTTGGCGAATACGCCATCTCCAATGCCTTTGTATTTGCTTTTATTGCCAAGACCAGGAGCCGAGCCGCTGAGACTTCTGGGCGGTATGCAACCCCGATAGACCGTATTCAGTTTGCGTTCAATTGGATTTGCGCGCTGGTTGCGTTAATCTGTCTTTTGCCACTAATGGGGCTGATCGGTCTGGCGATAAAATTCGACACCTCGGGACCGATTCTTTACAAGCAGCAGCGTGTCGGAATCAACCGTCGTCGCCACAACCGCCGTACCAGCGGCGATGCTTTGTTGCATTGTCGCCGGCAGGGGGAAGATCGGCGCAAGGAGAACTCCTTTGGCAAGCCGTTCATGGTCTACAAATTCCGTACTATGGTTGTGGATGCTGAGAAGCGGTGCGGTCCGGTTTGGGCTACAAAGAATGATCCTCGCACGACGCGGATTGGTAGATTCCTGCGGAGAGTACGGTTGGATGAGCTACCACAGCTTTTCAACGTTATCAAGGGCGAGATGTCATTGGTCGGACCACGACCGGAACGCCCATACTTCATACAGCAATTGACGAGACAAATCGATTCATATAGCCGCCGCCTCGATGTGCTTCCGGGAATCACCGGGCTGGCACAGGTAGAAAGAGGCTACGACGGAACGATTGAGGATGTCCGGTCAAAGGTTGACTGTGACCTCCGCTATATTCGGTCGCGCAGTATCCGCAAAGATCTTACAATTATGGTCAAGACAATCGGCGTCGTGCTCGGCTGTCGCGGCATGTAGGGCAGAAGTTCGGTCGTACTTCGGCTGTGACCACAGACATTTTTTGTCAAAAAACTTGCAGGGCGGTTTTAGCAGGGATATATTCCCGCCGATATGAAAAATATGTACCTACGCAGTTCGGAATGGATTCTGCTGCCACTGGTTGTCATCTTGCTCTTGGCAATCTCTGCGACGGCACGATCCCAAACGTCGCCGGTTGTGAGTGTCACATCCAAACCATCGGGCGCCACAGTCATTTTATCCGGTGACTACACTGTTGCCGGTATCACACCGACAAGTTTCTCACAAAACCTAGTCGGTCTTTATCGCATTACGGCGCATCATGAAGGATACGAGACGTACCATTCTACTGTCGTGCTTTCGGGCAGAGAAGCGGTAGCGCTCGACATCAAAATGGTGGCGAAGACTCGTGTGCGGGCCGCGATGAGATCGCTCGTTTTTCCCGGATGGGGACAGGATTATGTCGGCAGCAAAACCAAAGGCGCGTTGCTGACAATTGGCACGCTCGCCGCGGCTGCCACAACCGGTATCATGCATCTTCGTTATGAAAGTCGTCGGCACGATTTTGATGACTACAACGCCATCTACAATAAGACTCGATCTGTTGAGGAGAGAGAGAAGATGCTGGCCAAGCACTATGCATTGCAGAAGGATGCTTACGGTGCCGAACATGACCGCAACATTGTCCTCGGAGTGCTTGCGGGAATCTGGGCATATAATCTGCTGGACGCGATTCTGTTCTTCCCTGATTACGGCCTGAGTGTGTCAGGCACGAACCTTGGTCTTTATCCTGATTCCAATCTAAAGGGAGTCAGAGTTGTGGGGACGGTGAAGTTCTGATGAAGACGAGACTGGCACTAGTAATTATGGCTCTAACGTTTCTCGCTGCTGTAGTCTTAACATGTGGCTGTGCGCGTCAGATTGAGAAGCCGACGCAAACTGACCGCGTTGAGGGAGCACCAGAGATTCCGAAGAACCTTCAGACGAAGATTGGCGA
The DNA here is from genome assembly GCA_903930455.1 of uncultured bacterium. Lineage (GTDB taxonomy): Bacteria > Zixibacteria > MSB-5A5 > CAIYYT01 > CAIYYT01 > CAIYYT01. The sequence goes on along the minus strand of CAIYYT010000246.1, from coordinate 2,930 downwards.
TGGCGAGGTTACCCTCAGTTGGGAGATTGCCGATGCCTCCAAGATTTCGCGTTATCTGATTTATCGCGGAGATACAACCGGAACACAGACGGAGGTGATTGACTCGACGGTCGAGTTGTCGTACACGGATGTGAACCTACGAAACGGTTTGCGGTACATCTATCAGATAAGTACCATCGGCAATAACACGCTGGAAAGCAAACGTTCCGGCGCGGTTTCGGCGACCCCGAATACTTTTTCGGTGTCGATAGGAAATGGCGTCAAGTACACGAAGAGCATAGACGTCACCCTGAATCTCGCGGCTCCTACTAGTACACAGCTTATGTTACTGAGTAATGATTCGTTGTTTGCAGGGGCGACATGGCAGGATTATTCGGCGAGCAGATCTTGGCAGCTGACACCCTCTGACGGCGTGAAGCATGTGTATGCGCGGTTCCGCGATGGTGAAGGTAACGAGACCTCACGATTCTACTCAGATGATATTATTTTTGATAGTCGGTCTAACATCATTTCGGTAACCGAGAACTCCCACGGGAAAGTGCTCAAAGCCGGCGATGTCGTACATTTCGCGCTTGTAACAGATGAGAGTGAGGGGGTGGCTACAGTCGCTGTGTCTGGATTAAGTACAATCACTCTTTACAATAATAATCCTTCGGCAATTCAGCCGACTTATGAGGCTGACTATGCCATTCCTGGCGCCGTGGATATCATAGATGGCACGGTCACCGGCAGCTTCACGGATGCCGCCGGCAATCAGGCACCGTCAAGAGCGGCGCTAACTTATCTGAATATCGCTAATCCGCCTCAGCCTTCGCAGTTGAGCAGTTTCGCCGTGTCGGAGACGGAAATGAACATCACTTGGACTAAGTCGAGTGCTACAGATTTTGCCGACTATATGTTGTTTCGTTCCACCAGCGCGGAGGTTGACTCTACATCGACTCTCGTGAAGACCGAGACAAATTCCAGCACGACGTCATATAGCGACACCGACCTGAAAGTCGGTATCACTTACCTCTATGCGCTATACACGGTTGATAAGTCGGCTTTGATGGCAAAAAGCAATGTCATTGCCGCACAGACGGTCAACAATCCACCCGCCGCGGTAGCGCTTTCGGTCTTTGTGGTCTCCGAAAGTGAAGTTGAACTTGATTGGTCGCCCTGTACCGCGAGTGACTTTGCAGGTTATCGGCTCTTCCGTTCTGACAGTGCCAATGTTACGACTGGCTCGACGTTGTTGGAGACGCAGACAAATTCGACAACGACAACGTATCGTGATACGGACAGAGAGCCCGCGACAGATTATTACTACGCAGTCTTTACGGCGGATAAGGCTGGGTTGACTTCGAAGAGCAATGTTGTCAAAGCTACTACTTTTGTCAACCAGCCACCCAAATCGGTGGTGCTCTTTATCACTCAGCAGGACTCGACATCAGTGACGCTCGGCTGGACAGAGAACGATGACAGCGATTTTGGCTCTTATCGCATCTATCGTTCGGTCAATTCGTCGGTGGGCATTTCCAATGCCAACTTGACCGGCGCGGTGGCGACGCAGAGCACGACCCAATACACTGATAGCAACATTGACAAAGGTCAGAAATTCTACTTTGTCGTTGTTGTGTATGACAAATACGGAGCTGTTTCGGTAGCTTCGAATGAAGTTCATGGCCCAAATTAGAGAATATCGATGACACCTCTGGAAAAGTTCAACTTCTTCCTGTCGACCTATGGTCGCATGTTTGTCGCACTGTTCAACGTCCGGCTGTGGCCGCCGTTCTTGCTGTACTTGATTGTGATGATGTTAATAGTGTTGGGTGTCCAATCGATGTTTTCGCCATTGCTGTCGGGTTGGGTGATTCCACTCGTGTTTTCCCTAATGAGAGTTGTATCTCTCGGGGGAACGAACCCAGAGTTCATGCTTCATTATCCTGGTCATCTCGCGGGATTGCCGTACGCTTTTCAATGCTCCAATGTTGTGCCATCACTATTTCTGGAGTCACTCTTGACTTCGGCTGGTGTCCTGATGTTCGTCGCCTATTTCCGCCAGCAGTCCCCAGATTTTGGCAGCTCAGTAAGGGCAGCATCGAGGTACTACGGCCGGATAGTACTGATCTGGCTTGTAAACGTTGTCCTTGTAATGCTGCTATTCACATATCTGCCGGGGCTCTTTAGGGACTTTGTGCATGGCTCGCCGCGGCGCGAGATCGCTTTGATGATTGGAATGCAAGGGTTAAGCGCGCTCCTTTCGGCGTTGTTTATCTATGCAATACCTTATCTGGTCGTGCGCAATCGCTCATTGGGCGCCTGTTTTGCCGGTAGCTTTAGTCTGTTCTTCAAGCATTTCTTCACCACTTACTTCTTGGTTGGCATCCCTCAGTTCGTCACTCTGTTTCTGATAATTCCTCTGCAGAGTGCTGATACAATTGTCCTCAAGTTCAACCCCGGAGTCGTTCTCTGGCTGACTTACGGGATGGCAGTGATGTTTGCGCTGACTAGCTTTTTTACGACGGGTTCTATCGTCCGATTCTTTCTTGAAACATCTGAAGAGTAATGTTTTCTCTTTATGACCTTGCCGAGATCGGGGCGTGTTTTGCCTCGTTCTTTACATTCCTCTTTGTGTTGGTGCGTCGGCCGGGTCATGTGTCCGGCCATCTTTTTTCATTTGCGACACTCGCCACTCTTGCGATGTGGGTGGCCTACATCCTGATCGTTCCACGTACAGTCACGCTACTGCAATGGCAGCAAGGAATCCTGATTGCCTTGCTCTCGATTGCCGGCGCTTTCTGGCTGCTGTTTCTGCTCGTGTTTGCTCGCGAGTCGGCATTTGGCGGCGTTCGTGACCGATCTTTCACTGTCTATATCCTGGTAGCGTTATTCGCGGCGGTGGCTGTTGCCGCCTTCTTCACGCCCTTCGTCCGTCTCCAAAGTGACCG
>CAIYYT010000245.1 GCA_903930455.1 uncultured bacterium | reverse complement strand
TTGGCGGCGTTGATGCCACCTTGCGCAGCGATGCTGTGGGCACGGCGCGGGCTGTCTTGATAGCAGAAACAGGAAACCTGATAGCCCAATTCTGCCAGTGATGCCGCTGCGGAGGCGCCCGCCAAACCAGAACCAACGACGATAGCGGAGTATTTGCGCTTGTTGGCCGGGTTGACCAACTTCATGTCAAATCTATACTTATCCCACTTCTCGGCGATCGGACCGGCTGGGACTTTCGAATCTAGAGTTGCCATTATCTCACCCCCGCCGGAAGTTTGAGGATTCCCGATAGCGCCGCGACCGGAATCGAGACGTAACCAATGAAAAGAATGGTAGCCCAGGCTAATGCAACCAAACGCAGACCGCCGTCATAGTGCTGGTTGTTGAGCCCCAGAGTCTGGAACATGCTTTGGACAGAGTGGCTAAGGTGAAACGCCAGCGCGAACATCATGATCATATAGAAGATCGAAATCAGCGGCTGCTGGAAGCCAAGAATCACCATCGAGTAGACATCGTGACTGTGCCTCAGTTCAGCCAGTCGTGGATCAGTGCTCACGAAGGTGAAGTGAAGCAGATGATAGGTTGCGAATGCGGCAACCAGAATGCCGGTCCAGATCATTGTCCGTGACGACAGAGTCGCCTGTACGGTGTCATTACACTGATACCGCTGCGGCCGTGCCGCCCAGTTCTCGAGTTTCAGCTTTACCGCAAACCAGACATGGAGAACCAGCATGAGCGCCATGAATCCCCTGATTACCCAGAGTAATTCGCCCAATCCCTGCAGGAATGCAGCGTACCGATTTAGCGCTTCCTGTCCGATGAATACCTGCAGGTTTCCCACCATGTGGCCGGTCACAAAACCCAGCAACACTATGCCAGTGACCGCCACGATCAGCTTTTTGCCGATCGAGCGGGAAAAGTATCCTACAGGTAGAAAAGCCCAAGTTTTCTTGGCTATACCTACACTTTCCATTAAACAAACCTTCCTTTCAAAGACTCGTGGAAAATAGGACTCTGGGGGTGGGTAGTCAAACGCAAAATTGGGTTAGTTTTGGCAGATGTTGCCAAGCCGAAATACGTGAGTCGCTACATGCTTAGAATAGGCACCACCTATCGCTGTCCTTTCTTGACATGAATGAGACCGATCATTTCATTGTGGATCGAATTCCTAAAGGAGGGGAAAATGAGATTGTTTTGCACGATATGCCTATTCTACATGCTTACCGCGAATGCAAATGCTAACCGTGGTCTAAGTGGCGCCCAACATTGGCGCTCAAGCACGATTCTAGAAAATATTGTCATGATTCAAGCCTACGACTCCGTCAGTTCCAAATGGAATCCTTTTGGTACGGGTGTCTTCATCGATTATGACACATCGTCGGCGAGCATCTATTTGGTTACAAACCGTCATATTTGGACGAGCAGAGATTCGTTCAGACTAGAGTTGAACCACTATCAGATGATGGACAGCGTACCGTCTTTTATGCCGGCTCTGGCGATCATCAGCAAGAAGAAAGTGAGATCGTGGTGTCCGGAAAATGCAGACTCCGATTTCGCCATTGTGGAATTGCCACGTGCTACGGGACAGTTTAAGCTCAATGCTATCACCCAGAGAAACATCGTTCACTTCGACGACTTGGAATACGGAGAACCTGTGGAATTCTATGGGTTTCCTGCTTACTTGGATTATGGTCTGTTCAAGCCGACGTACCACTTGCCTGTTTCTAGGTCGGGCTCAGTATCGTATTTTGCTCAAGAGGATATCTACTTCGGAGAGAAGAGGTTCCTCATCCCCGGGATGCTGCTAATCGACGGTGTATCAATCGGGGGCAACAGCGGTGGTCCGGTGTTCACAAGAAGAGCATTTGTCTCGACAACCGAGGACGGTAAACTCACTGTGGCATATGACAAGCGGCTGATAGGCATCATCTCCAAACATTATCCAATCTGGCACTCAACAGACCTACCGCTCTCGAAATTCCCGATGACTCTCAGGATTCTGGATTCTCTGAGAAACCTAGGCGATACGACGTTCGCCCGTTTTGCACTCCCGGACCTGAGCTTCGACTATGAAGAGAACTCGGACCTAGCCGCGGTGATTTCAATTGACATTATACTGGGATACCTCAAGACGTGCCTAGCTAAGTGATTTCCCAAGATGACTGAGTGGACAGCTGCCGGTGCCTCGGACGATCTATTTGTGTCCTACATCTTCTTTCCGACGATATCAACCACTCCATGCCAGTGCGGAGGGCCATGCTGGGTATCGTAGTAGTCGTACTCGGCGTAGTATATTGGTCGTAATTCCGAGCAGAGTTTGAGCATTTCCCCATAATGATAGAGCGAGTAGTAGTTACCGGATGAATCGAGAAAGACACCGGGGGCAACTTCTTTGGACTTCTGTTTCCGCACTTTGTAGGATGGATCATCCTGTGTAAACGTTGTGCAGACAAACAACCCGCCGCGCTTTAAACCATCAGCAACGCGGGCAATCACGTCTTCGGCTTCATCCTTCTTCATGAATTGAAACAGGTTGATTGCAGCAATCAGTGCATAACGGTTTTTGGCGATCTTGTAGTCACGAACATCCTCGCAAACTGCATGAACACTAACGTGGCGTTGCTCGGCCAGGCGCTCGCATTTGAGTACACCCGAATCGGTTGATTCCACACCCGTGACATCGAAGCCGACCGACGCGAGGTAGAGTGCATCGCGTCCTTCACCCATACCAAGATCAAGCGCTTTCCCTTGCGGTGCCAGTTCGGCGAAGCGCTTGACAAGTTCCGAAGGCTCTTCCCCCCAGTAGAGACCATCCCGCTGATAGATTCGTTCGTAGTCCTTGGCCATAGTCAACAATCTACTTTTTATGATTCTCCGCGTCAATCAACTTACGTCGTCAATACTCTATCTGGGCGTATTTCGAGAAAATAGCCTTCTAAGGATGTTCACCGGATTCGGCAAATGCGAAGGTGTGGGTATCTGTGTATAGATGTCGTCAAATACGGTTTCGAGAGCGCTGTTGCTTCCCCTAAGTCCGTCAACGACTTGCTTGGCCCATTCGAAATACTCGCGTTTTCGTGACCGACTCCAGCCTACCGGTGGAGACGCGAGTACATCTCGTAGGTTGCAGATCTTGTCGGCCAGCTTGACCAGCTTGGCTTCCGGACAAAGTTGCGCCGCGTGCTCGATTTGT
>CAIYYT010000244.1 GCA_903930455.1 uncultured bacterium | reverse complement strand
TTCCTGCAGGCGAACAACCTCGGCAAAGCGACATTCATCATCAAGGCAGAGCTTGACCAATGGCAACGCGACAACAAGCTCGCGCGTCCCGGCGGCTTCGGCGGCAATATTGTTCGCGCATCAGAAGTCGTATCAGCGACACCTGAATATCACAAGCTGGCTGAGTTGTTGCTTGGCGATGCGCTGATCGTGGCTGATCGAGTGGCGGCGGAACGATTGCTGGATCTCGGTCAGGGCGAATTTCGTGTGGTGACTCAGGATGGACATTATTATCAGTCGAAGGTTCTGCATCAAGGTGGATCGGCCAGGCCGGTTGCACTGCTCGGAAGAGAGAGCGAACTTACCAGACTCAAGCAGCGTCTTGAATCGTGCCAAACCGATTTGGTCACATCCGATAGCGAACTGGCGCGTCTCCAGTCGGAGCGCGATCAGCAACATGAACATCTGGCGCAGTTGGCGCAACAGCTTGAACACCAGCGCTGGTCGCAGACGAATCTTCAGCTTGAGTCAACTCGTCATACGCTTCAGCAGAAGCAGCTTGAGGAGCAACAGGGGGAAACTTCAGTCGAAATGTCGCGCTTTGAGGAGAAGCTGCACGATTTCGGTTCGCAACTCGCGAAGATGGTTGATGACTCCACGCGCTTGCAGGATGATTCCGAAGGCAAACAGCGGACGTTACAGGCGCACAATGCCAGTCTGCAATCGATGGAGCAGGAGGTTGCCAAGGTTTCGCGAGAGCAGGAAGAGCTGCGCCTGCGCGTAAGCAAGCTGCAAACTGAGCGCAATTCGCTGGATGGCAATTTGCTTCGCATTGCGGAGTTAACCAATGAGCTTTTGACTCAGAGCGAGACCCGTCAGCACGCCTGTGAGCAACGGGTAAGTGACATAGATTATCAACGCCTGGCATTGATTGAACTCCGTGAGCAATTGCAGGAATCATCCGTCGAGCGAGAAGATCTACGGCAGCAGGAAGTGCAACTAGTGTCACGGCAGGCGGAAATCAGCGACAAGCAAACGGAATTCGACCAACTGCTCAAGGCCTCGCGCAAAAATCGGGATCAGGTTACGGAAGCAAGTCAGCAGCTTCTCGTTAGCGAGACGGAAGCCAACTCGAAGTTTGAGGATGTCGTGACGCAGTTGCGGGAGAGCTTCGGGATATCGGCGGAAGAATTAACAGTGCCGGAACCACTGGCGGAGGAAACTTTCCATGAACTCGAAGCGGAACTCGCCGAGTGCCGAGGCAAGCAACAGCAGCTTGGCTTAGTGAATATGCTGGCGCTGGAGGAATATGAAAAAGAAGCCGAGCGCGAGCGTTTCCTGAGTCAACAGATAGGCGATCTTACCAAGGCAAAGGACGATCTCAAGACGACGATTACGCGCATCAATACTACCGCTTGCAACATGTTTCTGGAGACCTTTGCGCAAGTGCGCACCAATTTCCAGCAGGTATTCAGCGACTTGTTTCAGGGTGGCGAGGCCGACCTGCGGATGGAAAATGCAGACGATCCCCTCGAATCACCAATTCTGATTTCAGCGCGCCCGCGCGGCAAACGTTTGCTCAACATCTCGCAGCTCTCTGGTGGCGAGAAGGCGCTGACAGCGATTTCGCTGTTGTTCGCCATCTATCTGGTGAAGCCATCGCCGTTCTGTATTCTGGACGAAGTTGATGCGCCGCTTGATGACGCAAACGTCAATCGTTTCCTGAAAATGATTAAGCATTTCTCCAAGAAGACGCAGTTTATCCTGATTACACACAACAAGCGTACGATGGAGCAGTGCGACCGCTTGTATGGTGTGACCATGCAACAACCGGGTGTAAGTCAGATAGTTTCCGTTGACTTCGCAGCACTGGGTAAGCCAATTGATGTTGAAGCCCTGAAGTTCATCGATCGCGAAGCTCAGGCCGAGGAACCACCCGTAGTAGAGGAGCCGCCAAAGACAGTGAAAGCGGCGGACGTGGTTGCAGAGGAGGCAGGGACGGAAGCCGCAGCCGAAGAAGAAACAGCGACTGAGGTTCCAGTGGCTACCATCGGTGAGGAAGATGAGTATGACGATGATGAGGACGAAGATGATGAGGATGATGGCTGATGGGATTCTCCCTCAAGAAACTAGCGTCCGGCCTGCTGAAAACCAAAGAAAATCTCGTCAGCAAAATCAAAGCAGCGGTCGGCCTGCACAAAAAGATAGACGGGGCATTGCTTGACGAAATCGAGGAGATACTAATCTCCTCCGACATCAGCGTAGAAACGTCGACCGCGATTATTGCCAATCTGAAAGAGAAAGTCGCGCAGCGCGGTATCGACAATTCCGACGAAGTATTTCAACTGCTGCGCGAATGTCTCAAGGACTTGTTTGTGGACATAAGTACGGAGCCGTTTTTTGCATGCAACAAAAAACCGTACGTCATCATGATCGTCGGTGTCAACGGAACCGGCAAAACAACCTCGATTGCGAAAATTGCGCGTCGCTTCGTAAATGATGGCAAGAAAGTGACGATTGCCGCCGCAGATACCTTTCGCGCTGCCGCAATCGATCAACTTGCCATTTGGGCTGATCGGGTTGGCTGCCATCTGGTGAAGGGGCAAGAGGGGGGTGACGCGGCCGCCGTTGCGTATGATTCAGTTCAGTCGGCGATAGCTCGCGGCGATGACGTGGTTATTATTGATACCGCCGGTCGCCTGCACACGAAGACGAATCTGATGGAAGAGCTAAGCAAGGTGAAACGCGTGATCAAGAAGGCGATGCCGGACGCACCGCATCGGACATTGCTCGTGCTCGACGGCACTACCGGACAAAATGCGCTGCAGCAGGTGGAAGTCTTTAAGAAAATGCTCGACATCGACGGCATCATCATTACCAAGCTTGACGGTACCGCCAAAGGTGGAGCCGTCTTTTCCATCGTCGAAAGATACAAACTTCCGGTTGTGCTGATTGGTATCGGCGAGCAGATGGATGATCTCGATGAGTTCAAGGCGCATGATTTCGTCGAAGCACTGTTCACATGATCGAGCAATTCACGCTATCAACTTCCAGCCGCAACCAACTGATTGACATCACTAATACCGTATCCGACTACGTCCAGCGTTCCGGTGTCAAATCGGGAATCTGTCTTGTCTATACTCCGCATACCACGGCGGCAATCACGATCAATGAAAACGCCGATCCGTCGGTCAAGTCCGATATCATTCGCAAACTCGCTGACATCTTTCCCCAGAATGACAATTATGACCACAGCGAAGGCAACTCCGATGCGCATCTCAAATCGTCCGTGGTTGGCTGTTCGCAAGCCTTGTTAATCGAAGATGGCTCACTTCTGCTCGGCACCTGGCAGGGGATCTACTTCTGCGAATTCGACGGCGGACGCACACGGCAATTCTATGTCAAGGTCATCTCCGACTGATGCTCAATATTGATGTCATTACGGTTGGCAAGATCAAATCACCGTGGGTAAAAGAAGGAATCAAATACTACGGGCAATTGGTGGGGAAGTATGCTGATCTGACGCCAATCCGCGTCAAGGAAGCCGACAACGCGCGGATGACACCGGAGAAGGCGATGCTGATCGAAGGAGAGAACATTCTCGATCAACTCGATGACGATGCCTATTCAATCGCTCTTGATGTCAGGGGAGACCCTCTGTCATCCGAGCAGTTGTCGCGATTGCTGGAGG
>CAIYYT010000243.1 GCA_903930455.1 uncultured bacterium | reverse complement strand
GTGGTACACAGGTGACTTCCCCCCGACAGATGTTATCCGTATTGACAGCGTTACTGACGCAACCGTCGACGCTGGATATCATGGTTGGGGAGGCATTCTGGGTCATCCTATCTGCGACAGCTTAGACGGCCAAAAGATTATACCTCTGTCAGCGGTAGATTTCTATGATGGTGGTATTGATATCGCTTGCGCCGACTCAATCGATGCACGCGGTGATATCAACCTGAATGGTATTGCCAACGAAATCGCTGATGCGGTCATTTTCACCCAGTACTTCCTGATCGGCATCGACGCTTTCCCAGAGCACCCAGAAATCCCCAATTCTAACACTCGTGAAGCCGCTATTGCCGCTTCCGATGTTAATGCCGATGGCAAGCCGTTGTCGATCGGCGACTTGGTGTATTTGCTGAGAATCATCGTTGGTGACGCTCAGCCGTACGCGAAATCTGCCCCGTATAGCTCTAATGCTGACATTAGCGTTTTCGGCGACAAGATTTCTATCGAGAGCTCCGAGACTATCGGCGCTATGTACCTGACCTTCAATGTGACTGGTGATAACTTCACGGTTGTCAACAATACCAACATGGAGGTTTTGTCCAACCGGGTTGGTAACAAGCTCAATGTCCTGGTCTACTCTGGTATGACCAACAAGAGCAATGCCATTCCGGCCGGAACTAACGAGCTCCTCACTGTTACTGGAGCCCAACTGAACAGCGTCGGGGCTGCCGATTACTACGGTAACCTGCTGAATACTCGTGTTGCGAAGTCCGCGCTTCCGACACAGTTCTCGCTGAGTCAGAACATCCCGAACCCGTTCAACCCGAGCACTAAAATCGGATTGGATCTGCCCAGTTTCACTGGCTGGCAGATTGACATTTACAACGTAAATGGTCAGCTGGTTCAGAGCTACAACGGAACGAACATTGGCCACGTTGAGGTCACTTGGGATGCGTCGAACGCTGCTAGCGGTATCTATTTCTACAAAGTTACTGCCGGCTCGTTCACCGATACCAAGAAGATGGTCTTGATGAAGTAATCCCTACTTCACGGATACATCATCCGAGAGAGCGGGTCTAACGACCCGCTCTTTTTTTTGTCTGGGATATCGAGATTGTCTCGTCGCCCGACCGCCGGACTCCTCGCAATGATGGCGTTGCGGATTCTTTTGAAGGAACCGCCATATCACACGCCGCGAGGAAAAGCGCCTCTCGAAAACGAAGGAATTGTCGCGGCGCAAGACCTGACGGAACGTGGGAAGAATTGGCTTGACGGCAATCTCCAACATTGATAGAATGCTCACGAATACATTATGCGGGGTTAGGAGAAGGTACATTTGCGTTTGTCAGATGGCAAGATTCCATTGTAGGCGTTCGCCGTCGCCGGCATCAGCCTTCGATTATTCTTCGTCTGGACCGGATTGGCCGAGGGAACGCTCGTTGCGGACGACTCGTACTATTACTTCAAGATCGCCGACAATATAGCTCACGGCTTGGGTAGCAGTTTCGACGGCATCTCACCAACCAACGGCTACCATCCTTTGTGGTTGGCGGTTTTGATCCCGGTCTTCGGTTTCGTGAACCAGAGCATTTGGATACCTGTCCGGCTTGCTCTGACGCTGTCGGTCTGCTTCGATCTAATCTCCGGCTTGGTTATCATTCAGATGTTACGCTCGGCGGGCTTGAATAAAGAGGCTCAAATCGCCTCGTTGTTCTGGTTTCTCTCTCCCTTCACACTTGTTCGTCGGTTTGCGAGGAACGGAAGCATCATTGAGCACAATGCTGTTTCTCATCCTATTCCAGCGCGTGATGCGCTTCGTTCGTGGGGAAATTCCCATGAACTGGACATCTGCGGTCCATACCGGAATTCTCGTCGGCATGACCGGACTAGCGCGCACCGACAATCTGATCACTATTGGGCTCCCGCTCTCATTGTGCTGCTTTTTCAGATCCAGCGATCGAGCTCCGGAAACCAGGAAGTCCGTGGGTTGCCTGGCGATTGCAGGCGTCAGCGCAATGGCAGTCATGTCGCCATGGTTTATCTGGAACCTGAGTAATTTCGGTAGTATCCTGCAGGTCTCCGGGCAGGTCAAGCTTTACTCCCATACCATCTATGGTTCACTGCCGACCGATTGGAGCAGCATTTCAGGCGTGGTGAAATCATTGTTGTATCCGGCAGCGGCGCCCGTTATCTGGCCGACGCGATGGCTCTTGGGAGAGGAGTTTCAACCGCCGCGGTTATCGATTATCGTGACGTTCCTTTTGGCATGCGGAGTGCTCATTCCTCTTGTCTTCGCCAGACGGAGCATAATCAGCCACTTGAGGGCAACCAGTAGTACCTTTCTGATAGCCTGTCCGTTGGTCTTGATGTCCATTCATACACTGGTGCTGGGATTTGTATTTCGATCGTATGGAACTTGGTACGCCTTGCTATACTTCGCCTGTCTTTGCCCAATTGTGGGGGGTTCCTTGCCGCCATTTCTGGCCGATCCCGCCGTTCCGAGATGGCTGAGGCAACCATTTCCGATTGTTGCTGCGGCCCTTTTCGCAACAGTCCTGGCGCTTGGAATCTACCGATTTCCCTGGCAACCAGATCGTCTGGAAAAGGGTTGGGGGAGCGAGATTGACGCAGTTGCGTTGCGATATCCCCAAGGCGCCGTCGTGGGGGCGTTTAATGCCGGCGTAATCAGTTGGGTTGCTTCTCCTCACAAGAACATCAAAGTGACTAACCTTGATTGTCTCGTGAACAACGTTGCCTTTGCGGCAGTCAAACGGTCAGCCTATCTCGAATACATCATCAACACTGTCGACGTGATGGCCGAGAATCCCAGGGGCGCGGCAATGTACTTGTCCGTGTGGCCAACGACAAAAGACGAGAAATCCGACATTCCTCTGGCATATGTAGACATATGCCGCGCACCATTCACTGGGTATGGCACGCCATGCCCTAGAATCGCCGCGCACGAAGACCTAAACCGCATGCACTTGGTTGCGGCCTTGTCCTCACCACTTCATTTGCAATTGCCAGAACAAAAATGCCCAATTGTCTGCGGAGTCATCAAGCTGCATCGAGATCGGCTTGCCCTGGCCATGTCCCGCTTTGCGTTCAATCCAGAGCAGAATCGGATTGTCGCCGACATTAACCGCCTGCATCTCCGCCGCGAATTTGCGGGCATGACACGGATCAACTCTTCCATCCGACTCACCCGCTTTGATCAGCGCGGCGGGATAATGCGTGTTGGGTTTGATGTTGTGGTATGGTGAGTAGGCGAGCAAATACTTGAACTGACTGGAATCTTCCGATGAACCGTATTCCGGCACCCAGAATCGGGCAATCAAGAACCTCTGGTAGCGAATCATGTCCAGAAGCGGCACTTCACACAGCACGGCCTTGCATAGATCAGGACTCTGCACCATAACCGCTCCGGTGAGCAAACCGCCGTTGGAGCCCCCTTCGATAGCCAGTCTGTCCCGGCTAGTGTACTTGTTGGCAATCAACCATTCGGCGGCGGCGATAAAGTCATCGAACACATTCTGCTTCTTCGCAAGCATACCGGCCTCATGCCATCTTTCGCCGTATTCATTGCCGCCGCGCAGATTTGGCATGGCATAGACGCCGCCGTGATCGAACCAGATCGAGTTAGATGAACTGAAGTAGGGAGTCATATTCACCGAGAACCCGCCGTAGCCATAAAGCAGCGTCGGGTTAGAGCCATCCAGCTTCAGTCCTTTTTTATGTACGATAAACATCGAAATCTTCGTGCCGTCCTTGGAGGGATACCAGACCTGATGCGTTTCATATTTTTCTGGGTCTATTTTCACGGCTGCCACATCGTAGATCTCAAGTTTGTCGGTGTCGAAATGGTAACGAAAAATCGTTGGTGCATAGACGAACGAACTGAAGGACAGGAACATCTCAGGTTCGTTCCATTTCCCGGTAATACTGGCAATATCCCCCAGAGTCGGAAGCGCAATCTCTCTTTCGAACGCTCCCGTTAGGCTATACAGCTTCACAATTGAATAGGCGTTGTGAAAATAAGTCAGCACCAGTCGCCGATTAACACAACTAATTCCTTGCAGCGGGTCGTTAGCCTCGGGAAT
>CAIYYT010000242.1 GCA_903930455.1 uncultured bacterium | reverse complement strand
TTGATTTGATAACTTAAGATAGATATAATAAGGGCAGTGGTGCACAAACCTAAAGGAGCCGGAAAATGAAATTCAGCGTCACGACAGATAAACTTCGATCTGCATTAACCGCAGTTATGAGTGCTGTCCCTGCCAAATCAGCTTTGCCAATACTCGGTAATGTTTTGCTGGAGACGGAGGGCAAATCACTCAAACTATCGACGACTGATCTGGAGATTTCGATTACAACAATGATCGATGCTAAAGTGACCAAGAAAGGCTCAGTGGCAATTCCGGCTAAGAAATTTCAAGAGATTATCGATGCCTTGCCACAGACTGATATCGAGATTGAAGTGATAAGTAATCGCATTGAGATGCGTTTTGGTACCGGTGACTATAAGATTGCCGGAATGCCTGCCGATGAATTTCCGCGGCTACCGGAGTTTAATCCGGCAAAGGAAATCAAGATACCTGCTGATGTCTTACGCCGTATGATCCACAAAACCGCCTTTTCCGCTTCCAACGATGAAACTCGACCGGCTCTGAATGGCATCCTCTGGCAGACTTCGGGTGAGAAGATGCGGATGGTTGCAACCGATGGTCACCGTCTGGCGAAGATTGAAACCGACAATACCAAACTTCAGGGTTTGTATGGCGACATGATTGTACCGCCACGAGCGCTAAACCTTGTCAGTCGGTTGGCTGTTGACGACATCACTGAAGTTGGTGTTACCTTTAATGAGAATAACCTTATCTTCACTTGCGGTAGTAATACGATTTCCACGCGCGTGATCGAGGGTCCGTACCCCAACTACGAGCAGGTTATCCCTAAGTACAACAACAAGAGTCTGATTGTTGCCAAATCATTGTTGGCCGATACCGTGCGTCGTGTGGCGATCCTATCAAATGCTCTGACCCATCAGGTCAAATTCTCCATCAGCAAAAACACGCTGCAATTGTCGGCAACTAACGTCGATTTTGGTGGCGAAGCGGTTGAAAAATTACCCTGCCAGTACGATGGCGAGGATATCGAAATCGGTTACAATGCGGCCTATGTGCTGGATATTCTCAAGCAGTTGGAATGTGACGAGGTTCGCTTCTCATTGTCAACGGCAGTCTCGGCGGCGATCATCACTACGATGGAACCCGCCAGCGATTATCTCTGCCTGGTAATGCCCCTGCGACTGGCAGACTAAACACACCGAACAACTTGCAAGACTATGAGGGATGTGTAACACCACATCCCTTTTCGCTTTTCATGTACCCGATCATCCGCAATCAGTTACACCCCTCACACGGCGCCTTTCCACCGGAGAAGATGTACGCAATCAGATATACCACATCAGAGATGTCAACCGAGTTATCGCAATTCGCATCGCCAGCAGGCTTTGGATTAGGCGACGGACCTCCGGAGAAAATGTTCGCAATCAAGAAGACCACATCGGAGATGTCGATGGAACCATCAGAGTTGGCATCGCCATGGTGGCGGCAACGCGGTGTAACCCGATATAGCCTGCCGGCACCGGGAGGAATAGTGTAGTTAATAGAGTTCCAATGAGGATTATCAGAAAGCCATGTTGTTCCGGTTAGCATGTCAGTGATGTGGTACACAATCGGCAGTTGTTTACCAATCCCGCCAAAGTCGTGGAAGCGAAGTGTGCCAGTGATGGATTCTTCAGGTAAGCAACGCCGATTGACCAGAAAGAAATATGCAGTGTCGTCCGAGAGAGATGCTGGTTCAAATTCAGCGACTTGCAAATAAAGCGGGTCCTGACCTGATTGTCCGTACTGGTCGCACTGGATGTTCCATGTAATGGCTCCAGATGGTGGCCAGTCCCCCCATTTCCAGGCATATTTCCACTCCAGCGACGCAAAGATCGGTCCCATCTTTTCGATGTAAGGTCCAACGGTGTCGTGGACACTCCACCAAAACGGCGTGCGACCGTTGGAATCCTCCCAACCATCATAGGCACCATAGCGCCAATACAAAATCCCCTTCATACCGTAGGCCAGAGCCAGATTGACCTGACAGAGGTTCTCTTCGGGAGTGGGTCGGCGGGCATCCCAATGTGCGAACGCCTGAAGGGTGGCGTATGGCTTGATGTCTTTGGATTGGGCGAGTTCAGACATGTTGGCCAAATAGGATGTATGGGTATCCCACGCCTGCTGGAGAGAAGTTGAGTCATATGGACCGTCGCTTGAAGTGTTGGTCCACGTATTTATCTGGTAACTGAAGAACGAAACGTTGGAGTAGGAAGCGATCGAGATATAGTCATTCGACCACCCCGCTGGCACAACAAATCCCGGTTTGTGCGAGAAGCGGTTGGTCAACAGCGAATCGACCCGGCGGGCAGAGTAAACATTGTTGCAGTTGGTGCGCTTGTCTTGATCGTCCTGAAGGTACCAACCGAGCACGGTCGAGGAGGTGTCGTAGAAGCGGGTCACGAAATCGCTTATGTTTCTGAACGAGACCACCGTGTCCTCCCACAGCCATTTGCCATAATTGTCCATCAACTTGACCTTGTCAATGTAGATATCGCGCTTCCCCGACCATTTGACATTGAACATCACATCTCCGATCTTTTGATACTTCGCACTATCGTCGATGGTGTTATTCCACTGGTACTTCAAGGTGTCCGACCAGATGAAATCAGTGCCTACTGAGTCGAACTGCGAGTCGTAGAGATACACGGGAGTCTGCGTGATGAGTGTGTCAGCCTTCGGGTGGAGTATCTCGTCAATTCCACCGTAGTGACCCGCGTAGAAAGCGGCAAGTGGTTGGCTGGAAACCGGCCCGGTTCTCGGCCCCAGTCTAAAGCGAAGAAAGGCCTTGTACTGAAGATGTGCTGGCTCATACGTCGTGTCCATGAATTGAGGTGGGTACCAGCCGAGTTGGTTGTAAGTATTGTATCCTTCCAAGCCGGGTCCGGTCTGAATTAGCATAAGAGAATCCGGGGGATTGGTGAGGGTCTGGAAGTAGTGGCATTTGACCTCACCGATGGTAATGTCGCTCCCGCCGATGTATCTGAGGTGTGTGTCCGCGAACTCGGTGCCTTCCGATTCGAAAAAGGCGTAAGGAGCGAGAGTGTAAAGGCGGAGATAGGCATTCATTCCGGTGGCGGAATACCATTGATTTGACACGATTACTTTGAGGGGGCGAAGCGGATTGGAATACTGCTCGAGGTCCTCATTCGTCACGCAGTCTTCAAGGACGGTGTTCATATGCAGTGTGTCATGGAGCATAGTGAGATGCTCCCCCATGGTGGCGCCGTGGGGAATGCCGCTCCAGACGCCGAACATGAAAAAAGTCGAGTCGGAAGCGCGCGCGCCGACGGCGACCAACAACACGATTAACATAGCCACTAATAGATTCTGTTTCATACATCCTCCCATGATTTGTTTGTTCGTAGGGCGTATGGCATGCGCCCGCGGGCACGTAGCAACGTGCCCCTCTGTGCGCAGTCAGGATTCCTATCCTGACTGTTGTTCCGTCGGGAAGGGATTCCCGACGGCGCACACGGAATACGGGCACGTAGCAATGTGCCTTTCCGCATCAATGTTTTCTACTGTGTGCTGTCAATCACGATGTCAAATCACGTCACTTCATCAATATCATTTTCATGCTTTTCACAAACTCGACTCCCGACACCTCCAATCTGCAGAAATACACGCCACTGCTGAGCGGTTGGCCTTGTTCGTCGGTACCATCCCAATAGATCGTATGTCGCCCCGGCGACTGTCGCGTATCCACAAGCGTTTTCACTCTCTGACCGAGAATGTTGAAGACCTCTATATGCACGGGCGCGGGCTGCGCCCCGATAGCGGGAAGACTATACACCAGCGCCGTGGTCGCGTTGAAGGGGTTTGGATAGTTTGGTTCCAAAAATGCGCTAGATGCGCTGTCAGGAATCCCTTCCTGACAGCAACTGTCTGGCGTCGGGAAAGGATTCCCGACGCCGCTGGGGATGGTCGCCGCTATAAACGCCGTCGATGCGATTGATGCAAGCAATGATGAGTCGAGAGCAATCAGAGTGTAGTAAGAGGGCAGAGTATCGACTGGATACCAGTCGACATAGTAGATGAGCAACAGCGTCTCAGCATAATAGCCCGGTACGATGTCGTCGACAACGTACCTTGGTATGTACTGCTCCGGATCGAGTTGCTTGCCGTCATTATCGAAACCGGGGAAATGCTTGCGAGTGTCCTTGCCAATTGGCTTGGCGAGACGGTCGAGATAAGTCAGGACGTGTTGTGAATCGAGGGACGCATCCGGTTCAGTTGTCCGAAAAAGAACGTAATGCAGGAA
>CAIYYT010000241.1 GCA_903930455.1 uncultured bacterium | reverse complement strand
GAAATCTGCCGTTCGCTTTGCTCGATCTCCTCGGTGACGGTGCGGTGCTTGCCATCAATATCTGCGACTGAGACAACGGTAGTCGCCAGTGTGGACTGTAGGTCGGCAAGCTTCAGACGGGCTTCTTCAAGTTGTGCATCGGCTTCAGCAATCTGTGTTTCGAGATGCTTGCGATTCTGATCAAAGAGATTTCTCTTCCCTTCAATCTCGAAAAGATCGCGCTGATAGACCTGCCCCGACTTGCGTTCCTCATCCACTTGAGCGATTCGTGTGGAAAGCTGCGCATCCAGTTCGGCCAGTTGACGCTGCGCATCGTCAAACGACTCGCGTGCCGAAGCAAGCTGTGATTGCAGAGATTCCTTCTCCCTGCCGAGCTGCTCGACCTTGGTCTTCATGCTGTCGATTTCTTTTAGGTCATCGCGATTGGCAACTTCGGCGGAACTGATCTTCTCTTCGGTAACAGAGATCTCGCGCTCCAAGCGGTAACAATTCGCGGAGATTTCCTCGGACTTGGCACGCACCTGCCTGATCTCTTCCGACAGTTCCAGCGCCTTGCCGCTGTAGTCTTCGCGCGCCAATTCCCAGCGGTCGATCTCGCCGGAAATCTCGGCAAGCTTGATCTGGCTCAGTCTTTTTTCGTCGCGCACCTGCTGCAAATGCTGTGAGAGACGACGATACTTCTCCTTTAGCAGCACCAGCCCGACCGTTTTGACACGGTCTTCGTAGTATTTGTATCTCTCGGCTTTCTTCATCTGGCGGCTCAGACTGCCGACTTGCGCGGAAACCTCGGAGAGAATATCAGAGAGTCGCAGTAGGTCATTGTCGGTCGCTTCGAGCTTCCGCAGCGCCGCCCGTTTGCGCTCCTTGTAGCGGGTGATGCCGGCCGCTTCCTCAAACAGCACGCGTCGCTGATCGGCTTTGTCGGAGAGAATGGACTCGACCATATCGAGCTCAATCGCCGAATAAGCGTGCGCTCCCATGCCGGTGTCGGCGAACATGTCGGTGATATCCTTGAGGCGACATTGCACTCGATTCAGCAGATACTCCGATTCACCGGAACGATATAACCGTCGCGTCACCGTCACATTTCGGTATTCGATCGCCAGTGTGCGATTGTCATTGACGATGTGCAGTGATACTTCCGCCATGCCGATCGGCTTCAGTTCGCGCGTGCCGGAGAAAATCACATCTTCCATTTTGCCGCCGCGCAAGATCGAGATTCTTTGCTCCCCCAGCACCCAGCGGATTGCATCGAGCACATTGGTCTTGCCACAACCGTTGGGACCGACAACGCCCGTAATGCCGTTGGCAAACTCGACCGTGGTCTTGAGCGGGAATGACTTGAATCCGATTATTTCCAATCCCGATAGGTACAAAATAGTCTCCTCTTACGTCAAGTTAGTCCAGCTCGCCCATCTTACTCGCGGCTGATTGAAGTTGAATCGATGTCAGCAAATCCACCATGTGTCGATAGGTTTTCAACTCGTCCGTCTGGAAATCCGATTTCACCAGGAAGTTGTAAATCGGCATACCCCAGACATGTGCCAGCCCGATACGCAGACCAGCGCTGGTATGCAGGGCGACCATGGCGTTAAACACGTTTTTGCGAGTCTCGAAATCGATCAGTACCGATGCTTTGAAGTCAGCGACCTTCGCGAAGAAATCTTTCTTCGGCAGGCCGATCAAATTAGTCAGATTCAATTCCGGCGAAACAGCGTGGATACCGGTCTTGCGTGTGATCTCGCTGCATCCGATCGGTACGACGATCAACAAATCGCTGGAGGGAAAGATGACCGGCAGTTCGCCAATCATGCGCAGCAACAGGCTGTTGGTTTGGATGCCGTGCGGCAGTGTGATCAGCATTCGTTTGCTTCCCTGAATCGATGCCGGAAACTCAAATGTCTCCTGCTGGACCTGCCGACTCCGATACCGAATAGCCCAATGCTGCATGCGTTCTTTCATCTTCATGGCGCTAACCTCAAACTGTCGACATACTTGAGATAGTTGTCTCGCGAGATCCATAGCGAGACCACAGATGTATCGCGGCCGTCGGCGATTTTGAGCGGTAATGCGTTCAGATAAAGGTCTACCGCATTGGCGCGCCCCAACCGTATATAGATGCTGTCCTGCATCCCAAACCAGAGAGTATCATTCACCCTGATCATTCCCTCATAGGTCGAAGTGTCGGCGTCTTTGCGTACACGCATCCAGCAGCGACCTTTGCCGACCATTAATAGCAACACGCTGTCCGGTGGTGTAACTGTTACGGTTGAATCCACCCCTGCCGAATCAGATACGGCGCTGGTGTCCGTGGAATCAACAACCATTGCTGTCGAGTCAATAGCGGGTTGCTTCTTGGGAACACTCTTGGGAATCGCCTCCGGAATGACAACTTTCGACGGCGGATGTGAATCAAATGTCAGCTTAATAAGAAAGAATCCGAGCACAACAATGACCACCACCAAAACGACTACCAGGAATGATTTGCCGCCGCGGCGTCCTTCCTCAGAGCGATAGCTTCCGATGGGCGTCGGTCTGACGACAACTTCGGGAGCTTTTTCCGGTCGCGGCGCGGATTTAGCACCTTCGGTAGCGGGTGCCGGCGTTTCGGGGAGGCGCGTCAGCAGATCATCGAGGGAGACGCCTAGGTACTCGGCATAGGCCTTGACGAAAAGCTCCTTGAAGACATGGTCCGTAAAGAGCGTATCGTCTCCTGCCTCAATGGCTGCGAGGTATTTCTCGTGGATCTTTATTTCGTTGGCAACGTCGACCAGCAGGAGTTCTTTATCCTGCCGAACGCGTTTCAGGCGTTTGCCCAGGCTCTCGACACTGTCATCCGAGACAAATTCAAATGTCACTGCTGCAACTCCCTGATCATGCGCACAAATAACTCTATCGGGAACCCGATCACGTTGTGCAGACTCCCTTCCAATTTCTCTACCAGCAACTCCCCCATCCCTTGGATACCGTAGGCGCCGGCCTTGTCCATTGGTTCGCCGGAGTCAACATAGGAAGCAATCGCTTCGTCACTGAGCGGATGGAACGTCACATAGCTTATCTCGCAGTCACGGATCACTCGGCCACCGATATTGTCCCGCAACGCCAGCGACGTAATCACATAGTGCCGTCTGCCCGACAGCAGGCGCAACATTCTCCTCGCGTCCGCTTCGTCAACCGGTTTGCCAAGGATACGATTGTCAAGCACGACTATCGTATCAGCGGCAATGGTGATTCCGCTTGTACCCGGCACATGCGCGAGCTTGTGGGTGGCAATGTCGAGCGCGAACTGCTCGGGTGATACACCAACCGGAATATCCTCATCGACATCAGGCACAATCACCCGGCAAGTAACTCCTGCCAGTGCCAGTATCTCTCTGCGCCGAGGCGACCCGGAAGCCAGAGTCACCGGCGTGTCGCCCAGAAGCGCCTTCAACGTTGACTTGGTCTGTTCGTCGACGGTAAGTACAAATCGTCGCGGTTCTATTGCCACTGTCATTTTCTCTTCTCTTCAGAGTCAAGGATAATCGTTACCGGTCCCCAGTTACATAGTTCTACGCCCATCTTCGCGCCGAACACTCCCGATGCCACGCGCACACCTTCGGCAGCGACTCTATTCTTATACTGCTCGAACAACTTCTTCGCCTCTATCGGTTCAAGCGCGTTTATAAACGCTGGCCGACGGCCTTTCCGCGTGTCCGCGTATAGTGTAAACTGGCTGACTGCCAACACTTCCCCGCCGACGTCTTTGAGCGACAAGTTCATCTTGTCGTTGTCATCCTCGAAAATGCGGAGGTTGACGGTACGCTCGGCAAGTATTTCTGAGTCGCGCTCGGTGTCGCCGTTAGTCGCGCCGACTAAAACCAATAAGCCATTCGCAATTGCACCGACGATTTCGTTCTCCACTTCGACCCTCGCCCATTTCACCCGTTGCAACACCAAACGCAATCAAGACTCCCATCTTCGAACGGGTCGCAAACCACAGGCGCAAACCCAGATTCCACCCCTCGAAAGCTCGTGTCAAATAGCGGAAAAGCTAGGATTTGTCAACTAAAACAATGGGTGGAAAGAAGGCAATCTACTTCAAGTAATACTTTAAGCGCAGCATGTAATGTGTCACGTTTCAAGACCACTCCGAATGCAGCAATGGGCAATTGCCGTGTTGCGGCAGGTCTTAGCAAGCGGGCTTGTCGTGGTAGGAGGGGCGTGGTTCGTCGCGTGATGGCACTCCGTCACGTCACAAGTCCAGCACCACCAAGACATCCCTACGGCCTCAGTGCTTAGGATTACGCCCACCTGGAGCACGCAGGTCCTGCTCAATTGAGTCCAAGAGGACGGGATTGATTCCAACTCTGTGCATGTCTCTCTCAAGAATTGCCGCAAGCGCTGAATCACTTCTTGCCCTTGTGCGGGCCTTCATGAAGCAATCCACCACCCTTGGAAAATCACGCTTCGAGTAAGCCAGACGCGCTTCGCTCCACTTCGCGAATGCACTAAAGCGAGCGACCTTCCAGCGGGGAAGCTCGTCTTGCGGCGGGCCTAAGTCCAGTTTCGCAATGAGGTCTTCTAGTTTCTGGTATGACAGAGCGTAGTAGTCCATTGCCTTCACCGAATCGCCGGCCTTTGCGCAGTAGGAGGCAGCAATTCCGAGCAAAAACCCTGCAACCTCACTTGTAGCGTAGTACCGGTCAATCGAGGGAATCTTGTCAAAAAGGTATAGAGAAGCTTGCGGGTCTGTCTGGCACAACTTCGCATACAGAGCCGGAAGAAGGCCGCCTATCATGTCCCGGGCCATCAACTGAATGTTTGTTGAATCTCCAAGGATGAGCCGAAATGAAGGTCCGTAAGTCATCTGGAATCCGACCGCTGTCTGTCCAAGACCTGACATACTATCACAGAAGACAACTTTTCCCGTTGTGAAACCGCCCTTGATCTGCGCGGACTTCTCTAGTCTCGTGATGTCCCCCCACAACACAGCCGAGGCGTGGTACTTCTTCCCAAGCTCCTCTGCGGCGTCCGGGAGTGGATGCTCGCCAAGATATCGGCTTGAAAAACACCAACGTGTCAAGTCTATGCATGGAAGTCAATTCCTCGAACTCCTCCAGGCGGATCCGAAGCTCCATCGCCAGTGCGTCGTTCAGTTTTTGGGTGCCGAAGTGCTCAGCCAATTGGTGACCAGCAAGTCCAGGCAAGAGTACCCCAATTTTCCCGTCGGGGAATCTCTGCCACTTCGGAACGAGTTGAGTCTGGACAAGCCAATAACCGATCGAGGAAACAAGCAGCACTGCCATAGTGAGAGCAAGATTACAGAGTCTTGGCTTGATGAATTTGAAACCAAAGAGGAACGAAATGACTATCCCCGAGATCGAAAGACACGTTAGAACAATATCCGTTACGGACTCTGGCCACAACGCCCGACTCAACAACTCCATGCTACCCTCCGCTATGACGACATCCCCGGTATGCGAACATGACCGGGTCAAATTCTCAAGCGCTTCTTCTAGATCGAAAACTTCTTCACCCTATTTGCGTGCCTTCCCCCTTCAAACTTTGTCTCCAACCACACCTTGACGATCTTCTCCGCTAACTCCGGCGTCACCCATTTGGAACCAAGCGTCAGGACATTCGCGTCATTGTGCTGGCGCGACAGCTGAGCCATCTCTTCGGTGAGAGCGTATGCGCCACGAATCTCCGGCAGCTTGTTCACTACCATGTTCATGCCGTTCCCCGTCCAGCAGACAGTGATGCCGCGATCGGATTCATGATTGGCCACCGAGTGAGCAACGCGCATACCATAGTCCGGATAGTCGGTTGACTCTTCGGAGTCGGTGCCAAAGTCGATGACTTCATAACCCTGTTTGGTGAGGAAAGCTTTGATGTCTTCTTTGAGAGCGTAACCCTTGTGATCAGCTCCGAGGGCGATTTTCATCTGAGTCCCCTGTCCGTATCAACACATAGGGGCGCGGTCTCCGCGCCCCTACGATTTTATCATCAGAAGTAACCGCGTTTGGTTGCCGCCTACTTCTTATTCACGAACGTCAGCCATCCGTGCTTGTCGTTACCATTCTCGATCACGTCAAAAAACGCCTGCTGCAACTTCTTGGTGATCGGTCCGGCGGCGCCTTCACCGACCTGAATACGATCAATCGAGCGAATCGGCGAAATCTCCGCGGCGGAACCGGTCAGGAATACTTCATCAGCAAGATAGAGCATCTCGCGTGGGATGTTGCGTTCCCAGACTTCAATCCCCATTTCGCGCGCCAGTGTGATCACGGTAGCACGGGTGATACCAGGCAGGATCGAGGCATTGAATGGCGGCGTCAGCAACATGCCGTCATAGTAGAGGAAGATGTTCTCGCCCGAACCCTCGGACACCATACCGTTGTGATCAAGTGCGATGCCCTCAACATAGCCGTTTTGAATGGCTTCGAGTTTGATAAGCTGGCTGTTCATGTAATTCGCGCCGGCTTTGGCCATCGCCGGAAATGTATTCAGCGACATCCGATTCCATGAGGATACGCAGACATCAACCCCCTTCTCCAATGCATCGGGGCCGAGGTACTTTCCCCACTTCCAGGTCGCAATCGCAACGTCGATTGGACAGCCGGTCGGATCGACGCCTAGAGCGCTGTAACCGCGATAGACCAACGGACGGATGTAGCAGCTATCCATCTTGTTGATGCGAATCAACTCCAGTTGCGCCTCGTTTAATTGCTCGAACGTAAAGGGAATTTTCATCTTGTAGATTTTGCACGAATTGAACAACCGCTTGGTGTGATCGTCCAGACGGAATACGGCTGTGCCCTTCTTCGTATTGTAGCATCTCACTCCCTCGAAGAGACTGCTTCCGTAATGGATGACATGTGAAAGCACGTGGATCTTCGCGTCATCCCAGTTGACAAACTGACCGTTCATCCAAATCTTGTCAACTTTTTCGAAAGCCATATATCCTCCTACCTCAGATTAAGCATCTACTTTGATGGATTTGAGTATTGCACGAGCGATGACCATTCGTTGTATTTCGGAAGTGCCTTCGCCGATTTCAGTCAATTTCATATCGCGATACATTCTCTCAACCGGATACCGGGGTGAGTAACCGTCGCCACCCAACACCCCTATCGCTTCGAAAGTGACAAAGTTGCACACTTCGGAGGCGTAGAGTTTCGCCATCGCCGATTGCGTTGAGAAATTCAGCTTCTTATCTTTCATCACACTGGCGCCGTATATCAATCCGCGAGCCGCCTCTATACGAGTGACCATATCAGCCAGCTTCCATTGAATCGCTTGATACTCGCCGATCGGTTTGCCGAACTGTTTATGCGTGGCCGCATATTTCGCAGCGACATCAAAGGCGCCGACCGCCAGACCAAGCGCCATAGCGCCGATAGAGATGCGTCCGCCGTCCAGCGTAATCATGAACTGCTTGAAACCCTCTCCCTCCGCACCCATGCGGTTCTCTAGCGGCACATGGACATCGTCGAAGTGCATAAAAGCCGTATCGGAACCACGACAACCCATCTTGTTCTCTTTTTTGCCAATCGAAAAGCCGGGCATTCCCTTCTCAAGAATAAACGACGAGATGCCTTTGACACCGCCACTCTTATCAGTGCGAGCGGTGACGATGGCGTACTTGCAGAGATTTGAGGAAGTTATCCAACACTTGGTGCCGTTGAGAACATAGTGATCTCCGTCACGGACGGCGACCGACTGCGTGCCGCCGGCATCTGAACCGGCTTGCGGCTCGGTTAGTCCGAATGCAACCAGCACAGCCTCTGACGCACTTGTCTTGAGATACTTGTCGCGCTGTGCAGGCGTGCCGAAATTGTAGATCGGTCCGACACCAAGCGAGTTATGTGCGGCAACTGTCAATCCCGTGGAACCACAGACGCGACACAATTCCTCGACGATGATTGAATACTGAACGGTGTTATAGTCGAGGCCGCCGTACTCTTTGGGCAGTTGGATCTTCCACCAGCCCTTTTCCTGCAGCTTCTCCAGATTCTCTTTTGGGAATATCTGTTCTTCGTCGGCTTTGGCAGCCAAAGGTGCGATCTCCGATTCGCAGAAGGCTCTGACCTCCGCGCGGAACCCGGTGTATTCAGAATCGGCAAACATCAGCGTTGTGTCTCTTGCATGAGCACACGCGATATCACCATCTTCTGCGCTTCAGTGGTTCCTTCGTAAATCTCGGTGATACGGGCGTCGCGGAAGTAACGCTCTACGGGGTACTCCTTGACGTAGCCATATCCACCATGTATCTGTACTGCCTCGTTGGCGACATAGTTTGCCGTCTGCGATGAAAACAGCTTCGCCATGGAGATCTCCTTGACATGCGGTTCGCCGGTGTCATACAGCG
The DNA here is from genome assembly GCA_903930455.1 of uncultured bacterium. GTDB lineage: Bacteria > Zixibacteria > MSB-5A5 > CAIYYT01 > CAIYYT01 > CAIYYT01. Next base: position 2,235 of record CAIYYT010000241.1, on the reverse strand, counting down.
TTGCCGCCCGATAGGTCAGCAACTTTGAGGCGTCGATGCGGGTTGCCATCTCGGCGAGCTTGAACTGCGTTGCCTGAAACTCGATAATCGCTTGTCCAAACTGCTTGCGTTCGCGAGCATAAGAGACGGCTTCGGCAAATGCCGCTTCGGCAATCCCGAGCGCCTGTGCAGCAATACCGACACGCCCTGCTTCCAGCAGCGAGAAAGCCACCTTCAACCCGTGATCTTCTTCACCGAGTAATTGCGTGGCCGGGACTTTGCAGTCGACAAACGATACTTCACGAGTATCGGAAGCTCTTAGACCCATCTTCTTTTCTGGCTGGCCGAGGTTCATTCCCTTGGCATCCTTTTCAACGATGATGCAAGAGATACCCTTCCGTCCCTTCGCTGGATCGGTAATGGCAAACACAAGGAAGATCGATGCATAACCTGCCGAGGTCACCCAACTCTTCGTGCCGTTGAACACAAAATCGTTCCCCGATCTAATGGCGCGGCATTGCAGCGCTCCGGCGTCAGTGCCGGCTCCCGGCTCCGACAGACAATAGGAGCTGATATACTCCCCTGCTGCCAACTTGGGCAGATACTTGCTCTTCTGTTCAGCGGAGCCATACCTGGCGATAGCTTTGATCACCAGTGAATTCTGCACGGAAACTCCAACGGACAAAGCTGCGCAAGCCTTCGAGAGCTCCTCGATCACCAGCGCATAGCTGAGTGTGTCGACCGCGAGGCCGCCGTATTCTTCTGGCGCCAGCAGGCCATAGTAGCCGAGCTCAGCGGTCTCCTTTAGCAGCTCCGCCGGCATATGGGATTCGGCGTCAAGCTTTTCCGCAATCGGCTTGAGTCGCTTTTCGGCAAACTCGCGAGCCGCATCGCGCATCAAAATCTGGTCTTCAGAAAAGTTGAAATCCATTGTTAGTTCGCCTATGTCAAATGCTCTGTTTTCGAGTCAAAGGCCGCGTGGCATGCCGTGCCCACACCGGCCAACCAATTAACAAATGTTCGCTATCAAAGTCAAGCAACAAGGGGCACACGCGCGTGTACCCCTTATGACCAAATTCAACAGCGACCTGCTCTATTCGTAGTCGTAGAAACCCTTCTTGGTTTTGCGACCAAGCCACCCCGACTGCACCATCTTGCGCAGCAGCGGGCAGGGCCTATACTTGGAGTCGCTGTAGCCTTGGTAAAGCGTTTCCATGATCGCCAAACAAACATCCAGTCCAATGAAATCGGCCAAAGTCAGCGGACCCATCGGATGGTTGGCGCCTAACTTCATCACGGTGTCGATCTCGTCCCGAGAAGAAACGCCTTCCATCAGCGTGAAGATCGCTTCGTTGATCATTGGCATGAGAATACGGTTGGCGACAAAACCGGGATAGTCGTTGACTTCAACCGGCGTCTTACCCAGCGTCAGACACAGGTTCTTGATCGAATGACAAGTTTCATCGCTGGTCGCCATGCCGCGAATGACCTCAACCAGTTTCATGAGCGGCACCGGGTTCATAAAGTGCATGCCGATAAACTTGTCTTTTCTGCTGGTGGCTGCAGCGATCTGTGTGATCGGCAGAGAAGACGTGTTGGAAGCGAAAATCACTTCCGGTGGGCAGACTTTGTCAACGTCGCACCAGAAGCGTGTCTTGATCTGCAAATCCTCGAAAATGGCCTCAATTACCAAATGTGAACCACTCAATGTTCGCGTGTCGGTCGTGGCTTTGATTCGACTCATCGTAGCGTTTTGTTCTTCCTCGGTAATCAAACCCTTCTTGACCTGCCGGGCGAGATTTCCCCTGATTGTCTCTACACCACGCTTGACCATGTCCTCCGTCGTATCAAGCAGCGTGACATTGAATCCCTTGGCCGCAAAAACGTGCGCGATGCCGCTGCCCATCGTGCCGGCGCCGGCTACTGCAACATATTTTATCTCCATTATGGCAATCTCCCAGTTAACCAGTATTACATCAATTCAATCGCTAATGCCACAGCATGACCACCGCCAAGGCAGAGCGTCGCCAGGCCGTTTTTCTTGCCGCGATCCTTCAACGCATAGATCAACGTCGTAAGGATACGCGCACCGGAAGCGCCGATCGGATGACCAAGCGCCACCGCGCCGCCGTTTACATTGACGCGGTTCCAATCCCACCCGAGCGCCTTGCCGTCGGCCAACGCCTGTACGCTGAATGCCTCGTTGCCTTCGATCAAGTCGAAGTGTCCGATGGTGACACCCATCTTCTTCATCAG
>CAIYYT010000240.1 GCA_903930455.1 uncultured bacterium | reverse complement strand
ACCGCTGGACTGGAGCGAGGGTTTGGAAGTTGCCGCCCTCGACGTTCAGAATGGCGCGTATCTGGTCGGTCTGCAAAAGGGTGGCGCGATTTTCAAACCCGCAAAGGGGGAATCCTACAACATCCTCGACATCATCCGCAAGACCGGGGCCGTATTCACCGGCATCTAAGTCTCCTGCAAAAGCCAAGCGCCTCGGCGCCGAGGATTCGCAGGTCACGCCCGGCAATCGCTGGACGTGACTTGTCTTATTTGACCAGTCCCCTATTTACTTACAAAAGTGGCACGGCGCTGACCCACCGGAGAAGATATACGCAATCAGATAAACCACGTCCGAGATATCGACTGTGCTGTCGCAGTTGGCATCACCGGCAAGCAATGGCGATGGCGCCGACCCGCCGGAGAAGATGTAAGCGATCAAGAAAACGACATCGGAGATATCAACGCTACCATCACCGTTAGCATCACCGCACTTGTACGTCACAGCAAAGCTCTGTTGGAATCCCTGATTGGCTTTGTAGCTCGTCGATGATCCCGATCCAACCGCGGTCTGTCCGACGGTTGTCGACAGACGGTAATTGGTCGACGAGCTGACGGTTGTTCCGCCGCCAGAGACGACTTGCCATTTCAGCTGCTCACCTGCTTTGGGCGCGGTGCTGTCTGCCAGCGTAATGGCTACGCTTGCCATGCACACAATAAACAAAAGGAGTAATGTGAAGAACTCCCGACGGTGCGGGTGGGAAACCCAGGTTCGATTTCGAAATAATTTTGCCATATCAACCCCGCCCCTCAGCGCTGTTCTTCACGGGTGTCACGCGCCGCTTTGGTATTCTCCCAGTCGATCCCCTTATCCTGCGGTTGATTCCACTCGGCTGGGTGAACGTACTTGCCGCGCTGATCAGTCGGCTTGTCAAGCTCGACCTGAATGCGATTGGCATTTGCCCACTTGTCTTGACGAATGCCGGTGACTTGCCAGGAGGCTTTGACATTCGGCTTGTCAGTCTGAATCACGAAACGACCGTCGTTGATCTCTTCCGCGACGATTGCCTGCGCAAACTGACCAATGACCGTAAGCTGATAGCGGAAATCACGGTTGAGCGCATCGAAATAGGTCGGCATTTCGACCGTGGCGAATCCCTTGTCGTCGGTGACGATGTTGCCGTTGTAGATGTTCATCATGTCCGGTGATTCAACAAACGAATGCTGCAGGTACTTGTTTTCGGGATCAAGCGGGTGGTCGATCTTGAACGCTCCTCCACCCTTTAAGAGTGTGCCGGTGACATCGACATTGCCGCTGAAATATCCTGCCCAATTACTCGTCGCGGACGACGCGGCACCGTAGACGCCATAGGCAGTGGTACCATCGGAGGCAGTGCCATAAAGCCCATACGAATTGCCGGTCGTGATAGCGGGATCTTGCGCTTCGGCATGTCCATAAACTCCGATTCTATTGACTCCGTCTGAGTAGGCTTGGGCGTAGACCGCGTAAGCCGTTCCAGCAGTGCCGGCCGTAGAGTGTTCAATTCTCGAATAGACTCCCATCAATGATCCATTGGAGGAATTGGCAATATTGAGGTCAATCCCCATCCGTGATTGATTTGTTGCGTAAGCGCGGTCCAGGGAGATCAATGAAGTTCCAACCGGAGATGTGGCGCGACCGAATTCTACGCCATTAGCATTTGCGAGCATTGAACTGTCGCTGGAGTACAAGTTCCCGTCGAAGATATTGGCGCCGGTGAATGTCTGAGTGGCTGATAGAGTGGCCGCGGTGCCGGAAATCTTGGTCGCGGCAATGTTTGCAGCGGCATTGACGTCGGCATCTACAATCGTGCCGTTGGTGATCTTTGCGCTGGTGATGATATTGTCCGAAACATCACCGGCGTTGAACGCGTGCAGGGCATACGCTGAGCCAACCATTCTTGTGCGCGGCGTCATCTCCGGATCAACGCCCACAGTGATTCCGAGCCAGCGGTCAGGACTCACGGTGAAGAGATTCGCGGGAAAGAGGACGTCCTTTCCCAGAATGTACGTAAACAAGCCATTGGTAACCTGTACCGATTGGAAGCCGCTGTTCCAGAGAACAACTCCAGCAAGACTGTCGGAATAGATCTGGAACTTGATCAGGTATGCGCCGTCGGTAACCGGGGCACCGGCTGGAGTGGTAAGTCGGCCTTGATGACTGATCAACTGCAGTGTGACGGCATTGAGCGACGTTGAGGCTAGCAACAATGCAAGAAATGCAAATGCGATAAAAATAGACCTTCTCATAATAACGCCTCCTAAGCGTGAAAACCTCTCGGGTTAAAGATAATCGATATGCGTAACCTAGCTTATTGGAGCCACTTTGTCAAGAACAAATTCGCTCGTCGCTGAGGATTGGCAGGCCACACTCGAGAGGGTGTGGCCTGTTTTGTGCTGAGAATATTCGAGACAGTCGAAAATAGTTGTGTGCGCGGCAGTCGTCTTCGCCTGCCGCGTCATTGCTCTTCTCCAGATGTCTATTTTGTCCATGTGAACGATTTGTCAATTAGGACCAGCCCTTGATCTCCAAGAAGCCAGTCTCTGGCGCTGGAGTAAAGGTAGTCAACTGGCTCAGCCACCAGACCTGCTCTGACGGGATTGGTGTGAATGTATTCGACCTTTATCTTGAACTGCTCCTCAGAATAGATCAGCAAATCATCGAAACGCGGCTGCCACAGGGCAAAGCCTCCGTTTCTTGAGAGCCTGTCAACAATCTCTGATGAAGGGTGGCCTTTCACGTCCTTCGACGAGAGGCTCTTGAAGCTGCGCATGAATTGCGAAAGAGTGCGGATTTCCTGGAAGCCAACAAGAGCGTGAAGGTGAGAGGGCATCAACGCGTATGCGACGACTGATGAACGAAAGATGCTGGCAGATTCAGAGAATCTGTGAAGGACTAATCTTGCCAATTCTGCTTGCTGAAACAGCGGCAACCAGTCCACTACTGTCGTCGTGACACAGACCGCTACCGTCAAGATCAAGTCGCTTGCGGACTACCATAGGCGCAATATATCAGATAGACATGAAGGAGCAACAAGGACGCGGCAGGCGAGGACGACTGCCGCGCACAGTATTGGGGGAAGAGCTTTGCCAAGGACAACTGTAGTAGCGACTTCAGCCGTTCGCCCCGATTCCAACGGGGTCGCGACCTGATTTCCGTCACGCACGCCTGAATTCATCTTGCGCTTGACGAATCAGAGATTATCTTGGATGAAAGATTCATACTTGGTAGGAAAACAATGAGAAGATTGCTTTGGCTGGGTGCAGTGTTTGGAGTGTTTCTGCTGCCCTCGTGCGGTAGTTCTGTGAAGAAGACATCACCGCAGGACGTGATTGGGGATGAGGAATATCGGGTGATGTCTGCGGTGCTGAAAGCCGAGAAGATGCGAAGGAACGCTGGTCACCGAGAAACCTATCTTGGTCCTGACGAGTCTGGAGATTCGACCAAGATTGATGAGGGTTACGCACAGTGGTTGGCCAGATTTGATTCGACGATGAGGAGCTATCCTCTCGAGCCATGGTGTGCAGGAAACGACCCGGCTCCCAGTCGTCGCTACTATGACTCCCTGGTTCAGAAGTATGGGGCGGATGCTTATTACATCGTGCGGAACGGGGGAAGATGTGGACCACTCTATGATTCGCTTCTCAGAAGGCACGGTGATCTGTCCTACTACGTGACCGTGTACCAGAACACTTTGAAAGCCACACGAGGAGACTCGCCAGAATTCAAAGACACGAAAGCCGCCAGTAGGCTCTCTGCTGATCTCGTTCGGAGTTTTGACAGCGCAAATCTAGTTAGCTACGGACTCAATCGCGAGCGATTCACCGATTCGCTTGTGGTCGACCTGATTTCAAGCAGAGATGTTGACAGCACTCTTTCACCCATAGATTGGTGGCCAGCGCTTTACGAACGATACCCTTTGTCGGATGGCACCATCAGAATTTCTCGAGTCGGCTTCAATTCGGACACGACAGTTGCGGTTGTTCGTGTGAAGGCGATGTCGGGATCTCTGAGTGGGGCGGAATGGTTCTCGTTGCTTGAGAAGAAGGTGGACAGGTGGATTCTCGTGGCGGAGCAGGTATACTTGGTGAACTAGACCGCAGATCCCATGACTTTGCGTGGCAGTCGTCCTCCCCTATGATTTACAGCAATCGTCGCGGCTAAAGCCGCTCCTACAAGCCTCACAAATATAGCGCCAATGATGTATGTTGGAGCGACTTCGGCGCAAATGTCAAAACCGAAGCGGTTTTAACCTACAGCTGATCTGATTGCGGTAAATGGGGATCAATCTTCTCCATTCATCCAAATGCCCTTCCCACCCTCTCCGTACTACTTTCAGCATCATATCTGACCAAGTCAGTCAGTTTTGAGGAACTGCAACAGAGGAAATCGGTTAGCCATAGTAAAGAGGATTTGATGATGAAAGATAAGCCACTGTTAGAAATCAAGAGTCTGGAAGTCTCGATTGACGGCAAGCAGATTCTAAATGGCGTCGGGCTGAGTGTGAAGGCGGGGGAAATCCATGCGATCATGGGGCCAAACGGTTCCGGCAAATCAACGCTTTGTTATGCGCTGGCGGGGCATCCGGAATACAAGGTGTTGGCTGGGGAAGCGTATCTGGATGGCAAGAACCTTCTTGAAATGGAACCGGAAGACCGCTCACGCGCGGGGTTGTTTCTGGCGTTTCAGTATCCGGTCGAAGTACCGGGGGTGACGCTGCAAAATTTCCTGCGGACGGCATACAATGCGCATCACGACGGTGACGGTACTGGGGCGAGGATCAACGTCCTGAAATTCTGGAATTTCCTGAAGGAGAAACTAAAGGCACTCGGTGTCGATGAATCGTTTGCCAATCGATATCTGAATGACGGTTTCTCCGGCGGTGAGAAGAAACGCGCCGAGATATTGCAGATGGCGGTGCTTGAACCAAAAGTGGCGCTATTGGATGAGACCGATTCCGGATTGGATATCGACGCGCTCAAGGCGGTCGCTGATGGCGTCAACAAACTGATGAATCCAAACATGGCGGTGGTAGTCATCACGCATTACCAGCGTCTACTTAACTATATCAAACCAGATTTTGTACACATCATGTCGGAAGGCCGTATCATCAAGACCGGTGGCCCCGAGCTGGCGCTGGAACTTGAAGACAGAGGTTACGGCTGGATCACTGAAGAGAAAGTTGCAGCGGAGGTTTAGTCATCATGGCAGAGCAGAAAGCGACGCCAGTGCTGGACATCGGCGAGTATAAATATGGATTTCATGACCCCGAGAACTACAATTTCAAGTCGGGAAGAGGTCTAAATCCGGAGATCGTTAAGACGATTTCCGCGATGAAAAACGAGCCGGGTTGGATGACCGATTATCGGCTGAAGGCGCTGGAGCATTTCTTGTCGCGCCCGATGCCCAAATGGGGCGGCAAGGGAATGCTGGAGACGATTGATTTCGACAACATCTATTACTATGTCAAGCCGTCGGACCGCAGTGAAAGATCGTGGGACGAAGTGCCTTCCGATATCAAGAACACGTTTGACCGATTGGGAATCCCCGACGCGGAAAAGAAGTATCTCGCCGGAGTGGGCGCGCAATATGAGTCGGAAGTTGTGTATCACAATCTGCAAAAGAAGTGGGAGGAACTCGGCGTTCTCTTCCTCGATACGGAAAGCGGTCTGCGGGATCATGAGGATATCTTCAAGGAATACTTCAGCAAGATAATACCGTACAACGACAACAAATTTGCGGCGTTAAATTCGGCAGTTTGGTCGGGTGGGTCGTTTATTTATGTCCCGCCGGGAGTGACCGTTGATATACCGCTGCAAGCCTATTTTCGGATCAACACCGAGAACATGGGGCAGTTCGAGCGGACGCTGATCATTGTCGATGAAGGGGCGTTTGTCCACTACGTCGAAGGCTGCACCGCTCCGACTTACTCGTCCGATTCGCTGCATTCGGCAGTGGTCGAGATCATCGTGAAGAAGGGCGGACGCGCACGCTACACCACCATTCAGAACTGGTCGAAAAACGTGTACAACCTTGTAACCAAACGCGCCTATGCTTACGAAAACGCCACAATGGAGTGGGTGGACTGTAATCTCGGCTCTAAGCTAACGATGAAGTATCCGTCTATCTACCTTATGGGTGAAGGAGCCAAAGGCGAAGTGCTATCCGTAGCGTTTGCCGGTGACGATCAGTTGCAGGACGCGGGCGCCAAGATGCTGCATTTTGCCAAGAACACGTCGTCGAAGATCACCTCCAAGTCAATATCCAAGGGATCCGGCAGAGCTTCCTATCGTGGCCTGATCAAGGTTGCCAAAGGCTGCACGGGGGTGAAGTCCAATGTTGAATGTGATGCCCTGTTGTTGGACGAGCACTCGCGCACGGATACGTATCCATACATGGAAATCGACGAGGAGGATGTTTCGATCAGTCATGAAGCGTCGGTCTCGAAGATTTCCGAGACGCAGTTGTTCTATCTGCGGTCACGGGGATTGTCGGAGGATCAGGCGTCGATGATGATCGTCAATGGATTCATCGAACCGATTGTCAAGCAATTGCCGATGGAGTACGCGGTTGAGATGAATCGGCTGATTGAGTTGGAGATGGAAGGATCGGTGGGATAAATGACAGTTGCAGTCAAAGTTCGCAGTAGGGATACAGATATGTTCGCGCCGTTTAATGCCGAGGCTTTGGCCACATCTATTAGACAGGCGAACAGCGATATTCTGACGCCCTGGCGCAAAGGGAGCCTTGCCCGGGCGTTGGCGGCACCGGCGCCGACCAACAAAGATGAGGATTTCAAGTATGTCAATTTCCGGCTGCTTGATTTCAGCGGTCTGAGTCCCGAGCATCTCCGGATATTCGGAAATGATAACGGCATTTCGGCGACGTTGCAGACGATAACGTCGGAGAACAGCGCGAAATTGCCGGAGCGACTAACGTTGTCGACAGGCGATACGCGGGACAATGCCAACGTCTTCTTCGGATCATTCGAAAACGCCGCAGTGATGCTGCCGGAAGAACTGGCGGCCAGCCTTGACTTTTTCAACAGTCACTTCCCCCCTCGCAGGTACGCGCATCTGGCGCATGCGTTCCTGAGCCAGGGGGTCTACCTGCACGTCTGTCGCAACGGCTCGCTTGAAACACCGCGCCAGATATTCACGCTCACCGGCGGCAACGAGAGGATGACGTCGCTAGCCGGTATGGTGGTTCTGGAAGACAACGCTCGAGCCGAACTCGTCTGGGACGCTCTTGCGACAGTCGATGCCAGAGGATTCCAGAATGGCACGCTCGATATCGTGCTGAAGCCCGGCAGCAAGCTGTCGCTGCTTCTGAATCAGGAATACTCGGAGCAACTTAGCAGCGTGATGACGCTGCGCGCCTATTTGGAGAAAGATTCCGAACTCGAGTTGGTGACTGTCAATTCCGGGGGCAAATTGAATCAGATGGAAATCGATTTGCGGTTTGCGGGCGAAGGGAGCAAGGCCACAGTCAGCGGTGTCTATGTCGGGCATAACGCGGAGAACTTCAATCTGCTCACATATCAGGATCACCGCGTTGGTCACTGCAAGTCCGACTTGTTATACGTCGGCACGCTGGCGGGTACATCAAAATCAAACTACCTCGGCAAGATTACGATCGCACCCGATGCACAACGCTCCGACGCCTATCAGAAGAATCGCAATCTGGTTCTAAACGAGGGTGTGTCGGTCAACAGTTCACCGAAATTGGAAATCGGCGCAAACGATGTTCGTTGTTCGCATGGTTCGACAACGGCAAGGGTCTCCGATCTGGAGATGTTCTATCTCCGGTCGCGCGGGATCGATAAAGGCACAGTGAAGATGCTGCTCGCCGACGGATTTCTGAGACAGGCGGCAGAGCGAGTGCAGTCATTAACACTAAAGCAAGCATATGAGCAGCGCCTGAACGCGTTGCTGTCAAACTGGGGCAAACATGACCTTTGATCCGACAAAGATTAGAGCCGATTTCCCGATCTTTGCGGCGCAGGTACGCAACGGGCGCGAATTGGTCTATCTCGACAACGGCGCCACCACGCAGAAACCCGGAGTGGTGATTGATGCCGAACGTGACTTCTACAGCACTGAATACGGCACCGTACATCGGGGAATCTATCATCTGTCCGCGGTGGCTACTGCTCAGTATGAAGCCGCTCGTGAGACGGTTGCGGATTTTATCAATGCGCGGCTGACGAAAGAGATCATCTTCACGCGTGGAGCAACCGAATCAATCAACTTGGTTGCCCGTACTTTCGGCGATCGCTTCATCGGCAAGGGAGACGAAATCATTCTCTCCGAGTTCGAGCACCATTCGAATATGGTGCCCTGGCTAATGCTGCAGGAACGCACTGGCGCACGGCTGGTTTACGTTCGTTCGACACCGGACTGGCGTCTTGACATGATTGATCTGCGCTCGAAGTTCTCTTCGCGCACCAAGCTCGTAGCGATCACCGGCATGTCTAACGTGTTGGGCACGATAAACGATATCGATGGCATCTGTCAATTGGCGCATGAACATGGCGCTCGCGTGCTGATGGATGGCGCACAGCTCGTCCCACACTTTGGATTTGATGTCCGGGGCACCGATTGTGATTTCCTGGCGTTTTCCTCGCATAAAATGCTGGGACCTACCGGAGTGGGTGTGCTCTATATGAAGCAGGAAATCGGCGTGGAGATACCGCCGTATCAGGGTGGTGGTGACATGATAGAAAATGTTCGCTACGACGGTTTCACCACGAACGAACTCCCCTACAAATTTGAAGCTGGTACACCGAACATCGCGGGAGTTATCGCTTTCGCCAAGGCGATCGAATATCTGCAGGGGCTCGGCATGGAGAACATCATCGCACACGAAAGTGAGCTTACCGAGTACGCGCTTGATCGATTGCTGTCAACCGAAGGTTTTGAATTGTATGGTCCTAAGACACCGAAACACCGCGGTGCTTTGTTTTCTTTCAACTACAAGGACATACACTCCCACGACGTCGCCTCTATTCTTGATTTCGCCAATATCGCGGTTCGCGCCGGTCACCACTGCGCACAGCCATTGATGCAGCGCTTGGGGGTCAACTCCACCGCCAGGGCAAGTTTCTACGTCTACAACCAGAAGGAAGAAATTGACATCCTGCTGGAAAGCCTGAAGCAATGTGAAAGGTTTCTTAAGCATGCAGTTGGATGATCTGTACCGCGAAGTCATTGT
>CAIYYT010000239.1 GCA_903930455.1 uncultured bacterium | reverse complement strand
TTGCGGATGATGTCGAGGATGTTGTAGGATTCCCCCTTTGCGGGTTTGAAAATCGCGCCACCCTTTTGCAGACCGACCAGATACGCGCCATTCTGAACGTCGAGGGCGGCAACTTCCAAACCCTCGCTCCAGTCCAGCGGTGACAGCGCGCCGTCGTAGTAGGAGAAAACTCCCCCTTTGGCCGTTCCGATGTAGGCGAACGTCGCACCTTTGGCGATCGCCGTCACGTTCTGGTCAAACAACCCCTTTGACGAATCAACCAGCGTCCAGATGCCGCCGTTGAAAAAGTACGCCCCCCTTTGAGTGCCCAGCCACGGCTGTTGGAAGGCTGTGTTTAGGCAGTTGGCAGCGGCCAGGGCAGTAGAATCGTTTTTCAAATAGCGTCGCTTCCAACCATCCCCCTGACAGTTGAGCAACCCAGCGTCGGCAGTCAACACCCACAAACCAAAGGCGTTCTTGGAGACATCAACTACCGATTTCGCCGGCAGGATTTGGTCGATAGTATCCCAGTTGGAGACGAAGAGACCGGAAAACTTGGTGCCGACATAGAATCTGCTGTCGAATGATTTGATTACTGTGACAGTGTCCGCGATTTCTCTCCAGATCGGCATCACTTCACCGCATTCACTGATGTAGTAGACACCATTGGAGGTGCCGACGTATATCTCGCCGTCATCAACTGTCAGAGCATAACAATCATGATCAGTCAATCCCTGTCGATCGCTGTATAGCAGAAAACTCGAATCCTCTGGGTAGTACTCGATCACGCCACCGGCGGTAGCGAGCAACACACGGTCGCCGTCGATCTTGACATCACGCACCGTGCCGAAATCAAACGAGTCGAGTGCGGCCAAATCCTGAGAATCGCTGACAGAGCCGGAAGCGAGCGCGCCACAGAGATCATCATCGTAGACCTGCACTTCCGAGACCGGATTGGTGTCGGGACCGTAGTCAAATCGCTCCTTGGCGACGGCGGTTGACATCACGGCTTCCGAACCGTGTGTGGGCGCTAGATTATTTAGCGATTGATCGCTATTGATGTGACGTGACTTGAGTGACAGGCCAAACATGGCAGCGGTCATGACCACCATCACTATCAGCCCGGTTGCGAATTTGATCTTGTTGAACATGATATCCTCTCTTGCTATGGTTTCCCGATTCATTCCTGTAGAAAAGATGAACATGTTGCATGCCGGAGGATATTTTGTTGCCTGACAGAAGGATAGACTGCAAGAGAGTGGCTGGAGTGTGGCCTTTTGTGTCGAGGAAGTCACAAATCGCTTGGATTTTTCGAGAAATGTCATATCTTAGGCTACATACTGTGGCAAGTCTTCCTGGAGGTGAGCTTGAGACCAAGCGCTATCGTCTGCTTTATTACATTTTTGTTGGTCACAGCCTGGGCAGGTTCCTACGGCGCCATCAATCCAATTCTAAACTATCAAGGGAGTCTAACTGACTCAAACGGCGTGCCGTATTCCGATGGCACGCATCAACTTACTTTCAGCATCTATGCTGATTCGGTTGCGGGTGTAGTCCTCTGGAGCGAGACTCTTAGTCTGGTGTCCGGACACGGGCTGGTGCATGCCTATCTCGGGCAGGCGCAACCGTTTCCGGCCGATTTGTTCGAAAGCTATCCTCTATATCTGGGGATCGCCTGCGACTCGAAACCGGAATTTAAGCCACGGCTTCTAATAGCCGCGTCGGTATATACTTTTCTGGCGCGCAACAGCCAGAATCTCGGCGGATATCCTGCCGACCACTTCGCCGACTCAAGTAAGATTGCTACCGCTGTTGCCGGGCACAACGCCGACCAGACGGCGCATCATCCGATGCACATCGATGCTGCGGAAATTGTGTCAGGCGTATTTGATCCCAATCGTTTACCTCCACTGGAAATTGACTCCAGCGATATCAATAACGGAAGCCTTGCTGCCCGCAATCTCGCCGATTCAATTGTGACGGGGAGTAAACTTGCGACTGGTGCTGTCCATCAGGAGCATATTGCCGCATCTTCCGTGACTGGCGCCAAAATCGTCGATGGTTCACTCACCGGCGCCAAGATCGCTGACGCCGCAATCACCAGTGGCAAGCTTGCGACCGGCGCTGTTCATCAGGAGCACATCGCCGCATCCTCCGTGACTGGCGCAAAGGTAGTCGATGGCTCACTCACCGGCGACAAGCTCGCCGACTCCACTGTTACCGGCAGTAAGATTGCAACCAACACCATCCAGCAAAATCATCTCGCCGATTCAGCCGTAACGAGTAGCAAGATTGCCACTGGAGCGATTCATAGTGAGCATCTGTCAGCTTCGGCGCTGTCCGGAGCCAACATTCAGGATGGCACGGTAACTGGCGCTGATCTTGCCGATTCCACTGTTACCGGCAGTAAGATTGCAGCCAACACTATCCAGCAAAATCATCTCGCCGATTCGGCCGTAACGAGTAGCAAGATTGCCGCTGGAGCGATTCATAGTGAGCATCTGTCAGCTTCGGCGTTGTCCGGAGCCAACATTCAGGATGGCACGGTAACTGGCGCTGATCTTGCCGATTCCACTGTTACCGGCAGTAAGATTGCAGCCAACACTATCCAGCAAAATC
>CAIYYT010000238.1 GCA_903930455.1 uncultured bacterium | reverse complement strand
GCCGTCAACCGGAACCCAGTAATAGAGCGTATCGTGACAACCGTGAGTCCGATCGACATCGCTACAATAGCGGACGTTTGCGATGTCGATGACTTTATGGAGGAGCGTCCCCTTTTCCCCGCAACCCGTTCGCGTTTCCGACTCTTCTTATGAGTTTCGGATGAGTCGGTCAAACTGTGTCGCAAGAATCTCTTGTCCTGTCCGTGCCTTGGGTTCTACTCAGGAGTGCGTGTCAGCGGCGCCGGCCATTCCCGCGAAAACGGCGACCCTGGACAATCTTCGAACGACACAGCGAGACCGCACAGACTGTTCATCCGTATCAGGAAACGCAGGTCGAGGTTCGCTTGTTCTTTGACATCGCGAATAGCATTATTCGCGCCATATTATAGCGTAGCCTACGTATGCGCACGGCCCTGTTTAGTGTTGATTCAATTGCACGAGGAAGCTGATTGCTGCCATTTTGGGGTTGACGTTGCGGCGTAACTCGGAGCGCACCTGTTCCAGTTTGTCAATTTGTTGTTCCACCCGCTGCAATGAAGCAAATCGATCGCGGTGTTCTAAGTAGCGGTCGGCATAGTCGAAGTTGATTAGCGCTTGCGACGGATCGATACCCGTTTGCAAGGGCAAGGCATTGATGACCATCAGATCGCGCAGCATGCTCTGCCAGTGAATCAGAAGTCGTTCCACTTTTTCGCGATTTTCGAGCGCGGTATTGCCGGAGCATTTGACGACAAGATCAGACGCCGGCATGGTGACCGCATTGGTCAGCAAATCAAACGCGGTTTCGCGCGCTTCAAAAAATGCTTTCTCCACGAGCTGTTCGACATTGTATAACGCACCGGCGGCAAAGCGGGTGACGATTCCAACTTCCTTCTCCGGGATTTCGAAATTCTGCTTCAAATACGACGCCACAAACTCTGATTCCAACGCCGGAAAACTGACCCGCTGCAAGCGCGAACGAATTGTCGCCAGCAAAAAGCGAGGTTGATCGGTACAGACAATCAGGAACGAATCGCGAGGGGGTTCCTCTAACGTCTTTAAGAGAGAATCCATCGTAGCGGGAAGCATTCGCTCGGCCTCGTAGACGATCCCGACTTTGTATTTCGACAAACTCGGATGCCGTGACAGATTGCTCTGGAATTTCCTGATGTTGTCGATGGTGATAAAACTGGTGACATCATCGGAGGCATCGGAAAACGGTCGCTCCTGTTTCTGCTGCAAGTAGGGAAGATAAAGCTTGTCGGCCTTGTCTTCGTCCTTGGGGAGCGGAAACAGGTAGTAAATATCAGGATGGCAGAAGGCAGCGGCCTGTCGGCAGGAGGCGCACTCACCGCAGAAGTTGTCGGCAGGATTCTGGCAGGTGATTGTCTTGGCCAGAAGATTGGCAACCACCCATTTGCCGACCCCTTTTTTGCCGGCGAACAACAGCGATGACGGCAAGCGATTTTCATGGAAAAGGCGGCAGAGTCGCTCATAGAGTTCGGCTTGTGGGAGCAGAGTCTGTGTTTTCGCAGTCGTCATCGTCTAAGCCAATCGGCGGGATCAACGGCGGTTTTGCCGTCACGAATCTCGAAATGTAATCGCGAACCGATTGCCGTGGC
>CAIYYT010000237.1 GCA_903930455.1 uncultured bacterium | reverse complement strand
TTCAACCTTGAGGCGCCTTGGATAGCCGTTAACGTCGATACCGGCAAATTGCTAAACAAACAAGATCAAACAACCCTTACACGCAATCTGACACTCGTAAAAGAACTTGGCGGAGAAGTGGTGACGACCGCCGATCCTGATATAGTCGCTGCCCTGCAAAGAGTAGCGGATCAGCGGCGAGTGACACAGATGGTGGTCGGTCGACCCACTCGCCGCTGGCTGAAGGATATGCTATTCGGCGGGACACTTCTGGACCGCTTGGTTCGCAAGCGTGGTACCTTTGACGTTCACGTTCTCAGGCCGGACAAACTTCAATCCGCAGGGAAATGGAAAACGAGATTCAAAGGCCCGTGGTCGGCGCTTTATGAATACTGGTGGGTATTGGATGTCGTGGCGGTTGTAGCATTGCTGGGTAATTTCCTGTACCCGGTGATCGGATATCACTCGGTCGGATTCTTGTTTCTGCTGGCCATACTTGCCATGAGTCTCTTCTTCTCGCTGGGACCGATTCTTTTCGGAGCGATCTTGAGTGCGCTCATCTGGGACTTCTTCTTCATTCCTCCGCATGGCACATTTGCCATCACAAAACAGGAAGACGTGATAATGTGCGTGGCCTATCTGGTGGCTGCGCTGATAACCGGTAGCCTGACGAATCGTATCCGCTGGCGGGAAAACATGCTTCGGATTCGAGAGAAACGGACGGAAACTTTGTATGAAATCGTCAAGGCAATTGTCGGAGCGCGTGACAAGGGAGAACTCACTCGCGCCGTAACTGAAAGGATGGGGTCATCTCTGAGCGGTGACTATACTGTCTTTTTGAGAGGATCGGACGGCGGTTTGCAGAAGGATTCTGTCGCCGTCGCGACGTGGATGATTAGCGATAAAGAGTGGGCTGTTGCCAAATGGGCATTTGATAATCGAAAGGATGCCGGATGGTCGACAGACACGCTTCCCGATGCCGGTGCGCTCTTCTTACCTCTCGTGGGACCAACGGAGACTGTCGGCGTTCTGGCTTATCGTCCAAAGACAAATAATCTATTGATGCAAGATGAGCGCAATCTGCTCTCTTCCGTTTGCAGACAGCTCGCCATCGCAGTTGAACGTGAGCTTCTTCAAGAGCAGTCTCGACAGATGCAGCAGTTGGCAGAGTCCGAGCGATTGTACCAGACTATCCTCAATTCAGTGTCCCATGAACTTCGTACACCGCTCACCGCCATTATCGGAAACGCCTCCGCACTTTCAAACAACCAGATTGCTTCCGATCCTGCCAGCCGCCAGCAGCTATCAGATGAAATCATCAAGAACGGAGAGCGGTTGAATCGAGTCGTTTCGAACCTGTTGGACATGTCGCGTCTTAGCTCCGGCAAGCTGAGCTTGAAAAGGGATTGGCACGAAGTAGGTGACCTCATATCTGTAGTGCTGGACTCGCAGAAGACAACTCTATCCGGCCACAATGTCGTCACGCGGATCGCTGAGAATTTGCCGCTGGTTCGGGTGGATTTCCAGTTATTTCAACAGGCTCTGTCGAATCTGCTGCTCAATGTCGCCACCTATACTGCTCCCGGAACGACCGTTGAGATCGAGGCGAGAGCTACTGGTAGCAGTCTCCAATTAACTGTGTCTGATAACGGGCCGGGTTTGCCTGAAGCTTCTATCCCGCATCTGTTCGAGATGTTCTATCGCGTTCCCGGATCTCCATCCGGGGGCGCTGGTATCGGTTTGTCAATCACAAAGGGGATTGTCGAAGTACATGGCGGAACAGTTATTGTCAGCAATCGTCCCTCTGGTGGCACCTGCTTCACGATTACCTTGCCAATTGAGCAACAGCCACAAATGCCACAAGACAAGGATAGTCTATGACCGGCGTTAGGATCTTGGTTATCGATGACGAATTGGCCATTAGACGCTTCCTGAAGATCAGCCTTGAAGCAGAAGGCCACACATACATCGAGGCCGGTACCGGCCAGGATGGTCTCGTCGCAGCCGCTACTCAGCGGCCGGAGCTAATCATCCTCGATCTCGGTTTGCCAGACATGGACGGATCCGTGGTCCTCAAACGACTACGGGAGTGGTCCCCCGTGCCGGTGATCGTTCTCACCGTGAAAGACTCCGAGACGGATAAGGTCGCTCTCCTAGATGCGGGAGCCGATGATTATCTGACCAAGCCCTTCGGAGTGCCGGAACTACTAGCTCGTTTGAGAGTTGCATTACGGCACAAACAGTCGGCCGTTGCAGAACCCGTGTTACGCACGGCTGATCTCCAAGTCGATTTCACAGATCGGACCGTGTCAATTCGTGGCGAGATTGTTCGTCTCACGGCTACGGAATACGAATTGCTGAGAATCCTTGCACAACATGCCGGCAAGGTCGTCACTCAACGGCAGTTGCTGAAAGAAATTTGGGGGCCTCAGGCAGTCGACCAATCACAATATCTTCGCGTTTACATAGCCCAACTTCGCAAGAAACTGGAACGCGATCCCAGCAGCCCTGATCTCATCATCACTGAACCCGGGGTCGGATATCGACTACGACTTGCAGACGAAAAGTAGGACTTAGCTTCGAGTCCCGGTATTCCGCCAGATTCTCGGCAGGTATTTGCTGGCTGGCACAATTCTGTCACAGACGCCGTTAGTGAAAACACGCACTTTGCATGTTGCTGATATATGGATAGTCACGGCGGTAGCCGTGAGATATCTGGGAGTAGTGTAATATTTTAGAACTGCCATATAGGACGAATTGCTTATTGTTAGGTGAACCTGGACACGAAGGGATGTTGAGCTAAGACACGGTTTGGGTAGATTGTCGAGGTCTTAAATCCGGCTCGCTCCCCCCGAGTGAGCCGGATTTAAGACCTCGACAACGGCAATGCGAATGACATCACGCGCGCTGCACACTGAAAGGATACTCCGGAAGCTAACACCACCCTTCAAGCGGAGAAGAAAACCAGCGACTCGAATTCTAAAGTTTCCACAAGACCCCGAGGGCTTTCATCTCCAATTGTCCTGATCGGGCGGTCGACTATCTCACTCTCTGGTGCTGCCTCTTCTCTCGGGGTTGATGCCCAGTTCGGCAGCTAATTCGTTGGAATTCAGTCAGATAGGAAGAGTACTCGGCTTTCGATGGCAGTTGTGCTCGTCTTTTTTCAAAATTCTTCTTGATTTTTTGAAACATTTATCCGATAACTGAGTATGTGAATGAAAGGTTCATTAGTTCAGTACGAAGAACGAAGGTCCAGTATGAAGAACGAACGCAAGCAAGCCCAACGGAAAGAAGCCATCCTTGATGCCTTTGATGCATTGATCAAGAAGTTTGGCATAGACAAGACGACGATGCAGGAAATCGCCAGCGAGGTCGGGATCAGTGTCGGCACACTATATAATGACTTCGCCGACAAAGAAGCGCTTATCGATGCAATGGTTGATCGTCTAGAGGCTTCGGCCAATGCCAGGATCAACGCGATCAAGTTCTCCAGTGCCGCCCCGAACGAGCAAATGGCTGAGTTCTTGAAGGCGATAGAGAGGTTGATTGAGCACATCGTGCGAGACAATCGTTCCTTGGCTGACTACATCCTCTATGGGTCACAGAAGTTTCGGTATGTAGGGAAGAAGATTCATGAGGGTTTTTCGAAGCACCAGGTGGTTGACAACAAAATGCGCACAATCATTGAAGCAGGAGTGAAGCAGGGGATTTTCAAGGTGGAAGACCCGGCTGCGATATCAGCTGCCATATCACAGGGTTTTATGTCACTCTCGGTCACGCGGCTGCTAATGAATCAGAAAGAAGACAAGGAGACCAAGAGGAAC
The DNA here is from genome assembly GCA_903930455.1 of uncultured bacterium. Taxonomy (GTDB): domain Bacteria; phylum Zixibacteria; class MSB-5A5; order CAIYYT01; family CAIYYT01; genus CAIYYT01. Next base: position 1,319 of record CAIYYT010000237.1, on the reverse strand, counting down.
TGGGAGATTATGATGGATCTGCTGTTGCGAGGTCTCAGGAAGTAAAGAAGCGAAAAGTTGTGGCTCTTTTTTTTGCCACAGAATTGAATATGTGAGGAAATTATTCAAATGGTCATACACAAAGTGAGGGTGTACATGCTCAAAACAAAGCGCAGTCATTGGACAACGTTGATTATCGCACTGGTTGTGGCGGCATCGGCGCAGGCCCAATCGGGTCGTCTGACACTTGACGACTGCATTCGAATTGGGATGGAACACAATCCATCATTGCACAGCGTCTTGATGAAGGTGGATGAGGCGAAAGCAAAGTCATCAGAGGTGAATGCTGCACGTCTGCCCAGCATCACCCTTTCAGGCGGCTACGTTCGTTTGAGTGAGATCACACCTTTCGAAGTGACTCTTCCGGGCTCGCCTCGGTCGCTGGCGTTGCTACCGAATATCCCCAACGTCTATGCCGGGAAGCTAACCGTGCAACAGCCTTTGTTTACCGGATTGCGTCTTGAGAAAACGGCATCGGCGTTGCATCACGATGTTCTGGCCTCTAAGCTGGACCACGAAACGGCCGCGCGCAATCTACGATTCGAAATCACCAACGCTTATTGGAATCTGGTCAAAGCGAGTGACCTCCGGACTATCATTGATGAAGACGTCAAGCGCCAGGAAACGCACCTGCAGGACGCGCAGAACTTATTTGACCAGGGAATCATCAACCGCAACGACGTTCTGAGGGTTGAAGTCCAGCACTCCAATGCTCTTCTACAACAGATCGGCGCGCACAACGGGGTCGAACTGGCCAAATCCTATCTGGAGAATGTGATCGGCGCTCCGTTGGAGGGCGACATTGACCTGACATCTCCCCCGGACAGTCTCAAGCCGGTTGACGGTCTTTCGATGCTGCGCCAGATGGCTTTCGCCAGCCGCAGTGAATTGCGGGCGATGGAGCATCGCGTGGAGATGGGTAAAGCGGGAGTCGCGATTGCGAAGTCGGACTGGCTGCCACAGGTCGCGCTGGTAGGCAACTACACCTACTCTCGACCGAATCAGCGCATCCAGCCGATCGAGGACAAATTCGAGAATACCTGGGACGTGGGAGTTTACGTTACTTACAACCTCTGGGATTGGTGGGGAACCGGCCATAAGGCGCAAGCTGCCAAGTCGCAGTTGGCGCAGGTCAAAGACGCTCAGAGACAACTCGAAGACGGAATCAGACTGCAGGTCTCGCAAGACTACCTCAATTTGCAGCAGAGCATTGAGAGAATCCGAGTCAGCCAGACGAGTTTGGATCAGGCGAACGAGGGCTATCGCATTACCCATGACCA
>CAIYYT010000236.1 GCA_903930455.1 uncultured bacterium | reverse complement strand
GACCCACAGAGCACTTCGGGGTGACCTTCGGTGCCGCAACCAGCGTTCTACTAACTGGCGTATCGGAGATTTATCTACAATGGCACTACAAAAGGGAGGTGGGCAGAGGGTGTCAAAGGAGATTGACGTTGCAGCCACAGAAAGAAAAACCCACCCGACGCAAGGCTTTGGGTGGGGTACGAAGTCAGCCGGACGGCATGTATCTAACAGCGCGAGCCACTTGGTTTGTAGCGACAGACTCACTCACCACGGCGAAGTACGAACATGTCCTGGGTCATAACGGTTATTGTTCGGCATTGATAGCTTAGTCGTTGCCGTTAGACCGCAGGCGATCCCTGATCGAGTAGGAGGTAGAACACAAAAACCAACTTCGTTCTTGTTCTGCTGCTAATCACCCGACCCACAGAGCACTCCGGAGTGACCTTCGGTGCCGCAACCAGCGTTCTACTAACTGGTGTGGTGGTGATTTATCTACAAAAGCACTACAAAAAGGGTAGTGAGGACAGGAAGGAAATGTCGAAACCCCGAAAGGGAAATTGATAAGTTAGGCGTTGTGCCACAAGGGGTTTCGACCTACGAAACTACAAAAAGTTGGTGGCCGTCGGGTCACACACTCCGCTAAGTATTTGATATTACGGAGGGATTGGTGGAGGGCGGAGCGCAAGACCCGACGGAACGAGGTCGCGGCTTCACGTCAGCGACAGTAGCCAGACACGAAGTGCAGCCAGCAAAGAAAAACCCACCCGACGCAAGGCTTTGGGTGGGGTACAAAGTGGCCAGACACAGGGTACAGCCAGCAAAAAAAAACCACCCGACGCAAGGCTTTGGGTGGGGTACAAAGTTCGGCGCTTCGCTGCGAACCCGACCTACGGAATTATATGTCTAGCGTATCTTAAGTAATTCCTTACGAAGTTGTATTGCTTCGGGCATATCCGGATGAAACCGGAGAGCGCTGTCTGCACTGGCAAGCGCCTGATCATGGCGACCAAGTTTGTACAGTGCGAGGGCAAGAGAATACCAAGTACCTGCATGGGAGTGCCGGTAGAAAAGGGAACTATCGAACGATAACTTTGCTTTGTCATATATTCCGAGATGAAACAGCACCCACCCCCGCCGATTCCACGCTTCAGGGAAGTCGTGCTTGTATGAAATCGCACTATCAAAACTCGAGAGCGAAAGAGTCGGTTTCATAACGGTATCAAGAGCGATTCCTCTATTATACCATGCCAGTGGGTAATCATGTTTATACTTGAGGCAACTATCGAAACTGGCTATGGCCTCGAGAGGCCGGCCCATACAAGCAAGCAACGTCCCGAGGCTGTACCAGGTGAACGGAGACTCCCGGGTATAAGTCAAGGCGCTGTCATAACTCGCGAGAGCTTGATCGTACAAGCCAGCATTTGTTAATGAGCTGCCACGATTGCACCAAGCATCAGCATAATCGTGCCGCCTGGCAATGGCACTATCAAAAGATGCTATCGCCAATTCCGAATTACCAGAATCAGCCAGGGCCTTGCCTCGATTGTACCAAGGAAGGGGATCACTTGCTCTGTATTTTATAGAACTATCATAACTCGCAATAGCGTCTCCGTAGCGACCGAGGACACCTAATGCGTTTCCTCGATTATTCCATGCTTCCACGAAGTTGCGTTTAATCCCTATTGCGTTTTCGTAGCTTGCTTGTGCCTCGGAATACAAGCCTAGTTCGAATAATTGAAGACCGCGATTATACCAGGCCGAGGGTGGGTCAATAATGCCTTTTATCAATGCACTATCATAGTTCAAGACAGCTTCCTGACCGCGATTTAGACTCCCCAGAATCATTGCGCGGCAATACCAGTAATTTGGGTTATCGTTTTCATAAGAGATAGCTCTATCTAGTTGACTCCTCGCTTGCTCTAGCCTGCCCAACCAGTAAGAGATTATGCCTAGTGCGTACCAAGAATCTCCAAGGTCTGGATTTAACCGCAGTGATTCTGTGAAGACGGCTTCAGCAGAAAGTAAGAGCATGAGGTTCTTTCTCTGGTCATTCTCTGACTGGGTGAGCATAAGTTTGCAAAAGCCCAAATCATAGAGAGCTTCGCAGTAGTTGGCCTCGCATTGATCATCCTGGTGTCTCAGTTGCACAGCGCGCGCGAACAGGTCATGAGCTCTTTGATATACTAGTCTGTCACGCAAAGGCGAATGAGCGACTTCGAGAAGAACCAAACCTAATGCGACATCTGTCAAGTAATTGATTTGAGTCGGAACAAGTGAATCGATAAGGCAAAGACGAGCGGCTTCGATGGGTGCCAGCGACACATATCTGTCAGCGAGGTATTGGCTCGACAGAGCTGACGTGATGTCGATTGCTGATTCCCCAGGGTGGATATTCCATCCGCGAACAGAATCAGAGCAAATTTTTATTTCCGGCCATATTCTGTTCTGATCTCCACTGCCGTGGATTATGATCTTGGCCCCCTTATCGCATGCCCATTTGATTCGGTCCTCCTTGCAGTCAATTCCCTCAGGTGGCTGGAGTAGTTCCACTCGTACTTGAGGAACAAGCTTCCTCAGCTCCTCCTGTAAAGAGGTTTGGATTCTCTTCTCGAATTGTATCTGATCCCAGCCTTTTAGATCAAATCGGTCGACAAAGACCAACAAAGTATCATTAGGAAGATCAAGATTATAGTGCTCTTGCCACATGAAGTATGTTAGTGCCACTGTAACAAACGAGATGAGAAGCAAGAAAGTCCAGATGGTCCTGCGCCCCCTACTTCCTTTGCGCCAGACAAAGAAGGGACTGCCGCCTATTATTGCCGGCGCTTGACTAATGAGGAGTTGTTCAATCAATATTATGCAGATTGTACATCCCGCAATGAGCACGAAAATACATGCACTCGGCAAGTACAGAGAAAGCAAATCATGCGCGAGCTTCTGAATACCATGTACACTTTCCAGTAGAGCCAAGATGGCCGCGACAAAAGCTGAAACTCGGCCGACCCGGAATTTTCTCCAACTGAACCGAGGACATTGATCGATTCCGTCCTTCACACCCTATCCCATCTGATATTCACAATGAATCCTCTTCCTGTGGCAGGTATACCCGGCACCCAACAGCTTGCTGTGGGTCATTTGAAAGATTATGCGCCTCAGTAGGTTCGAACCCCTACAATTGCGACACCCATCGATCCCTCCCATGGATTGTCAACGACAATATCCTCTATAAATATGCTTTTCTTGTGGAGTGTGTCAAGGGGTTTTTCTTGATGGCGGCGAAACCCACCCGACGCTACGCTTTGGGTGGTGTACAAAGTCGCGGCGCAAGACCTGACGGAACGGACAAATTCAGTTTGAAGATGCGCACTAGCTGGGAAATCCGGTCTTGACCGCGCAGCGCTACTCGTGACGGAGAGCGTCGATAGGATCAAGAGCGGCTGCTTTCCGCGCCGGGTAGAATCCGAAAAATATTCCCACGAACGCCGAAAACAGGAAAGACACAGCTACAATCTCCGGTGTGATGATCGGTTGTAGGGTTGTCCACTTGTTCAGTCCGGCGACCACGGCAGCAGATAAGGCGATGCCGATGATGCCACCGCTGACACTCAACACAACGGCTTCGGTCAGGAACTGGATCAAGACATCACTCTCTCTGGCACCGACAGAGAGGCGGATTCCGATCTCACGAGTTCTTTCAGTAACCGACACCAGCATGATATTCATAATTCCGATACCACCGACTAGGAGACTGACCGCGGCGATCGACCCCAGCAGCAGGGTCATGGTCTTGGTGGTCTCGGTTGCAGTCTGCATGATTTCGGCCTGGCTGCGGACGGTAAAGTCATCGTCCTGACCTTCAGTTAGCTTATGCGCTTTGCGGAGGATCGTGCGCATTTCGGCTGTGGCTGCATCTACCTTGTCGGATGATATGGCACTGGCATTAATCATATCAATTGCGGCGTTACGCCGGTCACCCTTGAGGCGGTACAAGACACTTGTTGAGGGAGCCAGGATAACATCGTCTTGATCCTGCCCCATTCCGGTCTGACCCTTGGCTTTAAGCACACCGATAACTGTGAACGGGATATTTCTAATGCGGATGCTTTGACCGATGGGGTCCTGATTGGGGAAGAGTTGATCAACTACGGTCTTCCCGAGGAGCGCCACTTTTCGCCGAGCAGTGACGTCCTTGTCGGTAAAGAATTCACCAGAACTTACCTCCCAGCTTCGGATTTTGAAGTATTCGGGACTGACACCGTAGACGCTTGTAAACCAATTGCCGGCTCCGCCGATGATTTGTCCTCCCGAGCGGACTACGGGAGAGACGCCATCCACCAACGTTGCTTCACGCTTCAACGCGTCGATGTCGTCAAAAGTAAATTGCTTGTAACTGCCCCCCCCCTGCCGAACTCCACCAGTATTAGAACTTCCGGGGATTACGAGCAGCAAGTTTGTCCCGAGGGAGGTGATGTTGGCTTCGATCTGCGCTTGCGATCCCTCACCAATGGCCACCATCACAATCACGGCGCCAACACCGATAATGATGCCGAGCGAAGTCAGCAGACTGCGCATCCGGTTCCGGAGAATGCTCCGTGAGGAGGCGCGCAATAATCGGGTAATTGAAATCATCAGTTAAGCTCCTCACTTTGTGGGAGAGCGGCAAGGTCCTTAGCGGCGTCATGCCGATTGGTCACGGCAACATCACGCACGATACGTCCATCGCGCAGCCCCACGATTCGCTTGGCATAGCTGGCCACATCCGGCTCATGGGTAACCAGAATGACGGTGACGCCTTCGGTATTTAGCTCTTGGAATACCGACATAATCTCGATAGAAGTGCGACTATCGAGATTGCCGGTTGGCTCGTCTGCCAGCAAGATCGCCGGTTGATTCACGAGCGCGCGAGCGATGGCAACGCGCTGCTGCTGACCACCGGACAACTGATTGGGCGTATGCTCGAGCCGATCCGCGAGTCCAACGCGATTTAAGGCTTCAACAGCCGCCTGATGGTGGTTTCTCACATGATTTTGGCGGTCATAGAACAACGGTAGCTCGACATTCTCGATCGCCGTCGTGCGCGACAGGAGATTGAACCCTTGAAACACAAATCCGATCTTGCGATTCCGGATCATCGCCCGCTGGTTCTTAGTCAGGCTCTCTACACGCTCACCGTCGAGAACGTATTCTCCGGAGGTGGGGGTGTCAAGACACCCGATAAGATTCATGAGCGTCGACTTGCCTGAACCGGACGATCCCATGATTGCCACAAAATCACCGGTCTCGATGGTCAAATTAATACCGCGCAAGGCATGGACGAATATGTCTCCAACTTCAAAGGTTCGAGTCAGTCCGTGAGTCTCGATTACGGCGGTCAAGGCAAACTTCCTTCCGCCACGCGTTGCAATCCCATCAACGTCACGCTAAAACCCGCGCATCCGTGGTCCAGTCAAACTACCCACCGGTGAAGCGGTCGTTGTGGTTGTCTTCGTTGATGATGGCTCAGCCACTCCGACAATGATCTTCATGCCTTCTGTCAGGACTCTGGACCCGACCACCTCAGTGTTCGCTTTATCAGTCATTCCGGTTCGTATCGGCGCGGCACTTAACTGCCCGAGTGAGTCCAAATACCAAACCGTCGTCATGCTTCGCGGCGAACTACCATTGTGTGCCTGTGAATCGGCTGCCATGCCCTGCCTCATCGAGGAGGGTCCTCTACCCACGGCATGTGCCGAATCCGGCACGCTACGCATTTGCTTTTGTCTTCGTTCCCGAAAGGCCGCCACTTCTTTTTCGGATGGCTGAAAACGCATGGCCTTGCTCGGAATCAGTAGTACACCGGCATGCTTTTCGGTAGTGAACGTAATAGTCGCGGTCATGCCCGGAAGGAGAAGCCCCTCTTCGTTCTTGGCCTGAACGACCACTGTGTAGGTGACAACATTGGATACCGTTCTTGGTTGCAAACGAACCTGACTCACCACGCCTGTGAATTCCTTGTTCATATATGCGGCCACCTCAAATTGCACCGGCTGCCCCATCTTGATCTGGCCGATATCGCTTTCATCCACATCAGCGAGAATTTCCATATTCGATAGATCTTCGGCTATACTGAACAGCGTTGGTGTCGACAGGCTGGCCGCAACCGTCTGCCCACCTTCCACATTCTTGTTAATTACGACGCCGCTGATGGGCGAACGGATCACGGCGTACTGGAGATTGCGACTAGCCCGATCCAAGGCCACTTGCGCCGATTTTAGCGAAGCCTGCTGCGACTTAAAGGCCACCTGATAAGGTAGGAACTCCGCGTCTGAGACCAGACTACTGTCAAAGAGCCGCTGGTACCGGTTATACTCAACTTGAGCCTGCAATAACTGCGCCTGCACGCGCTCAAGGCTGGCCTCGGCATCAAGCACAGAGGAGCGCAGGAGGGTAGTATCCAATACCGCAAGCACTTGTCCTTCTTTGACGCGATCGTTGTAATCGACGTAGACAGAATCAATCGTGCCAGAAACCTGCGTACCAATATCTACCGAAGTAATTGGAGCAAGGGTGCCGGTCGCGGACACCGTGTTTTCGATGTCGCCGCGCGAAACCGTTGCGAATTCGTAGCCTGAACTGGTAGCTGCGAAGGACTTGTGGAAGAACAAGTAGGCCGCGACAGCAATGAGGATGAGAAGTCCCCCGTATATTGTGATTCGTTTAAGCATCTTATCCTCTCCCGAAAGCAAAGCTCCTGTTCAAGTTTGTTACACATCCCTATCGTATCAACCCTCATCTATCCACACATGTGACACTGTATCCACTCTGAAACTTGCGGGCAGTGTCCATGCCTGCTGAAAAGGACGCCACTTAAGAAATACCTAGCATTCTTTTGCAGTGTTTGATTTTACGCGGCATCAGACCCGAATGTTCCATCGTGCAGAAGATCGAAATTGTAGGCATTTTCGCGATATCCTTGGGTTTTGGGGGATCGTTGCCGCCTGGATTCGGTACTTGACAGTCGTTGTCGCACGTCATAACTTTCGACAGCATTGCAACGATCGAACTTCGACAGGAGAGTTTTTTCTCCGGAGGATACTGTGCGTCATGGCTGAGACATTCGCCGACGAAAACCTGGCCGTTATGGCGTCGGAGTGTGTTCGCGATGTTTTCGACAGCTACAACGCCGAATTCCGTGACATTGCCCGACGCGCTTCCACCCGCTTCGAACAGAAAGATTGGAAAGCCATTCAATCTGATGTGCGCGAACGACTCGACCTTTATGAACAGGCATTGAGTCGGGTCGAAGATCAACTTGCGCCGTTGCTTGAGAATCGGATGAGGGACAAGCCGCTGTGGATGGAAATCAAGCAGCAGTTTCCGCAGCTTTTTGTCAACCGACACGACTTCGATCTGGCTGAGACATTTTTCAACTCCATAACACGCAAAATCTTCTATACGGTTGGCATCGACCGCGACATTGAATACTTCCATCTGGAAGACAGAAGGCAACGTCCGCCGGAAGAAAAGCCGGTTTTCCAGCGCTACTCGCGGGTGAGTGACACGGCGTCGCTGATTCGCACGATACTTGCCGAGCGTCACTGTGGCGTAAGTTTCGAGGATCTCGATCGCGATGCGGCATTGGTGGCACAAGAAATTGACCTTTATCTCTGGCCGTTGGTCGGTTATCGCGACTATGATGCCATTGATGTGATTCGTCCACTGTTCTACCGGAACAAAGTCGCCTACATCATTGGCAGGATCGTCGCCGACTCACGCTACGTGCCGTTGATTCTGCCGCTTTACCATGGCGAGCGGGGTATCTATGTCGATACGGTTTTGCTGCAAGAAGCCGAAGCCAGCAGGGTTTTCAGTTTTGCCCATTCATATTTTCAAGTGGTGGTTGATCGCCACGATGCCCTGATCAATTTCCTCAAGTCGATTCTACCGGAAAAACATGTCGCCGAACTGTATACTTCCATCGGTTACACCAAGCACGGCAAGACCGAGTATTACCGCGATCTGCATCGCTTCGTTCACCTCTCCAAAGAGCAATTCGTGATCGCGCCGGGTAGGGAAGGGGCGGTGATGATTGTCTTCACCATGCCTGATTACGATTATGTCCTCAAAATCATTAAAGACACGCCTTGCTTCCTGCGCACACCAGATGAAACTCCGAAAACAATCAGCAAGGCGGAAGTCAAACATCGCTATAGTATGGTTTGTCACCGTGATCGGGTGGGGCGAATGGTTGATACCCAGGAGTTCGAGAACCTGCGCTTCAAGCGCAAACGCTTCTCAGAGGAACTGCTGGAAGAATTCCGGGTGGCAGCCAGCGATGCCGTCAGTGTGCTCGGTGATAATGTCGTCGTTCATCACGTCTACGTGCAGCGTCGCGTTATGCCGCTGTTGATGTACTTGCAGCAGGAAAAAGATCCCGAGCAAGTCAGGAGAGTGCTGATCGATTTCGGTTATTTTCTCAAAGACCTTGCTGCTGCCGGTATTTTCCCCAGTGATCTTTTCAATATCTGGAATTACGGTGTCACCCGTCGCGGAAGAGTAGTGCTGTACGATTACGATGATGTCATGCCTCTCGAACGGATCCATTTCCGAATCAAGCCGGAGCCGCAAAATGAATTCGAGGAAATGGAGCCGGAATCCGATTGGATCGTGGCTATGCCCGATGACTACTTCCTCGATGAAATGGAACGCTATTCCGGACTGCCCCCCGCGCTACGTGGGGTGTTCAAGTCGGTTCACGGCGACTTGTACACTCTCGATTTCTGGAGCGATATGCAACGCCGCATCAAGGAGGGGGAAATTGTCGATATCACACCGTATGACAGGACAAAGAGCTTTCGGTATCGTTGGTAGTAGTATATATTATCAGACGAAGTGACTAACGTGATTCCTACATCCTCTGCAAAGCCAAAGCGCTATACGTTGCGCGTCATTGCAATTGTCACCTCGTGTCTACTGATCGCGTTGTCGTTGGCTTATACCCCGCGCGCAAATGCAGGCAAGGAAGCGACCACATGCAGTCCCGAGTCATTGAAGTCCTCATTGTTGGAGATGTCGCAAGGATTGAGGCAGGGATTGGGGTTTGAGGATTCGGTCAAGGAGTTGGCGCAGTGTGTGGAACAAAGCTCTCCTGAGATGACGACACTGGATTCGGGGATGGTGGCGTACATGACAGGCAAATTTGAGGATGCAGTTAGACTGCTGGCGCAGGCAATGAAGGAGCAGAAGAACGAAGCCGACAGTTCGCTTACCTATATGCTGCTCAGCGGGGCTTACGTCGGCTGGGGGGGTTTTCTTAGGTCGTTGGGAGATGAGAACAACGTCTTAGCCAAGTTTCGGAGTGCACTAGCTGCGCTTGACTCCTGCAGTTTCTGCACGACGCTTCCGTCGGACTGGTATCGCCGGGCGGATCTGCAAGAAGCGCTCGGGTATTCAAAGGAAGCCGCTACCAGCCGAGACAGCGCGAGAGTCTTGCAGCCGTTATTCTGGGAGTGGCTCGCGAAACGCTATGAAAAGGACAATGATCTTTCCTCCGCACTTATCTGCCACGACAGTGCTCTCGCGTATAGCCCGAAGGATGCTTCTTTGTGGCGATTGCGCGGGAATGCACTTGGACAGCTGAAGCGCTACGACGATGCCCTGGTCAGTTATGACAGCGCTTTGGTCCTTGATCGCAAAGATTCATGGGCATGGAGTGGGAAGGGTTGGGTACTACTCAAGAAAGAGCAATACCCTTCCGCCATTACATGCTTTGACAGCGCCATTGCAAGGGATCACTCAAACTCAGACGCATGGATCAATAGGAGTTGCGCGTACGAAGACATAGGACAGTATGAGCAGGCTCTTGCCTTGTGCGACAGCGCTTCTACGTATTTTCCGAATGAGGCAGCAGTATGGCGAGTGCAAGCGAACATACTGTCTGACCTCGGACGACACGGCGACGCTCGGGCGAGCTATGACCATTCACTTGCACTGGATCCAAGCAATAGTCGGGCCTGGAATGGAAAGGGCTGGGTACTGCTTCAGAACAAAGAATACGCTTCCGCCCTTTCATGCTTTGACAGTTCCATTGCCAGGGATCACTCGAACTTGGCCGCACAGGGCAATCGGTGTTGGGCATACAAGCAATTGGGAAAGCTGGAGTTGGCTCTTGACTGTTACGACAGCGTTTCGACGTATTTCCCTAACGAGGCAGCGGTGTGGCGAGACCGAGGACAGGTGTTATCAGACCTCAGACGATATCGGGACGCTCTGGCGAGCTATGACCGTTCGCTCGGTCTCAATCCGAGCGATACATGGGCTTGGAATGGAAAGGGTTGGTCAACATTGATGAATGGAAATGCGGCGTCCTCGATTTCCTGTTTTGACAGCGCCATAGTAAAGGATCGATCCAACGCGACCGCTTGGCTCAATCGAGGTTGGGCGCTGCACAGGGTCGGCAAACCCGAGGAGGCTCTTCCATACTACGACAGTGCTCTCGTACGACAGCCAGACAGACCAGACGCATGGTTGTCGCGTGGTCTTACGCTAGCGAGTTTGAGCCGATGGAAGCAAGCCCTCGCGAGCTATAACAGCGCTCTTGCCTATGATCGCGGCTACATCAACGCGTGGATAGAGAAGGGTATTGTACTTCGCAAACTGAATCAATTTCCCGAAGCAGTGGGAAGTTTGGACAGCGCTCTCGTGCGAGATCCGGAAAACAGCAGGGCATGGGAGGAAAAGTCTGTTACCCTCTTTCTGATGGGTCGTAACGAGGAGTCCCTGAAGGCATGTGACATGGCCCTAAAGTATGCTCCTGGACGACAGGACCTTCTTGATATGCGTCAACAAATTCTTGGTAAACTCGGTCGGAAGTAGCTCCCCTCGCTTTCTCGTTGCTTACCAGACTGACATCGAGTATCCTGAACGCAAAGACCTCTCGGAAGGAGCACGAATGACTACTGGATTCAAGGAAAAAGGCGTTTACGACATAAAGGATAACCCGTTCAAGCTGATCGCCGATGACTGGATGCTGATCACTGCGGGGAACTTGCAGAAATTCAACACGATGACGGCTTCGTGGGGGACGCTGGGTGAACTGTGGAATAAAAAAGTTGCGTTTTGCTTTGTCCGACCGACGCGTCATACCTACGGATTTATGGAAGCTGCCGATACATACTCGCTGTCTTTCTTCGCCGAAAAATATCGCGAAGCTCTCAATTTCTGCGGCAGTCATTCGGGTCGCAATGTCGATAAGATCGCCAAGACGGGTTTGACGCCAGTCGAATGGGATAGCAAGGCCGTCTATTTCCAACAGGCGCGACTCGTGTTGATCTGCAAAAAGGTTTATATGCACGACCTCGACCCGGCGCTCTTCCTCGATCCCGTCATCCATGACGCCTATCCGAAAAAGGACTACCACCGGATGTATGTCGGCGAGATCATCCGTTGTCTTGCTGCGACATAAACCGCCAGTTTCTGTACGCCAGACGAAAGCTTCAAAACAGCTCCGAGCGAAAAGGCATGGAAAATACTAAACAAGACGCGGAAATCTGTGTTGGCAAGTTTTTGGCAACTGCGCTTTTGGGGAGGTTGTGGGCGTTTTTTAGTAGGATTTTTGCCCCTTTTTCGTATATTGCCGCTGGTATACTGCAACCGTGCCATCGAGTGGAATGGCAACTGAGAATAGGCCATCCCATCATGATGTCGTTGTGAACTGTTTTTTCACCCGAGCGCTGAAGGTAGCTTTGAGAAAGCTCGTCATTATCGCCCTGATGCTGGTGTTTGTGGTTGGCTCCGGTAATACACTGCGTGCCGGTCAGGCGATCAAACTGAGCGAAATAGCCAACGGAATTACGCTTCTGGAACATGATCAGAGCGGCCTTACTCTAAGGGTTTCCCTTGGCTCCCTTACGGTTGACGCGGTGAACACGAAAGCCGGAACCTTCACCCTGCTGACGGGACAAGGTTTCGACCATTCCTCGGGGATCGGCGAACCGAGTCTCCCCATCGCCAACCAGCTTCTGGCCATTCCGCTTGGTTGTGATCTCTCGGCTGAAGTCATCTCCAGCGAGGTGCAGGAGTTTACGCTGACTGACTTAGGCGCGAGCGATCTTCTCTTGCCGGTGCAGCCGTCACTTTCCAAGTCGCAAAATCCGATTGATGTTCCGTTTCAGTTCAGACAGGATGTTTATGACCGCAGCGGCTACTATCAACTTCCGGCCGCATCGACCGAGGCCGTCGGCATTATGCGCGGCGTTCGGGTTGGTCGGATTTCCGTTGCGCCGGTTCAGTACAATGCCGCCGAAAACCGGATCAGAGTGTACAAGGACATGACCATCCGCGTCACCTTCAACAACGCGGATTGGGAAGCCACTTCAAGCTTGTATTCGAAATCATATTCGCCCGCTTTCGAGCCGGCTTACAAAATGCTGATGAACTCTGATGCCAGCGTCTTCGGACTTCGCGACGACCTCACTCGCTATCCGATGACGATGGTTATTGTGTCCGCCCGCATGTTCGAAGCGCAGTTGCAACCCTTTATCGCTTGGAAGATCAAGAAGGGTTTCAAGGTGATCGTGGGTTATACGGACGTTGTTGGTTCGACGACCGCCGCCATCAAAACCTATCTGGAAGGGCTTTACAATACCGAGAATCCAAAACCGTCGTTTGTTCTCCTTGTCGGCGATACGCCGCAGATTCCGGCTTGGACCGGTACCACCGGCTCACACGTCACCGACCTTCGCTATTGCGAATACACCGGTGACAATCTGCCGGAGGTGTACTATGGCCGCTTTTCGGCTCAGACCACGGCGCAATTGCAGCCGCAGATCGACAAAACGCTTGAGTACGAGCAGTATACCATGCCGGATCCGAGTTATTTGGGTCATAGCATTCTGGTTTCCGGTGTTGATGGCACTTTCGCGCCGAACTACGGTAACGGCGAAATCAACTATGCTACAAAACTGTATTTCAACACTGCTCATGGCATTACTCCTCACGTCTGGCTTTACCCAGCATCTGATGATTCCGGCGCACAAGCCGCCATCGTTGCACAAGTGAATCAGGGGAGTGGCTTCAGCAACTACACGGCACACGGCGCCCATGAAGGTTGGTTTTCTCCTTCCTTCACTGTTAGCGATATCAACGGTCTCACGAATGCGCACAAATATGGGATGGCTGTTGGGAACTGCTGTCTCACTAATACTTATGGCAAAAGCACGCCTTGCTTTGGTGAAGCTTGGATGCAAAAAGCCGATGGGGGTGGTATCGGCTACATCGGCGCCTCCGACTACTCTTACTGGGACGAAGACTACTGGTGGGGAGTCGGTGGTGGTAAGGCGATCGTTGCGGCCGGCCCGGAGTACGACGCTTCCGAGATTGGCGCTTACGATGGGACATTCCACGACCATAGCGAACCGGCCAGCCAGCAATACATCACGAATTTTGCCATGAATATGTGCGGTTTGCTGGCGGTTGAGCAATCATCCAGTCTCCTTAAGGCCTACTATTGGGAAATGTATTGCCTGATGGGCGATCCCTCGGTCAGTTGCTATCTGCATGTACCGGTTGCCAACAACGTGTCGCACCTGCCGGCGATGCTGATGACCTCTACGGTTTTCACGGTGTCGGCTGATCCCGGCTCTTATGTCGCCCTTTCGACTGGTGGCGTATTGCACGGCGCGGCCTTGGTTCCGCGGAGCGGCGCTCTTGATCTGCTAGTGACTGCTTTTGGTGTGCCTTGTACGGCTGATCTGGTTGTAACCGGCCAGAACCTTGTGCCATACACGACCACCATCCAGGTGATTGCTCTCATCGGTGACGCGGACAACAGCGGCGCGATCGATATTTCTGATGCCGTCTATATTGTCAGCTACATCTTCATAGATGGTCCAGCTCCGGTTCCGTTGGAAGCGGGAGACTCCAATTGCGACGGTGCTTGCGATATCTCGGACGTGGTCTATTTGCTTGCCTTCATCTTCCAGGGCGGTACTGCTCCGTGTTCACGGTAGCTGCGTCCTGAGCCAAATCAGACCATCAAGAAATTGAAGTGGATAAGTATTGGCCGAACAGGGCTCAGAATTTTAGCCAGTTCTCGCAGAACGTGTTGCCGTAGCCGTGGTACCCGGATTTGGCTATAATTGACTTCCAATAGGGGACAGACATAGATAGCTTCCAATGCAGAAAACAAACGAAGTCCGGCAACAGCTTGGATGCCGCCGGACCTCTAAAACTCTTGTGGAAGTCGCCATTAGCCGTACAAAATCCTACTGCCTCAAAAACGATCACAGAGTATTTTCGAAGCATGCCTCAAGGCCATAAAGACGATCGCAGAGTGTTTTCAAAGCATACCTCAAGGCTATAGCGAACCACCAGAGTTCCCCCGTTGTCCTTGCCACCCTGATTCATCCTGCCAACAACCCTCCCAAGGGAGTTGTCAGATTCAGCAAGACGCTTACACTTTTCGGGTTGTGCGGGATCACCCGCCAACAGCGGCTGATCTCAGCGTCAACAACTCTCTTCCTATAGAATTCTCCGATTCATCTCAACTTCCCGTCAATTCTTCGCCATCATTCCCAAAACAAATTCAACACCCGATTAGCCCCACATGTAAACCTGAATTAAAAATAGTAAGAATAGAGATCTTAGTCAATAGGCTGCAATGCCATTAAAATACTTATACATTGCGTATGCGAAGTACGTATTCAACGTATCTGAGTGATTAAACGCAAGA
The DNA here is from genome assembly GCA_903930455.1 of uncultured bacterium. Taxonomy (GTDB): domain Bacteria; phylum Zixibacteria; class MSB-5A5; order CAIYYT01; family CAIYYT01; genus CAIYYT01. Next base: position 818 of record CAIYYT010000236.1, on the reverse strand, counting down.
ATGTTGTCAGATTGGTGTCTCGGCTGTCGACACCCAGCTTGTCTCTGATCTTCTGACGGAACTTCTCCACTGTCCGAACCGAGATGCCTAGCGCAAGCCCGATTTCTTTGGATTGGAGACCGTTTCTGATCATATTGCAGATTTCGATTTCGCGAGGGGTAAGCTGGCCGAATCTTGACTCGATGTCACGCAGGAACGGTGAGGCAACGTCCGACATCAGCGATTCGAGCAAATCGAGATTAATTCGGTCGCTTTCACGAGATTGCCCTTTGAGTTTGACAAGAATCGGCAGAATAAGTTTGTCTATGTTGGACTGCACATTCTGTTTGACTTGGTTAGCTTCATCCTTGATCTGGCCCAGAATTTCCTTGAGAGCAATGTTTTTGTCAACCAGCGCCTGATGTTTCTCTGCCAGCAGTTTGTTGGCCGAAAGGAGTGCTTCCTCCATCTGTTTCATGCCAGTTATGTCGCGGAAGACGCCAAACGTTCCCGACACCTCCCCGTTTGCGTCCAACTGCGGCGTTCCCGTAACCAGAAGGCAGCGACGGATTCCGTCCGGTCTGACGATGTTCAGTTCGTAGGTTGTACTGAGTCCTTTTTGGCGTTCTCGAGTATTATCCCGAACTGCCTGCCAGTCCTCTGGCGAAACAAACGCGCTGAGATTTCGTCCAACGAGTTCGCCAGTCTGCACACCGAAAATCCGGTGCCCGGCCGGATTGACAAACTGGAAGACTTTATTCGAGTCGACGATGCCGACGCCTTCGCCTTGATTTTCAATTAGAACACGGAACCGTTCCTCGCTCTTCCTCAGAGCTTCT
>CAIYYT010000235.1 GCA_903930455.1 uncultured bacterium | reverse complement strand
GGTACCGAACGGGACCCCCCAAGAATGCTCACAATCAGAGCATTCGAATGTTCGCTTTTGTGCCATTGTAACGACACCTCCTTCGATTTTTATCGCTTTGCCGTTGATCAGAGCGTCTGCCACTTTTTTGTGGGCAGACTCTATGATGCGGCCAAATGTCGGACGAGAAATATTCATTCTCAGGGCTGCATCTTCCTGATAAAGACCTTCAAGATCAGCAAGCCGCAGTGCCTCATACTCATCAAATGCCAGCGTGATTTCCTCCAGTTCCACAAGGGGGATTCCCCGGGGTTTGAAAAAGGTCGTGTTGGGAAATTCGTTTACTAGTCGGGCGCATTTGGGTCTTGCCATATTTTCTCTCCGGCGTACATTATAAGCATATGCTCATAATCTGTCAAGCGGAAAATCATCGTTTTTGATTGACGAATGGGCCATACTGGCATAAGGAGATTACTGGTGAGAGAAACAAACAGCATGTCGGACATTGTGATAGTCCCCTCGCATGAAGGTTGCTTCATCTGTGGGCCAGATAATAAACGAATTGAAACTCGCGAGGTTGACAAATGAAATACCTGCTGATTCTAAACGACCCTCCTTACGGGACGGAGAGATCATACAACGGACTGCGACTCGCCATGTCGCTCTGCAAACAAGAAGACGTGGAACTGTGCCTGTTTCTCATGGCCGATTCGGTTGGCTGTGCCAAAGCGGTGCAGAAAACACCGTCCGGCTATTACAATCTTGAGCGAATGATCAAGAGCCTTGCACAAAGCAAAGTACTGGTTGGTGCTTGCAGATCATGTATGGAAGCCCGAGGCATCATGGAAGCTGAACTCATTGAAGGCGTCCGCAAGAGTTCCATGGATGAACTTACCGACTGGACCATCTGGGCTGATAAGGTCATTGTGTTTTAGCTCGGCTCGCGAACTCCAACCCCGATTGCAGAGGACCATTAGATAAACGGAAAGAGGATTGTAATCCTCGGGCAGGTGTTGGTGTGTGCGTCGTCAAACCCATCTGGACTCGCAGTGCTGAAAGCCAAGGGACGGTTCGAGCAGTAGTAATCACTTTTCGGTAATACCCTTCCTCAGTTTCAGTGTTTGTTCTTTAATTTGTTTCCTTCGTTCTAAGGTCTATTGATATCACCCATGACCTTGAAGTCCCCTCCCCGACGGTCATACCGGCAGTACGATCTTGCCGGTGTAAGTGACGCCCATTCGCACCGGCGCGGCTCATGATCCGGCCTGACTGCTTCCGCTGTTATCCGCAAACACCTGAAACTACTTCCTCGACTCATCCGCAATAGTTTGGGATGAGGAAAACGCTGTCACCAAGAGAACTCGGGCTGCTATCGGCAATAGCGGAATACAGAGTATTGAATATCAGCCAACTTTCATTCCTCTTATCTTCCAGTCAACAGATGATACGCCGAAAAGTCGGTGAACTGTCGAAAGTGGCACTGATCGAGGTCATGCGTCAACCACTCGGTGGTTCCGCCGGACGACCCGAAAACGTCGTCTACCTTCGGGCAGATGGCGTGCAGACTCTGAAAGAGCAGGGAGCACTCGATCCTTCGACGCCAACCGAACTATTCACCAGGATTGATTTGCGCACTTTGGGGCATCAGCTTCTGACGAACTGGTTTAGAATCAACTTGAGCATTCTCAGCCGTTTTCAGTCCGTTCTAACGGTCAGCTTTCTGTCACTAGCGAGAGACGGCGCTTGGTATGTGACAGCCAATTCCGGTTCCGATTCAGTGGCCAATGTGATTCCGGACGGAATATTCGCGATCAGCGAGGCAAACCATGGCAAGTCGTTGTTGTTCTTTCTGGAAGTTGATATGGGCACAGAGACGCTGTCGAGCAGCAATCCCCAAACAAAGGATATCCGCAAAAAGATCATCTCCTACCAGCACATGTTCACGGACAACCGCTATAAGGAACTTGAGGGGCCCCTCGGGGGAACTTTCAACGGGTTCAGGATCTTGTTTTTGGCGCCGTCAAGGAAACGACTTGACCAGCTTTGCCATCTCGTGGCGGCAATGCCGAACATAGGCTTCATCTGGCTAACCGATTCAGATTCCCTTTTTCAAAGGGGCGCATCAGCAACAATCTGGGCGAAGGCCGGCGACTTCCAGGGGGAGCGCCACTCAATCCTCGGCCCCTCACTAGCATTCGACTGCCCTCTGGACCCCTCAGAATAGCCATTTTGACGTAACAAAATCGCCTGAAAACGGTGCCGAAATTGCTTCACTCCTCCGGAATAATGATACGATTATGATACTGTGAATCTTGTGGTAGGTAACGACTTGTCAAGTGTATCAGAAATCGAATAAAAGAAAAAAGAGAAAAGGGAAAAGAGGGAGAAAGAAGAAAAAGGAAAGAGAACAAGGGGAAAGAGAAAAGAGGGAAAAAGGGAAAAAGAAGAGATTGGATGGGAAGATAGCAATAGAGGGCGCCGGACAGAATGGGTTGACGATCGATGGGAGTTGGAGCTCGGGATCTAGAGGGAAGCATGGACAGCACCTATTTGCAGGACTTAAATGCACGTTATCCTGAAGGAAGTATGTTCAACGGTTGGCGCTGCTTGCTGCTGGGCCGGGGGCTAAAGCTTTAGCTAATAGATTCGCTCATCGCGAACTATTTAGTAAAGCTTTCCCCCTTCGGGGTCGCTCCCCGTCCTGGCAGCAAGCCGGTCTCCGTGTGATTGGTGAACCCCGTTTTTTTTGAAAAATTGAAATAAAACGGAGTTCACGTGAGAGCTCCTGGAGGTGTAAGATGGAAGCAGACAAACAGAAGAGAAGATTTGGTATGTATGAGATTGATTACAGTCAGGTGATCAAGGCGGCGATTTTGGAGGCGCAGGCACCTCGGAAGGTCGATAGGGTGTTTTCCTGGCAGATTCACAAGTGGGTTGGTCGTTGTCCTCTTGTCGCGGTCTACTCGGTGGTTTGGAAGGATCCTGGATGTCGAAGGGTGAAGTCGTTGGAGGAAAGGGTGATGGTGGTTGAGAATCGCACTTCGATCAAGTGGTGGAACGTTCGGATCGTTCCTTGGATTTAGGACCTGGATTCATTTTTTTGATTCAGTTCTGGATGTATTGTTTTGATGTGGTCCGTTGCTTTTCGTTCATTTTCTTCGTTTCTCGTTTTTCCTTTTCTTCCTTTCTTTTTCTCTCTTCTTTTTTTCCTCTTTTTCTCCTCTTTCCCTCCTCTTTCCCCCTTTTTTTTCTCCCTCTTTTTCCTCTTTTTTTCTTCTCTTCCTTCTCCTTTTCTTCTTTTTCCTCATGGTTTGCTTATTGGCTCTTGGAGTTTCCGTTTGTTCGGGCTTGTCAATTTTCCAAATGGGGCTAAGGTTGTATGATCGAAAGATTTATAAGCATTGGCTCATTCCCACTGTGTGATAGTAACAATCTGGTTTGTGATCCTCGTAAGAGTTGATCTGATACCCAGACTAACCGAGAACCAATAATCGTCTTCACCTCTGCCCGTCTTGGTGAGAGTGAATTGAAATTGGCTACCCTCGTTTTCGTCGCTGGGCGACGAGCGAAAGCAAAGGCGACGCTAAGTAGATATCACGCTCCAATGTATCCTGTTTAGTTGTGCTCTAAGAGCGCGCTTTAGTCTTTTCTGATAAATCTCACCAATAGCTCTTCGCGATGAATTCATCGAGAAGAACACAAATCAACCGCCTGACGGCTTGCTCAAGCAGACCATCTGGCATTTTCATTTTGTGCCTTGAAAGGAGGTAAACATGAAAATCAATCTCGAAACCGTGAGAGAAGTACTCAAAGATGCTCTCGGTTTTGACAGCTTCGTCGCCGGCTTTATTACTGAAGTGGTGGAGGATGCCGCTATTCCGACGGCGTCAATCAACATCGAAGGCAGACTGTCATATAATCCTGGGTTCGTCGAGAAACACATCACTTGCAAGGAAGACTTGTTCAGCTTGGTCTTTCACGAGTTGTTGCATCCGATGTTCGGCCACTTCATTTACGAAAATGGCGAGCTGGAGAACATCGCTGCTGATGCAATCATCAATGCCGTAATCAGCGAAGTATACTCTGAAGCTTCACGCAACGGTAATCTGTTCCGCAAGTTTTATCCGGATCGAGGACTTCCTGGGCTATTACGGCCTATGAGCGAGATGTCGCGCAGCAAATACAGCAAGGTCTACGAAAGGCTGTACAGCCAAAGCGACGAACACGACTCCTTCACCACAGGTGAGTTGATCCAGACATTGAAGATTCTGACGCAAAGCGAAAGGCTTTCCACGGTTGTCTTGATTGGTAGCCACTCCCACGACGGGAACGCAGCGAGTCAAGAGGCCGCTTTTCCAAACGAGCTGCTTTCTAGGATCGCCGAAGATTTGAAGCGTAGCGTTGCCGGCAGAGGGGGAAAGTACGCCGGATTCAGCTCTGAACTGCTTGATCTGTTTATGGAGGCGTTGAAAACGCACCTGTCGATCAAGAAGGTCTTGCTGCAGAAATTTCTGACCAAGCGCAAACTTGATCGTTTTAGGGAGTACTTTCGGGTTCAGCGTGTGGGTGTTTCACCCATTCCATTGTATCCCTCCAAACGCGACCTGGTACTATTAGCTTCGGGGTTCTATCCGGGGTACTTCCACAACCACACATCCAAACCAACAACTGAAGAGAAAGGATTGGCGATCTACCTTGACGTCTCAGGGAGCGTAAACGAATACTTGCCGCAAATCATCGGAGTCCTGTCAAAGTTGAAAAACAGTGTCACCTCGTTGTTCCTGTTTTCGAACATCGTCGTCGAAACCACCATGCAAGATTTGATCAAAGGCAAAATCAGGACCAGTTATGGAACCGACTTCAACTGCATAGCCAATTCAATAATCGAAAGACGATTCGAAAAGGCAATCATCATCACTGACGGCTACGCTGACATGTCGGAGGAATTAGCAAAGCAGCTTAAAGCCATGGGGCTCGTCACGTTGACGATCCTCTTCGACGGCACAACCACCTGCGAAGACTTCGCCAAGTTCGGCGACGTCGTCAACCTCTCAGATGTCTGCGAATAGAAAGGAGAAAACCAGGAAGAAACCACAAGCCACTGTCAGCCTCGGCAACAGTCATTTTATGTTGATTGAGGCTCGACGTCGTAACGGAAAAGGGGTCACAATCCACATAGCGCACATCCACTCATTTCGACTTAACAACAACTAACAACCAAAAACACTTGAACCACGGGGAGAATCCTCATCAGCGAGGATCTCCCCTTTTCCTTTTTTGTCACCCTCTTTTGGGACAAAGAAGGGCAAGGAGAAGACAAATGATACTCGAAACACTCGGCATCTACGGCTGGAAAGACGAAGACGAAAACCTAATCCTGTCATCGCTCTTGACTGGCGACCCGCTTCTGCTGATCGGCAATCACGGTTGCGCAAAAACCCACGTTGCCAACAAAATCGGCCAGGCACTCAACCGGAAGTCACTCGTCTACGACGCAAGCAAGTGCATGTTTGAGGATATACTTGGCTTCCCGAATATCGAAAAACTGAGACAGGGCGTCGTGGAGTACGTTCCGAGCAATGTTACCATCTGGGACAAAGAACTAGTCCTGATAGACGAGCTCAATCGTGCCGTCCCCGAACTACAAAGCAAATGGCTCGAAATCATCCGCAGCCGCAAGATCATGGGCTTCGAAACCAAGGTCAAATGGGTCTGGGCAGCCATGAACCCCATGAGCTACTCAGCCACCCAGGCATTGGATGAAGCGTTGATCGGACGCTTCGCCTTGTTTGTTTACCCTCCCGACGTCTTGCAGATGGAGGAAGAAGACCGCATTAAAGTCACCGGCCACATCAACGGCGATGACGCCCCGGCAATCTCAGTCTGGAACAACGGACAAACCAGTGGCACAGTTGACAAGCAGGAAGTGAAGGAAATCGGTCAGAAGATGACACAGATATTCCACACTGCAGCCAGGCACTTCAACGCCCTGAGAGAACAGTACTCAACGCTTTCCCTATTCCTGGCTCGCTTCGCCGACCTCCTGATGCGGGAATCCAAGGGCGACATCTCACTTGACGGTAGGAGGCTGGGCTTCATCTACCGAAACATCCTCTCCAACCGGGCCATCGAAATCGCCAAATCCGAAGTACTCAGCGCGGCAACTCCAGACTTTGTCAAGTCAGCTCGCTACGTCGTCCAATCCAGCATTCCCGTCGGTTTGAACGATGAATCACTCAAGAAAGAAGAAGCCGTTCACAGGATGGAAATCTGCTTTGACTTACTCAGCAGCTTTTTCGCCGAGGGCTCGGATATGGAGAAGGTCAACACTATCTATGAGCTGTTTACGTCGAAGGACTTGATGCGCAAAGCCGAAATCCTACTCACAGCCAACTTGGGAGAGTTTGCGGCTTCCAAAGCTTGGAATGACTTAATAAACGGCGAGCAAGACATCACCTTGCTAGCCTACACCGCATTGCAGGTTGAGGCACGCCGTCCCGGCACAGTTCCGAGAGAGCTTTTGGAAGGTTTGAGCCGCAAGGTCTCTGGCGAGAAGCTCTCCAGCAAGTGCATCCCGAACCTTCAAGGAGAATGTATCGAGTTTGTTGAGGAAGTTGAGGAGTTGCTGGATCAGCAGTCTGACTTGGCCAAGATCGTCGCTTACAGCCATGTCGCCGAGCTCGCCAGAAAGCAGAACCTTCAACTCAATGACATCGAGCGGACCCGAGAAGCAATCGAAAAGGACCTGGAGACCTTTGAATTATTGATCTCCAACCATCACCAGTCAACCGCAAATGGAGGTGAAGTTGTATGCAAACTATCCAGCTGTCACTAATACCAGATGAGCAAGTACCCGAATTCAAACGCCTAACCTTCAAGATTAATGAAGTTTCGCTTGCTGACGTCTTGCTCAGGGGCGTCCATCCTTGGGGGTGTAGCGATCACTCAAGCCACATTATCGAAGCCACCCTGCAAAGACTAAATGCGCCAGATCAACTGATTTCGGAACTCAAAGAGCTGGGCTACAGCCACGAAATCAGCTATTCAACTGAACGAACTTATTATCGGGAAGGAACCATGTTCGAAAGGCTGCTTGCCGACATCCGAGACCATCTCTACTTTGTGGACGGGCTCGGCTACTTGCAGCTGGTCGCTATCGCCAAGAGGACCCTCGCAGCCAACTGGAACCACCAGACAGTGTACAATCTCCTTTCGAGGGTTTACAGTGACTTCAACTCGCTCAGGGACTTCCTGAAGGGCAAGAGCAAGCAGATCAAGCTATCCGGCTACAACGACATCAATAGTTACGACTTGAGCCAGATACTCACGTTGGAAGACTTCCAAGACGAGGAAAGTGTCTTGATCAGCCAGGCCTTGCCCATAACGAACTTCAGACCGGCAAGCGTACTCGCGCAGATCGCCGACGACCAAGGAAAACTCAAACTAACTGACTCAATCAGCCACTTCCAGATGCGCTCAGACGGCTATCGCAACATCGCCTACTCGGAAAGCATCATCTACACCTGCACACGAAAAGGCGAATCCATCCGCATGCTACCATCCTTGGTTCCCCGCCACGCCATCAGAGAACAAGCAAGGCAAATCGCCGAGCGCTGGCGCAACGACAAAGGCAGATACTGCTTCACCACTGACATCGAAACAGCCGAAATGATGATTGAGAAAGGCAACTTCCAGATCGGCTTCCCCAACCTCAACTACCTCGCCCCAAAAGAGGCCGGCGTTGCCAACGCCGCCTTCACCGAACATCGAGTACATACTTATTCGATCGGCGGATTCATCCGAGCCAACGCTTCGGGGGAGATGATCAAAGAGATGCTCAAGAACCACGACGTCGCCATGACTGGCCGAAAGGAGGAATTGTTGGAGAAACTTGCCAAGCTGGCAGCCAAAGTCTACCGAGAAAAGGAACCAGAACTAGACAACTACTTCAACCAAAACCACTACATCAACACCACAGCCGGCCTAAGCGAATCACACCCATTCAACGTAATCAACGACTGCGACTTGAAAGAGTTCATCCTCGCCATGTACACCACCAAACACCTCAGAGGAAACACAGTCCTGGAGGCCAGCCACGACAACGATACCTACGACTTGGTATCTCTTGCAACGGCGCTCATCAAAGGAGAAGTGACCGCAACAGGAGCATATCTCAACGTCGAAGCATAACCCAAAAGCACAAGGAAGGGGCCAAAGAAACGGCCCCTTCTCACCCCCACACCAAACACCCGCCAACCACCTCTTGGCGAACCACGGCGAGCAATCCCCGAAGAGGACGCATAGCGTAAATTCTTATGTGGAAATTAGGTATTGAGAAAGCTATCGGGTACATCCTTGTTTAGCAGAATTTACTACAGGAGGTACCCGGAAGCGGGCAGATTCATCTTGACAAAACCGGCATGATGCCTATCTTTGTCTAGTTAGCGAGTGGAATTTGATCGGGACGCCAAGCGTCCTGCGTTACTTGCCTTGGACCAGACAACGTGCGGAAGACAACTGTGCTAGAACTACAAATAGGAGTGCAACCATGAAAGGTTGGAGAATGCCCCGGCGTATAACTGTGTTCATTTTGACCGGTGTGTTGATGCTGGCAATTGCAGTTTTCGCCAACGATTTGCCAAGTGGCAACGTCAAGAATGACCGGTTACAATCAATGCCAAGCAAATTGGATTCGGCACGAAGTCTTGGGGAGTTTCTTACCCCTGATGGCAGATTTGATCTGGAGGCCGCGCGGCAATCAGGGTATGAAGGATCGCTGGATTTGAAGGGATTTGAGTCGTCAATTGATCCGGCTACCGGTCAGCCGATATTTCGCCCGGCTTCTCCCGCTTCGCCAACCGATGACCCTGATGACATTTACTGGGACAACAGCATCTCCCCCTCGGTTGCCGGCGTTGGAGGCACAGTTTATGCGGCAACCGTTTATGATGGTAAACTTGTCGTCGGAGGGATGTTCTTGGTTGCCGGCAATATAAAAGCCAACAACGTCGCCGCCTGGGACGGTATCTCCTGGTTTCCATTGGGATCGGGGATGGATACCACGGTCTATTCCTTAACCGTGTACGACGGGAAACTCATATCAGGGGGTCGTTTTACAACGGCTGGCGGCGTGGTGACGAACAGGATAGCCTCATGGGATGGGAGCAACTGGTCGCCGCTGGGATCGGGAATGGATAACACTGTCTCATCCATGACCGTGTACGACGGGAAACTGATAGCAGGGGGCGGTTTCACAATGGCCGGTGGTGTGGCGGCGAGCAGGATAGCTTCCTGGGATGGGAGTAATTGGTCGCCGTTGGGGATTGGAATGAGTGGCGGGGTCAATGCTTTAACCGCATACAACGGTAAACTGATAGCGGGGGGCGATTTTACAGCGGCTGGCTTAGTGTCGGCGAACCGCATAGCTTCGTGGGACGGGAGCGACTGGGACTCGTTGGGGTCAGGGACGAATAGCATTGTCCGAGCCCTGAGTGTATATGGTGGGAATCTGATAGCAGGGGGCGATTTCACAACGGCAGGAGGCGTAGCAGCGAACTACATTGCTTCTTGGGATGGGGGTAGTTGGTTACCGTTAGGAGCGGGGGTGAATAGCAGGGTCTTGTCCATGACTGCGTACGGGGGGAAACTGGTAGCGGGGGGGTGGTTTGAAACGGCTGGTGGTGTGTTGGTGAGAGGAACAGCTTCCTGGGATGGGAGCAATTGGTCGCCTTTGGGTTCCACATTGACGACCTCGACGTCACCCGTTATCAATGCCCTGACCCTGTATGATTTGAAACTGATAGCGGCGGGAAGTTGCAATGAAGTTGGCGGCGTCGGAGCGGCCAACATAGCATCCTGGGATGGGAGCAATTGGTCGTCTCTTGGGTCGGGCATGGGGGGCGAAGTCCGGGCCCTGACTGTGTACGACGGGAAATTGATCGTGGGAGGACCTTTCTTTACGGCGGGGGGCGTGGCGGCAAGCAAGATAGCGTCCTGGGATGGAAGCAATTGGTCGCCTCTGGGCTTGGGGTTGAATCAATCAGTCTTGACACTGAACCAGTATGACGGGAAACTGATAGCGGGGGGCATGTTCACAATGGCTGGGGGCGTGCCAGCAAGTTACATAGCCTCGTGGGACGGGAGCAATTGGTCGCCATTAGGGCTTGGAATGAATGGCTGGATTTATGCTTTAACCGCATACAACGGAAAACTGATAATGGGGGGCGAGTTTACAACGGCTGGCGGCGTGACGGCAAATCGCATAGCTTTGTGGGATGGAAGTAATTGGTCGCCATTGGGGTCGGGAATGAATAGCGATGTCTTGGCACTCACTGTATACGACGGGAAATTGATAGCGGGGGGCTCTTTTGCGACAGCGGGTGGCGTGACGGCAAATCGCATAGCTTTGTGGGATGGAAGTAATTGGTCGCCATTGGGGTCGGGAATGAACGGCAGCGTCTGGGCTTTGACAGTGCATGATGGTAAACTGATAGCGAGTGGCGGTTTCACAACAGCCGGTGGAGTGGCAGCGAATAACATCGCTTCCTGGGATGGGAGCAATTGGTCGCCGTTGGGCGCGGGAATGAATGGCATGGTCTGGTCCATGACCGTGTACGGCGGGAAATTGATAGCGTACGGCCGTTTCACAACGGCTGGCGGTGTAGCGGCGAGCACGATAGCCTCATGGGATGGGAGCAGTTGGTCGGTGTTGGGATCGGGGATAGTTCCTTTTTTTTCTGGCTTTCCTCCGGCCTTGACCGTTTACGATGGGAAACTGATAGCAGGGGGCAATTTTACGATTGCCGGAAATAAGGTCTCGGCTTTTCTGGCGCGGTGGACTTCAATATTGGATACTGACATTGACGGCATCCTCGATGTAGTCGATAATTGCCCGTTTGTTGCCAACCCGACGCAGATTGATGGTGATGCCGATGGTGTCGGTGATGCCTGTGATAATTGCGTGACGCTTGCCAATTCCGATCAAGCTGATACCGATCACGATGGCATCGGAAATGCTTGCGACCCGTGTACTGACACGGACGGTGATGGCTTTGGTAACCCCGGTTTTGCGGCGAACACCTGTGTCGTCGATAACTGCCCAACTGTCGCTAACTCCACGCAGACTGACACTGACACCGATGGCTTTGGCGATGCCTGCGACAATTGCCCGACAATCGCCAATCCTTCACAGCTCGACAGTAATCACAATGGCATCGGCGACGCCTGCGACTATAAGTGCGGTGACGCCAACGCTGATGCCACCGTCAACATCTCTGATGCTGTCTACCTGATCGCCTACATCTTTTCAGGCGGTCCGGCGCCATCGCCATTGCTCGCCGGTGACGCCAATTGCAATGGAACGGTCAATATCTCGGATGCGGTATATCTGATCGCCTACATCTTTAGTGGTGGGCCTCAACCGTGCGCGGGGTGTAAATAAGCGAGTGTGATGAATGACTGATGACGGGGAGTCGAGACACTCCCGGTTTTCATGTTGGGATGATATTGATCGCTTTGACAGTACGTCAACACTTCGTCCCTCGCAAGGAATCAGGCGTCTCAGCGACTGTGTCGGACAGCGGCTCGCTCGTAGCTGAGAGCTCCATCTGACCGCACGAATTCACTGGACAAACTGGCATAACCGTACTATATTGATTTCTGATTACATAACTCATTGTCTCACCCGTGCACCCGTGGGAGGCTGACATGTTCTGCAGAAAAGCTTTGATCCTAACAGTTCTCTTGTTGCTTCTGGTTTCTACCCTCATGGCAACGACTAATCCAGGTTCATCCACTGCGATTCAGAAAATGAACCAGATGCCCTTGACCTTCACAAAAAACATGGGCCAATGGGATGAGCGCGTCCTGTTCCGTGCCAGCGCCGGGGGCGCTACGATGTGGTTCTCCAAAGAAGGCATAACGTATCAATTCACCCGACGAATTGACAAGAATGGTACTAACCCTATGAAGGGTCTGGATTCCCACATGCGCGGGAATGACACGGAACCGGACAGCGTTGAGCAGTTGGTACTGACCGCCAAATTCGTCGGCGCGAATCCAAATCCTGAAGTTGTCGCCGAAGGGCTGATAGAATACAAGTGCAACTACTTCCTCGGCAACGACCCGGCGAAATGGCATACCGATGTTCCGAACTTCGAAGCGATCACGCTCAAGGACATCTATCCCAACATAGATTTGAGATACTCCGGCGACGGCAATGGTCAGGCAGCATACGAGTTTGTCACCGCGCCGGGTGCGGATATCGCGCAGATCAAGGTTGAATACGAAGGAGCGGAAGAGACTTCGACTGATGCTGATGGCAGACTGATTCTGAAGACCAAATGGGGCGATGTACTTGCGGCGATCAAGATGCCCACAAATGATATTCTGTCCGGTGAAGTCAGCTTCTCGAAGTTGTCAGAGATGGCGATTGGATTTGAAACCGATCGTTCGACCCAACGGGCGCTGGGTACGCTATCAGTCGTGCTGTCCTACAGCACCTACCTCGGTGGGGGAAATTGGGATTATGGAAGCGGCATCGCGGTTGATAGCAGCGGCAATGCCTATGTGGCGGGCCAGACTGTTTCTTCCGACTTCCCGACTTTGAATCCCTATCAGACGTATCAAGGTCCCGGTGATGCTTTTGTGACCAAGTTGTCAAATTCCGGCAACAGTCTGATCTACAGCACCTACCTCGGCGGGGGAGACTACGATATTGGACACGGCATCGCGGTTGATGGCAGTGGAAATGCCTATGTGACGGGCGCGACTGCGTCTTCCAACTTCCCGACTTTGAATCCCTATCAGACGCATCAAGGCCCAACTGGCTACTGGGATGTCTTTGTGACTAAGCTCTCCAGTTCTGGCAGTCTGATCTACAGCACCTACCTCGGTGGGGGAAGCAGCGATTGGGGACAGAGTATCGCGGTCGATGGGAGCGGCAACGCTTATGTGACGGGTTATACGACGTCTTCCAATTTCCCGACTTTGAATGCCTATCAGTCGACGTTTCAAGGCGTCTATGATGTTTTTGTGACAAAGCTCTCCAGTTACGGAAACAGCCTGATCTACAGCACCTACCTCGGTGGCTCAGGCGAAGACGATGGATTTGGCATCGCGGTCGATGGTAGTGGTTATGCCTATTTAACAGGCATCACTGGGTCCTTCGACTTCCCGACTTTGAATCCCTTTCAGACGTATCAGGACGACCCAAGCGGCTGGGCTGATGCTTTCGTGACCAAGCTCTCCAGTCTGGGTAGCAGCTTGATCTACAGCACCTACCTCGGCGGCTTAGGCTTGGACCATGGATTCGGCATCGCGGTCGATGGTAGTGGCAATGCCTTTGTGACGGGCTGTACCTACTCTTCCGACTTCCCGACTGAGAACGCTTATGATACGAGTTATAATGGCGGCACTTATTATGGTGATGCTTTTGTGACCAAGCTTTCCAGTCCGGGTAACAGCCTGATCTACAGCACTTACCTTGGTGGCGGAAGCGACGATCAGGGAAACGGCATCGCGGTCGATGGCAGCGGCAACGCCTATGTGACAGGCCTTACTAATTCTTCCAACTTCCCGACTTTGAATCCCTTTCATACCTTTCAAGACGGCGCAGATGTTTTTGTAACCAAGATATCCAGTTCCGGCAACAGCCTGATCTACAGCACCTACCTCGGCGGGGGAAATGGCGATTATGGATTCGGCATCGCGATCGATGGCAGTGGAAATGCTTATGTGACGGGCACGACTTGGTCTTCCGACTTCCCGACTTTGGATCCCTATCAGTTGACGTATCAAGGCGGCGGATACAATGGCGGGGATGTTTTTGTGACCAAACTGCACTATGAAGGTCCCCCGAACGACGTATCTGACGAAATGATTCCTGTCTCACTTCCGGGGAAACCAGCTCTCGACCAGAACTATCCCAATCCGTTCAATCCGAACACGGTAATTGGTTTCGACCTTCCCAAACCCTCCTTTGTATCTTTGGATATTTATGATGTCTTGGGTCGCAAAGTGTCGACCTTGATAAACGAGCATCTCACAGCCGGGAGCAAGCAAGTCCAATGGGACGGCAGGGACAACACGGGAGCAGAGGTAGCATCCGGAGTCTATTTCTATCGGCTGCGAATTGGCGATCATGTTGAAGTCAAGAAGATGGTGCTGCTGAAGTGATCGGGTCATGCGGATTGATGGCAAAGAAAACCGCTCTGTCTTCTTAATCGATGGTCGACAGGGGACAAGACCATATTGAAAGGAGAAGAACCCTTCCGATCAAAAGGAAATAAACATTTGAACCAAGTTTCGAGCAAGACGACAGTCATCATCAGAGAAAAGATCATAGGATGAAGAGGTTATGTGATGAAAAGGTTAATGACTTTGATCACGGGGCTGCTTCTGCTGCCGGCAATGGCAGGTGCAACTCCAGGTCCATCAACCGCTATTCAGCAGATGAATCAGATACCGCTAGCATTCACTAGAAACATTGGGCAGTGGGATGAGCGCGTCTTGTTCCGTGCCACGGCTGGCGGGGCGACGCTGTGGTTCACCAGAGAAGGCATCACCTATCAGTTCCTTAAACGTATCCCGAAATCTGATTCGAAAGAAAGAATGGCTGCACGCTTGAATGGCACCCATGATCTGGCAGGATTGGGATCGTTCGATAAGTTCGATCGCGAGCCAGACAGCGTTCAGCAGTTGTTGTTGACCGCCAAGTTCATCGGCGCAAAAGCAAATCCCCGCGTTATCGCCGAAGGCCAAATGGAATACAAATGCAACTACTTCATCGGTAATGATCCGGCCAAGTGGCATGCCGATGTTCCGAACTACTCATCAATCACTCTCATAGACATCTACCCCGGCGTCGACCTGAAATATTCGGGTGACGGCAACGGTCAGGTGGCGTATGAGTTTATAGCCACGCCGGGCGCGGGAATTGCCCAAATCAAGGTTGAATACGAAGGCGCAGAAGAGACTTCAATTGATGCTGATGGCAGAGTGGTTCTAACAACCAAGTGGGGAGATATGACGCCAGCCATCATGCCACCCACCAATGGTGATCTATCAGGCAATGTCACCTTATTGCAGTTATCCAAGAAGACAACCGAATTTGAGGCCGATGGCGCGAATCAGCAGGCTTCGGGCACGAAGGCAGTTGGGCTGGTCTACAGTACCTTCCTGGGCGGATCGGGTTATGACTATTGCTTTGGTATCGCCGTTGACGGCTCCGGCTGCGCCTATCTGACGGGGTATACCCAGTACTCTACCGACTTCCCCATGCACAACGCCTATGATTCAAGTTATAACAGCGTCGATGTCTTCGTGACCAAGCTTTCGGCTACCGGCAACAGCCTGATCTACAGCACCTACCTCGGCGGGGGAGACTTCGATGAGGGCTACGGCATCGCCGTGGATGGGAGCGGCAATGCCTATGTGACGGGGTGGACTGCTTCTACCAACCTACCGACTTTGAGTCCCTATCAAGCGACACTTCAGGGCGGCAGCATGGACGCCTTTGTGACCAAGCTTTCGGCTGACGGCGACATCCTGATCTACAGCACCTACCTCGGCGGGGGAGGCGGCGATGAGGGCTACGGCATCGCCGTGGATGGGAGCGGCAATGCCTATGTGACGGGGTGGACTACTTCTACCAACTTCCCAACTCTGAATCCCTATCAGACGAACCAAGACACTACCGACGCCTTTGTGACCAAGCTTTCGGCTGACGGCGACATCCTGATCTATAGCACCTACCTCGGCGGGGAAATCGACGATGTCGGCATCGGCATCGCCGTGGATGGGAGCGGCAATGCCTATGTGACGGGGCAGACTTATTCTACCAACTTCCCGACTTTG
This sequence comes from uncultured bacterium, assembly GCA_903930455.1. Lineage (GTDB taxonomy): Bacteria > Zixibacteria > MSB-5A5 > CAIYYT01 > CAIYYT01 > CAIYYT01. The sequence continues at coordinate 107,088 of CAIYYT010000235.1, read as the reverse complement.
AATCCCTATCAGACGGATCAGGTCGGCTACGACGCCTTTGTGACCAAGCTCTCCGCTGCGGGCGACTCGCTGGTCTACAGCTCCTACCTGGGCGGATCGAGTAATGACTATGGCAGGGGCATCGCCGTCGACGGTTCCGGCTGCGCCTATGTGACGGGGGAGACTGTGTCTTCCGACTTCCCCACGCACAACGCCTATGACGCCAGTTTCAACGCCGACTACCCCTACTTCGGCTACGACGCCTTTGTGACCAAGTTCTCCAGTACCGGCGACAGCCTGATCTACAGCACCTACCTCGGCGGGGCAAACGGCGATTGGGGCAACGGCATCGCCGTGGATGGGAGCGGCAATGCCTATGTGACGGGGGTAACTCACTCTTATTTCAACTTCCCCACGTTGAACGCCTATGATGCCAGTTCTAACGGCGACTACGATGCCTTCGTGACCAAATTTTCAGCAGTGGGCAACGCGCTGATCTACAGCACCTTCTTGGGCGGGGGAGACTTCGATCGTGGCTATGGCATCGCCGTCGACGGTTCCGGCAACGCCTATGTGACGGGGTATACTCGGTCTTCCGACTTCCCCACGCAGAACGCCTATGATACTACTTTTAACGACGGCGGCGATTACGGTGATGGCTTCGTAACCAAGCTGAGTGCTTTAGCAGATCCGGCTGACGTTTTTGATGACGGTGCCACAATTCCTGAGGGATTCGATCTTGGCCAGAATTATCCGAACCCATTCAATTCCTCAACGATCATCAGTTTTAGTCTTGATCGACCTTCTGACGTTGACGTGAAGATCTTCAATTTAATTGGCCAGGAAGTAAGATGGGAACGGTTTGGCCGCAAAGCTGCCGGCGCACACCAATGGACTTGGGACGGATGTGACGATCAAGGAAAGGCTCTAGCATCCGGCGTTTATTTCTATCAGATTAAGGCAGGCGGGTCTGTCATAAGCAAGAAAATGGTGATGCTGAAGTGAGTTTCTTCCATCGGTGATCCTGCACCCTGCGCGGGACAGGAATGGCTGGTAATAGAGTCGAATGCTAGAGCGGGAGTTTTGAGGGCGGCTTCCGGTTTTCTTCTTGACGAGGCGTCGAAGCTGTATGACACCCAGTGGTGTGTTACTACTGCTGAATCGCAACATTTATATACTCGCGCTGATTACCACTGGATAGTCAAGAGAATTCAGGTGGTAACTATGATCTTCAACTATGTCAATCCTTACGACCCCACGGGACACGAGAAAGTCGCTTTAGATGCAGCTCCACAGACTTTCTCCACTTTTTCAAGACTTCTCGGCCACCCTTATCTTCTCGGCATCGATGACAGCTACCTGCCAGTCGCAAGTCCAAAATCGGCCAGTGATAATCTTGATCTCGATTCCATCGTCACACGCGGTGACCCTATTGACATGTTTCTTGATTCTAAGAAGGAAGTACTGCTGAACTCCTCCAAGGGGATTCTGGAGCAGATTTACGAGCGCCTCTCCATCCGAGACAGCAATCTCTACGAGATTGACGGAAGAATCTGTCGCGCAAACTCGGTGTTGGATCAACTTGACGTTTTCGAGCTCGGGGCCTTGCCGGTCATTGACAAGCGCAAATCCTTCTTCGAAAAGGAACTGATCACCTTTGAACAGGAAAAGCGCTTTGAGCAAGTTGCGTGTTGGCGAGACGTCAGCCGGCTGCAAGGGCAGCTGCTCGAGCTCAAACAGCAGATCGACACCCAATCGAACAGACAAAAACTGATTAATGATTGAAAATGGACGTCCAAGAACTCTGCAGACAACTAAAGCCACTCATTGGCAAGAAGGCCGACCAGTACTACTTGGCCTACCTCACCGAAGACCAAGACGGAAGGCGAGACATCGAAGCGGCCATACGGCTCATGGCAGTAAAACGCCTTGGCTCGACAGTTGACAGCCCCGAGACGTATCTCTCAGTCCCGCCAAAGGACGCCGCCCACGGCGAATACCCGGTCGGAACAGTTCACTACTCTGGACGAGACTATCACCTGTTTGGCTTGCGGGAAGACGAATGGATACAGCACACAGCCATCTTTGGTAGAAGTGGTGCTGGCAAGACGAATACGGTTTTCATCCTTCTCAAGAGCCTCCTGGCGAAGAAGAAGCCGTTTTTGATCTTTGACTGGAAGCGCAATTACCGAGACCTCTTAGCCATGACAAAGGAGGACATCTTGGTGTACACGGTCGGCAGAAACACCTCACCCATGGTCTTCAACCCCCTGATCCCGCCAACTGGCACCGACCCAAAGGTTTGGCTCAAGAAGTTGATCGAGATCATCGCCGGCGCCTATTACCTGGGTGAGGGAGTCATGTTCTTGCTGCAAGAAGCATTGAATGCTGTTTACGAGCAGTTCGGCGTTTATGAGGGAACCTCTCAGAGGTACCCCACTTTCATTGACGTTTTGAAGTGGCTGGAGGACAACCCGGTCAAAGGTCGAAAAGCTCTTTGGATGGACTCAACCATGAGAGGAATCAAGTCAATCTGCTTTGGCCCCATGGGGGAAGTCGTCAACACCTCTAACCAGCCAAACCTTGCAATGCTACTTGACAAAAACGTGATTCTCGAGCTAGATGCCTTGACTAACAATGACAAGAACCTGATCATCGAATCAATGCTCCTCTGGATCCACCACTATCGCCTAGTCCAGCCGGACAGGGAATGCTTCAAACACGTAATCTTCATCGAAGAAGCACACCACATACTACTCAAGAAACCTGGCGGATCAGGAGGAGAAGCAGTAACCGACACCATCTTGAGAGAAATCAGAGAACTCGGAGAAGCCATAGTCCTCGTCGACCAACACCCCAGCCTCATCTCCATACCCGCACTTGGCAACTCCTACACTACCATCACGATGAACTTGAAACACCGACTCGACGTCAATGCCGTCGCGGCGGCAATGCTGATGAAGGACGAAGACAACGAACTGCTCGGACGACTGCCAATTGGGGCGGCAGTAGTCAAATTGCAGGGAAGATGGCTTCAGCCATTTGAGGTTGTCATTCCTCACTGCAAAGTACCTAAGGGAGCAGTAGACGACCAAAAACTCAAGGCGATGATGGCTTGCAGAAACGTTCTCCACAATCAAGCAGTCCAGATGCCGCCGCCTCCGAAAAAGGTCCTCACCATAGAGCTCAACGAGCGAGAAGAAGCACTACTACTGGAGATCGCCGAGCACCCTTTTTCGGGAGTTGTTGAACGCTACAGAAGATTGAGAGTCAGCAGAAGAAACGGCGACACAATCAAAAGATCCTTAATCGAAAAGGAACTGATCGAACCGGTCAGCATCTTGACACGAAGTGGAAGAATGGTGCTACTCGACATCACAGATGAAGGCTGGCAGCAATTGTCACAATTCGGACACCAGAAGCCGCCAGTCCGATTCAACGAAGGACTCGAACACCGATTCTGGAAACAAAAAGCAGCACAACACTATGAAACCCTGGAATACAAAGTCCTCATCGAAGAACCAGTAAACGGCTACACCGACATCATCATCACAAAAGACGGCAAGAGGACGGCAGTAGAAATCGAAACAGGAAAATCAGACTGGAAGAAAAACCTACAGAAGAACCTCAAAAAGAACTTCGAATCAATAATCATCATGGCAACAACACCAGAATGCCTAATCCAGATCCAGAACCAACTGAGTACAGATCCCGATGGATCGAGGGTCATGCTTACCTCGGCTCAACAACTCGTGAAACTCTGAGAGACAAGCCTATTTCACCACTTCCAAAGCCAATTCCTTCGAATTCATCAACACCAGGCGTTCTCAACCTCCTTATAAGAAGAATCTTGGAATCACACAGTAATGACTATAAAGATTCCAAGATTCATCGGAGAATCGCGGGAACCCCCGATTGAGAGCACGTAATCACCTAACCCTGAGGCGTCCTCCTCCCCGAAAGAGCTTCTCAAGCCAGCGACACCAGACTCGAAACGGCTAGGATGTACGATCTCCTCGAAAACATCTCGATTAACTACTGATCAAGAAATCATGCGCATACGCACAGTCGTCAAATATCTTTCTTTGAAAATCGTGATGAACTCTTGGGGACAGATTATCGGCCCAGCGGGATCAGGTTTATGAGCCATCCCAGAGCGCCTAAGCCGGCCAGCCCGACATCATATCTTAGATACATACCGAATAGGATTGCTTTGCCAAATCGAGCTTGTTCGACCGGCCAGTAGACTAACCCGAGGAGGATGTTAATTCCGGGCGCGAGTGATACAAACACCCTTCCCAAGACACCGCCGCCTACGAGCGCAAACAGGCAGCCAGCCTGGGTCAATTCCGCGTAAAGGACCCACTGTCTGAGGAACACCCGAAACCACCACCAGAGATAGTACAGAAAGACCAGTAACCAGATCAATCCTAGCGCGTTTCTCAATGCTTCTTAAGCACCTCCTTCGTGATCTTCCATCGGGTGGTCGATACTTTCTCCTCCCTGTGAGCACCAGCCAATTTCAATTATTCTATGTCAGAGGCAAACCAGAATTTCCTGATCACTTCACCATTGCGATTCTTGGCTAGTAAGAAGATTCCCGAGCCATAATCGCCCATAAATCGGTATTTCCTGTCAGGGCTCAACATTGACGGGGTCGCACCTGACTTTGAGTAACTAATACAGGTGCTTGACGGCTCCTTTGCCTCACCAAGAATGGACACAACTTTCGTATCCGCAAAAACATCTTGACGACTCTTTGTTGTGTTCCAGTGCAGTTCAGTTCTTGGCGTTTGTGTATCAACGATTGAGTACTGAGTTGTCAGGCTGTTTTTGATGCTGTCTGGGTTGACCGGCATGATAATCAACAACCTCTCTTCATCTTGAGAAAAATAGAATTCAACCTGATCAATGATCCGATCATCAAGTTTTGTAAAGAAGATTGTATTCGCGGTCCGGGTTTCCAATACAACTGACATCTGCGTGGAGTGAATCAGGAGGTGCTTCGATTTCGAAGAAAAGCAGGCTTCCAACAATCCACCAAGAGTGCCCAACTCTTTGTTCGGGTTTCGCGCGTCCACTTCTAGCAGAATCTCGTGGAAAAATGAGTAATTGCTGTTAGAGGACAGGTGCTTGACATAATCATAAAAACCCAGGAAAGTAGGATCTTCATAATCGAAAGTGAATTGGAACGGACCAGCAGACTTCTTCAATCTCTCGAGCAATGCTTTTGCGTTTTGCGAATGGCTGTCACGCAAACGAAGAATGGCTGATGCTTCCCTTCCAGTGCTCAGGTCGACGATTGCCATGCCAAGAGCGTCATCAACACCGGACGCGTATACATGACTGGAAATAGTCCCTATTACGAGTACAAGCCACGTCAACGTCGTAAGCAGGTTCAAAATACCGCATTTGTCAGAATAGAAACGGTTTTCCATCTTAGCACTCCTTTCGTAAGAAAAAGGGCTGCGTTATCACCGCCAGCAAGCAAAGGCAGTTGGTTGAGCAAATTGTATCTAGCGAGGCCATCGTACTTGTCATCTAGTGTGGATATGTCCGCCAGCCAGAAGCAGTGGGCTGAATCGCGGTTGATGCCACGGGCAACCACCAACAATAGTGCACACATGCCAAGCAATCGAGGGTTCCTGCTCATCGGTTCCCCACTCTCTGTCCTCTCAAATTGACTGTTTTTATTTCACTACAGTCGATCTGGATGTTGCAGTTGGAATCCAGAGAACCATTGTAATGCTGGCGATCATGACCCTTTTCTTCACTTCGTGTGAGCGATATGCGTTGATCCTGCAGCAAGTAACCGGTTACTGGCCGGCTGTCAACATCCTTCACACCGTTTACCTCCCACGACGTGTAGGTGCCTGAGATGCATCCGTCGCTATCGAGCGTGAGTACGGCTCGGGCATGGTATTCCTTTCCATCAGGATGGATGTCTGCCATTTCAAAAGTGACAGGCGTGTCATGGGGGAGGCAATTGGAACTGACAACAGAGTCTGTTGCTTCTCCCCCAGTGAGATTGCACTCCGGAACTTTATCGCAATCAATTGTCAAGCTGCAGTCTGAAGGATCTATGTTACCCGTAAAGTTTTGCGGCGTTCCAGCCGTGGTCTTACGGAACAACGAGATTTTCTCACCGTTCAGCGTGCCTTCAACGACCGTGCTACCATTGCCCCAGACTCCATTCACTTCCCAACTCTTGTAAGTGCCTACAATTCTGCCATTGTTATCCATTCTCAGTGTTGCCTTTGCATAGTACTTTTGCCCCTTAGAATGAACATGAACATCAGAGAGCCAGAACGTGCCGGGGAAGCAGTCCTTGGCAGTGGCTGCATGCTGATTTCCCGTGGTGGTTATAGTCTTTGACTGCGAATCACTCGTCACCTCTTTGTGCCTCATCGGTTGCACATCATCACGCGGGGTTTTCGTAGGTTGAGGTGTTGTCGTGTCCGCTTGAATGGTATTAGACATCCGAAGATGCGCATTATCGGATCCCACGAAAGATCTCAGGGAGAAACGATAGTATGTTCCCGGTTGAAGTCTCGGAAAGATCTGGCTGTTCTTTTGCCAACCCCAGACTGTGTCCAGTGCAGTCTTGAGAGTATTCGGGCCGTTATCATAGCAGATCAGGTATCCGTTTGTTCCCGGAGTGGGCGTCCAACTCACGAGTATCGTGACTGAGTCCGTCGGAGTTGCTGCGACAACAGCAGGAGGGTTAGGCGGCTTGGGAGCACATGCGATCGAAAGTAGTGTGGCAACAACCAGCATGGCCCCTCTCATGAGTAACACGATAGTCAAAGGTCGTTTCTTGCCTTCATGGTTGTTCATAGGTTCTTCCTTTCCTACGGGATCTTGGTATTAAAAGCGCTTCTATCCTAACTACAGGCGGCGTAGGGAGACAAGATCGCATATACACGACATTTCCTCCGCATATAATGCTCCAATCAACTACTAATGAGCCCATTTGGTACTAGCTCCTTCGCCATCCAGTGCTCTTTCGACATCACATGCCCTGTGCGAACGAACTTGGCGACGTTCTGCTGGAAATCGCCAGCCACGAAACTCTCTGCGTTACGCACGACGTAGCCTTCTTGCTCATCGCCAAAGCGCGATTTACCTGACCAGCAGGCCTTGATAGAGTCTTCATTCCAGAATCCACGGTAGAGCACAGGCACGTGTTCAAGTTCCAATAGCTTGCACCACTCTACAGTTTCATCCCAGGAAAGACAGTTGTTGCCTTCGTAAATGGCGAAAACCAGGAGGTAAGAAGGAAGATGATCGTAGTAGATGCTATGCTTCGCGTACAAGTTCTCGCCACAAACGCGCATGGTTTCCGGAATGTTAAAGCTCACCGAAGCGTGGAGTCGACGCACCCAATCGCGAGACGGATGTGCTCCAGAGTCCAAACTGCGAGCGTGCAAGTAGTCACAATAGAATGTCGTATTCTCTCCGTCCAACTTCTCCGTTACAACCACATCACTCAGCAACGCGAGATGCTGAACTGAGTTTAGCACGATGTCATCAGAGGTGTTTCCAAGTGACCACGGGAGATGCGGTGTTCTCGGACATTTGACAAGTCGACTTGCTGTCATGACTTTTCCATACTCTGCGTTTGCTGCTGCCAGTCTTCCTCCAGGAAGACGAACTCAAGGACTTTCTGCGAATTGGTCGTATCCGTCAGCAGACATGCACCGGGAAGAACATAGCCGAGTCGCCCTAGCCTTACCGAAGGGCAATTAATGAAGTAGCGATTGTGCTCTAAGTCCAATAAGTGTCGGCTTCCATGCTCACCTACGTCTTCAAAGGTAATTTCCAGAGTTACTTTATCGCAAGCCACCAGCCTTGGGAAGTGCAGGTGGCCGCCAAAGAAAAGGTCAAACTCTTTGTATGTTTTGAAAAGCCCATCAATATCGTTAATATTGAAAGGATACTCTGTGGAACTGGCAGGCATGCCGTGGAAGAAGAGCATTCTGGAAAGCTCGTAGTTTCTCCTGAAGGTGGCGAGGAATTCATTTCCTTCAGTGCCGATTAACTCCGCATGTTGATCAATGATCCTGGCAGCACGCCCGTTGTACTTCCAACGGCTCTCCAACCCCAATACCAAGGCTTCATGATTACCAATAATGCGAACATCGAACTTCTTCAGCAATTCCAGCACGCCGACTGGATCATCGCCATATCCAATCGCATCGCCCAGGAAGATCCGCTTGGATATTGGGCACAATGAATCCGCCATCTCCATCACCTTCTCAAGAGCCAATGGCATGGCATGAGCATCGGAAACGATGAGCAGTGAGCAAGCCATATTGTCAGGCCTTTCTTCCCAAGCAATTATCTTGCGCGTGGCAACAGCGACATTAACCAACCCAAAGGTAAGTAGTATCACTCACCTGTACCAGATGGCATCTCGCAAGAGCACCAGCTTCGACAGCGGTCTGCACGCCTCCGTCAGTTTTATCACTGCTGAAATAGCCGCGGAATTAGAGTGAGCGTCAGAAAAGAAAAGGATCGCAGATGCATTCATTACATATCCTCAAAACGTCGATTCAGGAAAGACGACGCCGCAGGAAAGCCCCCAAGCGTGGCTCGGGAATTCTGATGCGGGGATATTGTGATCCATCAGACTGCGAACAGTTGATCCGCTTCACGAACGTCCTCCTAAGGCTCCGGTCCGGATAAGAGTCTTCAACAGCTATCTGTAATACTTGTAGTTGTCTATCTCAAAGCCATCACCACTGCCGGCACCCGTGTGGCAGATGATCGTTATTCGAGTAGCATTAAGCCATCCTGTCCAGAAGTTGTTCAAAATATAAGCGTTGGCGCCACCACTGGCGCTCCATACCACTTTGCCATCTCGTTGATCAATCATCTTGATCCATCCCGTACTTCCGAAGAGATTCCACTGAGTCCCTTGAGCGCGGACGAAGTGCACATTAACGTTCGCAGCCCCAGGTGTCAGGCAAAGCGAAAATGTGTCAGTCTGTTCGGGTGACGGCCAGTACCTTATTATGCAGTTCTCTGAGACGGTACAGCTTTCATCCGGTCCAACATAAGGCATTCTCAAGGTATCATAGGACTTGGTTCCGGATGTTACCCTAATTTGATGAGTCATTGTCGTAAAACACTGTTGAGTTGCTCGGACATATTGGGTTCCCTCAGGCACATCGTGGAAGGCATATCCTCCAGTGTCATCAGTCATGGTGTTCATGCTTAATCCATAAAGCTCGACGCTCGCATTTGCTAACGGGAGACCGGAAGATGCGTCGACAACGAGGCCATACACGTCGGCGGGCCAGTATTGCCAAATCAACTCTCGATAGACGAAATGTGGAAGATCGTACTTGAAAACCTCATGGCCAAACACGTCCGCCAACACGCTCAGCGTCAAGTCACCGCCGACATAGACTTTGCATGTCGGCTGCTGCAGCGGTGTCACCTCTGCCTCCCCAAAGCCCAAAACCTTTGCTGAAATTCCCGTGACCCCCATCAACAGCACACTAATACGTGGTCCCACTCCAGCTTTCGCAGATACACCGAGCTTCCAATCAAGTTTTGGAGTGTCAAAGGAGGTGTTTTGATCCGTAGCGGGAGTCCAGCTTCCGTTCTGGAACTTGATGTCAACGGTGTTTGTCGTTCTAAGTCCAAATTGTAGGCTTAGCTCTCCATTAATACTACCCTCAACTCGGGCACACAGATAGAGCCTAGGTACGATGTAGATCGGAGGTGTTAGCGATATGGGAATTGGAGACGAGTTGATGGCGAGTAATTCCATGTCAAGGGCTTCTCCTGAAAGCTTCGCCTTGCCAGCGCTCGCCAATCGTACAGAGGGCGATAACGATATTACTTGACCATATTCAAACTTCCTAAGACTAATACCATCCAAGACGCATTCGAATGTTATTTGATCAATTGACAAAGTCAGAGAGCCATCAATTGTTATCCTGTCATCGGTCGTGAGCGGACTGTGGTCCTGATCATATATCACTACGTTTGGAATCTCAACAGAGATTTCCTTGCTCGTTCCTGAAGCGCGCTTCACTAGGACGCCCGACAACGATTGATAATTATAGAGTGAATCAGGAAAAGTGGCTGGACCTGAGTAATACAGGCGCCCACTCTTTATCGCCTCATCGAGTGCTACCGGCTGGGTTTGATAAATAGCCTGACCTTGATCAAAGCGAACACTAAGTACGCGGCACAAGAACCCATTATGTGCCCAACCATTCATAATAATATCATTTGGCTTGACCACACTTACCAGGGGTGCAGCACTAGCGAATACGATTGTGTCCAGATTGACTGATACGGACCTCAGATAAAGCGTGTCATCTGGTGTTATTAGATGAGTGAGTTGACCAAGCACAATCGACTCATTCCCGGTCGGCGCAACCGGGTTTTCTTCTCCACAGCCTGTTAGTAGCAGTATTGGAAGAACGAGCAAGAGCCCAATAGCAGTTGCGATCGCTCCCTTGACCACAGTCACGTCAAACCTTCTGTCACATAATGCTGACTGCATATCATCTACCTTCGTTTGATCCGCACATGCTGAGGGTCACCCAATGTACGTATCCATTATAAGCAAGAGCATCGTGTTTGGCTGCGTAATCCAACCTAACACGACCAATCGAAACGCCAATGCCGGCGGAAATGTGGTTCTTGAGTATCTCCATACTCTCCAGGCTGGTGGCATTGTATCCCAATCGAATTGTGAGCACCTTTGAAAACGAGACTTCTGTACCGAGATCACATTCAACGAATCTGCCAGCGTAATCGAATTCGACTTGGCTGGCCAAGAACGATGTCCCGCGTGTATCGCACACGGATGAACCGAATGCATATCTCGTTCTGCTTGGCGTAGACTGCCCTTGACTCGTTCTCTTCATCTTGTGGCCAAGACTATTTCCATAGACACCGCATGCGACCCGTTTGAATCGCACTCGGATTCCAATGCCTGCCGTTGCAAAACCTTGAGGATAGTTCATAATACTACTGCCGTAGAATTGACCCGAGAGTCCAACAGCTACATTGCTGCAGGGAATAACAGCAATTCCCAGACAGCCTTCTCGGATGTTGTCGTTGGGAATGACGAAATCGATATACCTCCTGGAATCTAGGTCGGAGTTGAATGCCATTCTGCAACCTCCAAATACTGTCCACCGCCTTTGAGTTAGCGCGGCGGCTATAGAATGTATGTACAGGTTGGAATCTTGCAGGGGCATAAAGAGTTCTGAGTATGAAGCACCGGTGACTCCGGCCACGGAGGAGGGATTTGTGAACACTCCACCAAGGTCATTGGGTGATGCCACGCTGGAGTGTGAAATAGCGGCTTCTTTTGCACTTGCATCATACTGGAAGAAATCGTTGATGTTGGTTGCAGAGAGTGGCATAGGATCCAGAATGAGCATCAGCAGCACCAATCCGACTTGCTGAAGCACTCTTGTCGTCAGCACCGTCCAGACTGTTGCCATCAACCGTTGATCGCCGTCAACATCCAAGAAATGAACTAGTGTCTCGTGCCGCCGTCTCGATGGAGCTGATCCCACGCCATTCACCCAACCCTCCCTACGAGAGTTCTTGAATTCTCCTAAGTGATTTGGCACTCCGTAAGCAGATCTCTTAGGAAGATGACATCGGTCGTCAACACACCCCCGATCAAAACCCCGGCACTTTGCGCTTGAATTCACAACATAGTTTCCTCCGCCCATAACCATAACTCTATCCTTTCTCAGTGTCCACTAAAGAGGGGGAGGTTCACCTTAGCCTGCCTTAACGATTTCATTGTCGTTACCACCACGATACTTACAGATTCTTCTTCCAGCCCACGGTCAGCACCGCTACAACAAGAATCAGCCACACCATCTGTCCTAATAGGTCAGACATGTTGCCCAAGGCCGGTGCGAGGAGTCCGAGCATGCTTTTGAAAGGGGGCACGATACCACCCAATAGATCGGCACTCCTGCGTATCACGAAGATCCATAGAAGCATGCCGAAAAATCCGAGAGTAATCTTGGCTTCTTCGTTCCCCATGCCTGCCCTGCTGCAGGCCGTTCTTAGCAGGTTGATCCCGAGTCGAATGGCGAAATAGGCAAATGCCAGCAGGACTATCAATCCAAGAATGCTGGGGATTACGCTCGCCAGTGAGTACTGTCCCATAAGAGCTCCTTCCGATCTAAGAAAATATGTTGCTGCAACCCAGATCCAATAGGGTTCGTCTTCGCTCCTGCTCCCTTGTTTGTCATGTAGATGATGTGTCGCTCAGTTTGCTCGTCAGGATGGATACAATCTTGATGAGCTTCGCTGCCAGAAGAACCAGTGAAGCGACCGCTATTACTAAGTATACTATCTTGGCAAGCTTGTCCAACGACGGTGGAACCGGAAAGACAGTACTGATTGTGCCCCACTGCTGATAGGCGAGCACCGCTATGACCATGACGACAAGCGATCCGGTAGCGACCGAAGTGTGAGGACCAATATCGGCGAGAATTTTCTGATCCGAGATGTTCTCGCTGATAAAACCGAGTACCAACCCTCGCACAGGTCGGTACAGCAAAATCAAAGTGACCAAGATGCAAACGCTGGCAGCTAGCTGGATCCACCGGAGAACGCTCAAATCAGGAATCACGCTCGCGGCAATTGCCTGGATCACAAAAAGAACAACAATCGCACCAAGATATTTGAGAACATCAGGCAGTGACCTTTTAACGGATGGATTTGTCGTTTCTGTCATTATTTACACCTTTCTTTTGTTGGTATATACTATTCTCCCCAACCCCAGCTCGACGAGTGCGGCCTATTCAAGAAAGTTGATGCGAATAGAGGATGCTGTCCAATCTCTGTGTTCTCTGAGTCCGGCCCTCCTCTCAGGTCATATCTCAAAGCAACAAAGATGCCAACAGGCAGTGAAACCCTTCAACGATAGGTTACAGCAATCTTTGACGGCCAGTAACGAAACGGAGGGTCTCAAGGCTGAGTCTTTTTGTTGCAGAACTGCAACAAAAGCCAAGGTTTGTTGTAGCAAACTCGCAACAGAAGGTGCGGAACTACGGTGTGTGAAGCTGTGATGGCAGGAAGCAGAGAAGCTTACAACGCCTTGACAAAGGACGCAAGAATGATAAGTTATCCCACGTAACGACAAAGGATCAATTATTGCAGATCAAATATCTCTCAACACTCATAATTGTCTTGATGTTAGCAGGTACGGTAAGTGCAACTTCGGATCTCAAGATCAAGAATGTCGACTTTTCCACTCCTGTCGATCAACTACCGTACGATATGAGTTGCTTCGATTCAAAGTCGATCGGGGCCGACGTGCAACGTATTGCAGTGGAGTTTTGTGCGGATGCTACGTATAGATTCCTCAAGAGTTACTGTAATCCGGGAGAAGACTGCAAGTATGTCAGCGCCATTACCTTTTACGAACTTCCGAGCGGCGCAATGCCCATCGATGAGTATCGTGGACCGCTTTCACAGGCGAAAATTTGGGATTGGCGGTTGCTTGCACTGTCCGATGATTCGCTCAGGGATCTCGTGATCACCAGGACTGTAGCCGACACGATCCTTCTTGAGAGCATAACCTATGGCTGCCAAGGCAGGGTGTCCGGTTCAACGGTAATTCAGGCTGCTGTAGGATATAATGTTGATGCCGTCACTGGATGGCGAGCGGTGGTAGTTAGTGCTTTGGCTGAAATCGACGTTAACAACGACTCCTACAGAGAGCTGATTTACAGCAGAAGTGCAAAACCTGACTCCGCCTTTCAACGAGGAGTAATTGCCTATGATTTGAGAAACAAAAGAGAGTTGTGGCTCTATCCCACTGCTGATGCAGTGACGTTTCCGAATTTCCATGTTGTGGATCAATCTAGAGGAAAGCCGATACTTGTCTTCAATACGGTATCTTGCGCAAATGCCTACTCTTCAATAAATGGCATGGATAGTGAGCATGCGTACATTATCGGCATCAATAGCATGGGTCGCGAGCTGTGGAGACATGAAGTTGGAGATGCCTTCTTCTACCCCACCTCTGTAGTAGTCGACATCAATGGCGATGGGTCTCAAGAAGTTCTAGTTACACACAGAATCGAAAACACACTTGAGGAGCAGATAATAACGGTTGACTGCTATAACCCAATAAATGGCTCTCTTCTAAAGAGGTCCGAAGCGTTTGTGAATCGAGAGGCATATCTGTTTGCCGATCACGACAGCAGTACGGGCACGGTCTCGATCCTAGTTTCTGGGTTAGCTTTTGATTCAGAAGTCATCACTAGGTTGGACAGTGCTCTTCAGATAATTGGATCGTGTTCTGGTGCTAGTCTCCTTTCTCTCTCCAGAATTACTAGAGACGGACGCTACGACCTTCTGGTAAGAACAAAGGAAGATCGAATTGCAGTACTGGATGATGATTTTAGTCTATTAGGGAGAACCTCAGGCGAGCCCCCCAATAGTTCGCAATGGCAGCGCTCATTGGTTGTACCACTGAGCGATAGATATCTGATGTTGTCTGTGGCGAAAAAGCCTTACTGGAAATTGTTTTATTCAAGACACAAGTGGCCCCTCGCGATGGCATTTGCAGCAGTGATGATTGCAATTGCAGTTGTCGCGGGTCGACGGTTGACAGGCGTCTACTTCTCTTTGCAGGGACTTCCCTCTATCGATACCATGAATGCGATGGTCATGGTACTCAATAGAAAGAGAACAATCGTCTACCACAATCGGCATCCGTTGACGGTCAAGCTGCTGGGTGAAAACTCAAAACGAAGACAGAAGTTGTCAAGATCGATGTTGGCCCGATATCCTGAAATGATGAGTTTCTTGAACAATGCCTGCCAAGAGCAATTCACTATCTCACAGGAACTGTTTGAGATTGAGTTTGAAAACGAATCACTCAGAATCTGGGTCTCGACCTACCCACACCTCGGTCGAGATCAAAGGTCCATAGGTAAGATCATTTTTATCGAGGATTTAGGTGCAAAGGCGAACCTCCGAAAGGCATTCTTGAACGACGATATGCAACGAATTGTGCATGGAATGAAGACTCGGTTAGGCGCGATTTCTTGTGGAATTGGGAATATGAAAGAAGACCCTGCCTTATCAGAAGTGGCAGCTTTGCCTCAGGCGGAACATCACCTGAATTCCCTAGCAGATCAGACAAACCAGATAGCTCGGATGTGCGAACGTATCCTTCACTACGCTTCCAACAGAAGACCCAGGTTCGAGTTGGCCGACATCAATGTCGTTCTTGAACTCGCGATCGGGTCAGTGACACAACAAGTTCACCTCGTGTCACCAGAGATCGTTGTCGCAAAAGAGCTACAAGTGGGTCTACCCCTCTTGATGATAGATGGTGAGCAAATTGGAGAAGCGCTGCATAACCTCTTGTCAAATGCGGCTAGGGCAGTGAAAAATGGCGGAGTGATTACAGTTCGCTCGCGTATGGCAGGCAATTTGCTTAATACGTCGTCTGTGAGAGTGGGAGAGATTGAGGTACAGGACACGGGGACCGGTATTGAACCGGAGGATTTGGAGCGAATCTGGGGCTTGGGGTTCAGTAGGTCCGGCAGTACGGGAGTCGGACTCGCACTGGTGAAAGAAATCATCGAAAACCACGGCGGGACCGTCTGCGTCGAAAGCGTGGTTGGCAAAGGTTCACTATTCACGATCAGAATTCCCGTCGACCATGGAGGAAAATGAACGATACTCAAGAACCATCGAAGGGTCTGATTCTTGTAGCAGATGATGACCCAGTTTGGGCTTCAGCGTTTTCTTCTATGCTGCAACTTCGTGGATACGAAACAGTGGCAGTGACGTCTGCCATGGATGTCCTCCGGAAGACTTCGGAGAGCAACTTTGACCTCATTACGCTAGACCTCAATTGGGAAAACTCCAAGCTCAGTGGAGTCGACTTGCTTGGGAAACTGCGAGCATCAGATCCCTGGACCCCAATCGTCGTGCTGACAAGTTCTAGTAATGTGAGGGACGTCGTCAAGACTATCCAAGGGGGAGCGCTCGACTACATAGAGAAGAATTTTGATCGAGACAAGACCATGCTTATCATAGCGAATTCCATCGAGCTCGGGAGGCTTAGGAGGCAGAATGACTCGTTTCTGCAGGAATTGCGAGACAAGTACGAAATCAAAGGCAACAGCCAGGCGATACAGACGATAATGGCGAATATCCGCCGATTCGGGCCTTTTGAAAGCACTGTCCTAATTACTGGAGAGACCGGAACGGGAAAGTTTCTGGTAGCGGGACAAATTCACTACTATAGCAAACGCAGGGACAAGAAGTTCGTTAGACTTGATATGAATCTCACTCCCAGAGACTTGGTAGATTCAATGCTGTTTGGCCATCGCAAAGGTGCTTTCTCGGGGGCGATTGAGGATCGCAAGGGTTTGGTAGAGGAAGCGAAGGGCGGAACCCTCTTCTTGGACGAAATCTCAGATGCCTCACAGGACATTCAGGCAAAACTCAAAACGCTCGTTGACAACAAGGTCTTTAGGCGTGTCGGTGAGAATGAAGAGCGAATCGCTGACATCAGGATAGTCGCTGCCACTAACCGTGACCTTCCCGAAATGGTCAGGGAAGGCAAATTCTTCCAAGATCTATATTACCGCCTTAAGGCCGTAGAGGTTCGGCTGCCTCCCTTGCGGGATCGAAAGGAGGACATACCCATCTTGGCTCAGCACTTCGCCAGGCAGGAATCTCTTCAGCAGCTCGGGTATGAGCGCTTGTTGTCGTCGGAAGCCCTTTCGCTCCTCCTTGAGCATGACTGGCCTGGCAACGTCCGTGAACTCCGGCTGTCGATTCAGGCCGCCCTGGTCTGTTCGGAACCCGGGAACGAAATCACTCCGAACGACCTCAGAAATCTACAGGGAAGCGTTTTTCAATCAAAGACCTCCGCTGCCAGAAAGCCACTGAAGGAAAAGATGTCGGAGTTTCAGAGAGTGGAAATCATCATGGCAATGAATGAAGCCGAAGGCAAAGTCGAAAGGGCGGCCCGACTTCTCGGTATTGACAGAACAACACTATACCGCTATCTCACCGAACTCGAGTTGAAGCACCTGATAACATAATCCCGAGCAAACTTGTCGCAAGTTCGCCACAAATCAAGACTCTCATCGTTGCAAAATTGCAACAAACCTATATCTGACTAGGCGGGCAATTCATCCAAGAAGCAATGAGACTCCGTCCTCCAGCATCTCTACTGCAACCCGGTTTCAATCGGCACACCAATTGCTCTCGTTGCAGCTTGAAGAAACTAAGAATGCACGAGTCTGGTTCAAACCAAGGAGAACGCCGGATGGCACTCAAGTTCACATGTACGAATTGCGGCACGGACATTGTTGTTCAATTCCTCAAAGTGGGTGATAAAGCAAAATGCCATAATTGTGGAGCAGCCGTGAAAGTGCCCGAAAACGCAGCAAATGCCAGTGAAGACGAACAACGACGGTTCGCCGATAACTTGGCAACTGACAAGCATGATGTTAGCCAAGTCCTCAATCGGGAAACGCGAGCAATGCAGAGCCCTACTACCTCTGCCGCTTCCTCCCCGCCTGACGTTCGATACAAAGGGGTCAGGGGCTGGCTGCTCTTTCTTTGCGTAAATCTCACAATCCTTGGCCCCATCGGCAACGCGATGATCATCTCTGCCAGCTTCGCAGAAGCAACGGTCGTATCGAAGCGCTATCCATCCTATCTGCCGATTGAGATAATCGGTGATGTTCTGGTGCTCGCGGTTAATATTGTTTACAGCATATACGTTGGCATCCGACTCTGGAGGGTGAGACCCAATGCCGTTGACTCGGCAAAGAACTTTCTAATCCTCGCGGGGGTTGTGGCGATTGTCAATATGCTCCTACTACTCCTTGCGGGATTTTCGGAGGAAGTGCTATCCGCAGTAATGGCGCTGAGTTTGCCAGAACTAGGTCCGAACCTGGCCATTATCGGGCTGTGGTATCGATACTTAAACCGATCCAAGCGAGTGAGGGCGACTTTCGGTCTCGCTCAAGGGCCAGTAGCGATCCGTCCAGCAATGGTAGCTAGACCAGAGCGTCTTCCCGAGTCAGTGGTCTGTCCTAACTGCAGTGCTGAGCTATCACTTGACGACACGGAGAGGAAGACAAGACAGTTCACCTGTCCGGCCTGCAAGACGAGAACAATGGTGTCAGAACGCCTTCCCAAGTCAACAATCTGACCGGGTGGTGATACAGAACCTATGTTTGATAAGGAACGGGCGATAGGATTGGCCTTCTCCCGAAATAGTGGACACGAACAGAACGATGAACCGAGTACCTTTGGGAGGAATACAAAATGATGAAATGCACCACGATCTTGACGCGAACAAGTCTGTCCCTTCTCTCGCTGGCAAGTCTATTCTTGGCCTGTGGGAAGCCTCCTTCAAGTCCGACTAACTTGAGAGTGGCAT
This sequence comes from uncultured bacterium, assembly GCA_903930455.1. Classification (GTDB taxonomy): domain Bacteria; phylum Zixibacteria; class MSB-5A5; order CAIYYT01; family CAIYYT01; genus CAIYYT01. Next base: position 88,679 of record CAIYYT010000235.1, on the reverse strand, counting down.
ATGTGGATAGTACGGCCGCTGAACTGACTTGGGAATCCCCGACGGACAACATTTCTGGCTTCAAGATAGGGCAACAGCGCGACACAGGAGGATTCGATACGGTAGCGACCATTCCTTCTAGTCCGTTGACACACAGAATCTCAAACCTGAAACCAGCTACACGCTACAAATTTGTTGTCTGGGCCTACAACGGCAAGGGCATATCCATTGCCGCCGATCCGGTTGCATGTACGACTTGGACACCTGCAATTGATACTTCTTCTCGGATACGCGGTGATATTGTGACGACTCTGAGCAACAGAATTATGCCAAAAGAGCATAATGAGATTGCTCCTCCTCCGCACGAGATGAGCGATGGGGACTGTGTCTCTGGCATTTGGAATCTGTCATTGGTCAATAAAGAAGGTGATTGGCGCGGAACCATTAGGATCGATTCGTCAGTGGGAGGAAGGTTTTCCGGTAGTATCAGTTTTTCCCGCAATGCTAAGGCTGGTGGGCCCAGAGTCTCATCCAAGGCCAACGGCTGGGTGGACGGCACAATTCAAGGAAGCAAAATTGAGATTCGCCGGCACTGCAAAGAATCAGCGTGGAATGACACTTTGATTGGCACGATAGACTGCTTAACGGGCATCATAAGCGGTAACGTGAGGCATTCGACGGATTCCGGCTACTTTGAAGCCTTCAACGCAGCGCGGCTGCTGAGCGGCAGATGGAGCACTTTCGTTTCAAACGGTTGGCACGGATTTTTGGATAGCATTATTGTGAGAAGTGACAGCTCTTTCAAAGGAATCTGCGTTATTGATCACAATCCTCAGGGTGGTACTAACGTTCCCGCAGGCAGTCTCTATTCGAGAATTAGCGGAAAGATTGATGGTGACTCAGTCAAATTCAGGCGGACGATTCCAGATCGCCGCTGGAATGGATTCTACGATGACTATAGCGGCACTATCAATTCCGACGGGACAATGGGAGGCACATTCAGCGAAAAAGGGCAGGGGAGCTATCCTTGGTCTGCATCGAAGTGACAGGCAGCCTTGCACTGGCAGAAATGCTGATGATGAGAGAGCTTGGAGGTCAAGTGCGGCAATCAGAAGAAGGATCTTGCGAAGGGAGTTTACGATGAACTGGATTTGTCCCAGTTGCAATCACAGTGGAGCCGGATTTTCACTGTTTGATGGTTTCGGCCAGACCATGAGAGGGGACTATCGTTGCCCGAAGTGCCTGATTGTCCTGGACACCAAGCTTCAGTGTCCCAATGGGCACCAAGTCGTCGGACAACATGAGCTACTAGACAAACTTGTTCCAGGTCTGCAAATGTTCAAGGCGATTACTGGCACGAAGAAGTCAGTATGCCTGGAATGCAGGACTGCATATCCGTATCCGTCGGCATTCAAGATCGTCTTGACGTGCCAAGGAAAAAGCACAGTTAATGAACCTTACTGACGCAAGCAGACAGCGCCGGAAGATATGCATCCCATGGAACACATGGAAAGGAGAATCGTGATGGGAACAATCTGTGAGATTTGTGGTCAAGGCGATGATCGAGGATTTCTGGGGAAATTGCTGACTGGTGGAGGGTCGGTATTTCAGGTGAAAACATGCCCCACCTGTGGAATCACGTTCTGCAGCAACTGCGGCGTGTTTCCTAAGGGCACAAAGATGGTCACTTCGCTCAATGCGGCAAGCAAAGTCGTGTGTCCGAGGTGTAACGGAGACTGATTATGGACAACAGAACATTCTGGGCGAAATGCCCCCGTTGTGGGAGGGAGTACTCTTATCTCGACCCTACTATACTTGAACAAATCGGATGGCTCTGCGATGAATGCCGTCCCAAGTACACTGCGAGAGAATACCTTGAGACACAGGATGAACTCCACAGAGCCGCCAATTCCCCCCTTAACAAAGCTATTGCTGGGTACTTCAAGTGGGCGTTATATGGACTGGGATTTGTTATCATCTATTCACTGGCAAAGAGCTGTTTTGGACATTGAGGAATGCAATTTGTAGACAAGGAAACAGGTAAAGCGAAGGATTGTAGCAATGCAAATACGTTGGTTTTCTCTTTCTGATGGCAATTGGCGCACTGTTTTTCTTACCAAGTCGGACTGCCTTGTCGATTCTTGGCCTTTTGCTGATTCTCATAGGTGAGTTGGGCTTCAGCAAGACTGTGAGCTGACCCGAAATCGGAAGAATGGACAGTTCAGTAGCCCTATCCAACGCGCAGCGTCGGGTGGGTTCAGCGACCATGGCTGTCGTTCTCTTGGCGGGGACGACGTCGAATTGGCGCTGGGCGTGGCTGCCGATGATGGCGTCTGTGGCATGGGCGCGGGAGTAGGTTGGAAGAAAGGCCCTATAGTTCTGTCGGACGTCCGAGAGTAAGAAGCTTGGGATGTAGTTCCGTATCGAGCAAAGTTCATGTGGATAGTTGAAGAAAGTGAGGTCTCTGGATGAGACTCAAGACAGCACTGATTGCACTCGGCCTTGTGGTCTTCTCTATGACAGTATTTGCGCAATCCAACCAACCGCCACTCCGCTTTCAGGAAGAGCGTTTGGGCCCCATGCCGCCAGATGTTGAGAAGACGGTGGTTAGCACTGACGGCTGCCATGTGGCATTTGTCGTCCGGCATCAGGACAAATTTCATGTGGAGACTGACGGCCAGCCGGGGCAAGAGTATGATGGGGTCGGTGTCCCCATATTCAGTCCAGACGGCAAGCGCGTGGCGTATGCTGCCCAGAAGGGCGATGAGTGGATGGTGGTAGTGGATGGCCTGCCAGGTCCGGAGTATGACGGGGTCGCTGAGGACTCACCCATATTCAGTCCTGACGGTATGCGAGTAGCATATGCCGCTCGGAATGGCGAGAAGTGGACGGTGGTGATGGACGGTCAGTCGGGACCGGAGTATGACAAACTCGATAAACCCATATTCAGTCCTGATAGTAAGCGCGTGGCGTATCAGGCTGGAATTGGTGAAGAGCTGGTGGTTGTGGTGGACGGTCAGCCGAGTCCGGGATATAGATGGATCGCGATACCAAGTTTCGAGGGCTCGCCTATATTCAGTTCTGACAGTAAACGCGTGGCATACGAGGCATGGATTGGTGAAAAGATGGTGGTAGTAGTGGACGGTCAGCCGGGGCCGAAGTATGACTGGATTGCTGAGGGCTCACTAATATTCAGTCCAGACGGTAAGCGAGTGGCGTATGCTGCTCACAAGGGCGGGGAGATGACAATGGTGGTGGACGGCCAGGTGGGGCCTGAGTATGACTGGACCGATGCACTCATCTTTAGTCCAGACGGTAAGCGAGTGGCGTATGAGGGCTGGATTGGCGAAAAGCTGGTGGTGGTAGTGGACGGCCAGCCGGGGCCCAAATATGACTGGATTGCTGAGGGCTCACTCATATTCAGTTCTGACGGTATGCGAGTAGCGTATGCCGTAGTGGACATCGGAATGGCGAGAGTGGTGGTGGACGGCCAACAGGGGCCGGAGTATGACGGGATCGGTGAAGGCAACCCCATATTCAGTCCGGATGGTCAGCGTATGGCATATGACGCCCGGATTGATGGAAAGAGGATCGTGGTCGTGGATGGCCAGTCGGGGCCAGAGTATGACGATATATATGACGTGATAACGGCGGGTCCCATATTTAGTCCAGACAGTAAGCTTGTGGCGTATTCCGCTTGGACGCGCGTCGCCAAATACCGTCCATTACCTGAATTTTCCAATAAGTGCGTAGTGGTGGTAGACAGCGTGCTGGGACCGGAGTATGAGGGGATTGTGAAGAACTCACTGAAATTCAGTCCAAACAGCAAGCGCGTGGCATATGTCGCACAAAAGGGGGATAGCTGCCGGAATTGGGCTATGAACGAATGGTATTGGGCTGTGGTCACCAGAGGATTAGGGGGTGTCATGATGGGGCACCGGGTATATGCGATTGCAGTGGTGGACGGCCAGCCAGGGCCGGAGTATCAAGCGATCACGGAGGGCACACCCATATTCAGCCCAGACAGTAAGCATGTAGCATATGCTGCATTGAAAGTAAATGAGTTGTTGGGACTGGAGTTTACCAGAGGGCTTCCCATATGGATGGATGATGAGTGGGTAGTGGTTGTAGATGGCGAGCCGGGACCGGCGTATGACAGGATTATGACAGGTGGCCCGACCTTTCATGATGACGGAACGCTTGAGTTCTTGGCTGTTAGGGACAACAATCTATATCGTGTTAAGTATTTGCCTTGAGCTGTGATAGTAGAGTCTGGGCTTCATGACGATGATCTGATTTCTATGCCGCGTTTTGACAAGCTGCCTGTTTTGGATCTCGACGAAACGCTGATCCATGCGTCTGTAGGTGGCGTGTCTCGCATGTCCGACTTCAAAGCATGTGACTATCTGGTTCACGAGCGACCGGGTGTGGAGCAGTTTCTGCAGACATGCTTGGAATGGTTTACGATTGGGGTCTGGACATCATCAGGAGATCAGTATGCGCAGGTCGTCGTAGATCAGCTGTTTGGGGATGATTCCCGTCTAGCCTTCGTCTGGACATCATTGCGCTGCAGCCGCAAGTATGATCGATACGGCAAACAAATTGTGGCCTACAAAGATGTAAAGAAGCTTGCGAGACGAGGATATCGGCGCGAGAGCATAATCATGGTGGATGATTCGCTGGAGAAGCTGGATCGCAATTATGGCAATTGCGTCTTCGTGAAGCCGTAGGAAGGCGCTGAACAGAACGGAGAGTTAGATTTGTTAGCCGAGTATCTCGAGTGGCTGGGCGAGGTGGAGCATGTTCGCACCGTTGATAAACGAGGGTGGCGTTCTTCTGTCCTACGCTGGCGCGAATGCAACTGCGGTGCACGAGATTGTGAGGGGGGCCAAGATTGAGGTTAAAGTAGCTAACAGCGACGGAGTCAAAGCTATGTCAACAGGCAGATTTGGACTTGCCTGTGGAGATTGGCGAGTTTGAGAGCGTAAGACGATCTATGGGTAGTTCCCCCATGGTATAGTGGCCTGGATGTGACAACACTGCAATTGGAGTAGCACATGGCAAATGACAATGACAAAGATCCAAACAACCGGAGGAGCGAGCACACCGGTTCGGATGCCGAGCAAAATTAAAGGCGTGATTTCTTGCAGCTAGCCAAAAGCAAGTTAGTTCAGGGAACTCCAGCTTGGTTGGTGTTTGCGCCTGCACTTGTCCTTCAACTTAGTTACTCCCTGTTTTGGACCAATTCAGTCTGGTTGTCCTTATTAACGTGGTTAGCCATTTTCTATTGCAGGTACATGCTGTATGTCGTCAAACCAACTCGGACTCGGGATGCCAAAAGTTAACATACGGTTTGAGCGGTGGCAATCATTTTTCGGTAATGTTTCCTCCTCTGTTTTAGGGTCCGTTCTTTGATCTGTTTTCTTCTCTCTAGGATTTGTTGATCCCTTCCAAAGTAAACATCTGCCGGAGTGACATTCTTGAGCGATTCGTGGTAGCGCTCGTTGTTGTAGTAGTCAACAAAGGCGCCGATGCGCTCCTTCAGTTCGTCCGGCGAGTAGTAGTGCTCCAGCAGGATGATGTTCTTCATCGAGCGGTGATAACGCTCGATCTTGCCTTGCGTCATCGGATGATACGGCTTGCTGTGAACATGACCGATACCATAATCAGACAGGTAGCTCTTGAGCTCTCCCGAAACATAGCAGGGACCATTGTCCGATAACAAACGCGGTCGTGTGATGACCTTGGCATCTTTGACTCCCGACACGGTAATCGCCGCTTCGATGGTCTCTTTGACATCGCTGGCCGCCATCCCTGAACAAAGCCGCCAGGAGATGATGTAACGCGAGTAGTCATCCAGAACTGTCGATAGGAAGTACCAGCCCCATTGGATAACTTTGAGATACGTAAAGTCGGTCTGCCACAACTCATGAACCCGCTGGGTCGGATTGATAAACTTATCCCGAGCGGTCAAGACCGTAAACGCTGGACTGGCAATCAGGTCGTTGGCCTTGAGGATGCGATAGACCGACGACTCGGAGATGTAGTATCCCCGCTGATCCGTAATCAGCCAAGCCAGTTCGCGTGGCGTCTTATCCGGATACTCTAAAGCAACCTCGACGACCTTCTCGCGCTCCCAGGGTGGGATCGCGTTCCAGAACCGTCGACGAGATGATGACTTACAAGCCAAACCATCGCACCCCAATTCACGATAACGCTGATACCAGAGATAGAACGTGCTGCGATTGATATTCAACTCCTGAAGTGTCCGCTTAACTCCGATCTGCGAGTCTTCCACGACTTTGATCACTTCCAGCTTCTCGCCTTGACTGCAACGCATATATCGTTGCCTTACTCCAAGCCCGTCAGACTTTTTTTCAGCAGGCGATTCTTCAGGCTTAATTCCGCCACTAGTTGTTTCAACTGCTCGTTCTCCTGACGCAGTTCTACTACCTCGGTGCTGGTAGCCTCCCGTACCGTGTCCCCCTGTAAGCGCTTCTTGCCCGCCTCCAGAAACTCCTTGCTCCAGCGGTAATAGAGATTAGCGACAATCCCTTCCCGGCGACAGAGTTCGGCGATACTGACCTCGCCGCGGAGACCCTCCAAGACGATTCTGATTTTCTCTTCGGTGGAAAACTTCCGCCGCGTCTGGCGACGGATCTCTTTGACAACGGCTTCCGGGTTCTGTTTGGACGATACCATGACTTAATCCTTTCTTGCGAATATCGTCGCTTGGGGCCGGCTCGCTCTCCCCCCAGCGAGCCGGCTCCAAGACCTCAACAATCTACCCAAACCGTATCTTAACTCAAGCACCCCCGGTGTCCAGATTTAGCTGACGGCAAACACTGGTGTGCCGTTTTCATTGTGAAGCGCTATGCGCTGTTCAGCTTGTCATGCAGTTATGCGGTCGTAAAGTGGGGAGGAGCATTGCTTACGGTAGTGGCATTTGTCGACGAAGGGTTCCTATGGATTATGATTGCTGTTACGTTCCTTCTGTGGATTGGGTTGTTTAGGATGCTGAACAGAATCCTGTGATCATGGTCTGACCAATCAGACGTTAGTAGACAAAGATCAGGGTGGATAGATTCCAGAACTCCTCCGTCGTGCCACGAAATCGGGAGTTATACATGAGATGATCCAATTCGGAGAATAGATAGATGATCGTGGTTATTGTTCTGCTATTGCTGCTGTGGCTGATCGTGTGGTTGGTAAAGTTCTACAAATACATGGTCGATCACCCGCTTAACATGTACACTACTGGGCGTGGCGGGCCACATTGGGAGGAATGGTCGACTGACGTAGAGCCCTCGGGCTGCGCACGTTTCTTAACAGGCTTTGTAGCAGCGATGGCGCTTTTGTTTCCGGGCTTGTGGCCGCTAGCTCTATACTGGGCCATTAGAGACAAGCGTCAGCTCAACAATCCCACGCTTCTCAAGTACTTGGCATGGTACTATCGTGGTTTGGTCATTATTATAGCTTACATTGCTTTAAGCATATCAGATTAAGCTGCAAATGTTTTAATCGCAAGTAGATCGATTGTTGATCATATCCGGCCGTACCTATAGGCGAAAAAGGAATCGATGCTGGTTGCATTAAACGTCTTCAAAGGTATCGTGTTACTCTACATGGTCGGTGCAACCATATATTGGATTATATATTGGATGCGCTACTCCTTATTCCCGGATATGCAGGTGCATCCTGACTACGAGAGTCAGGTCGGTTGCTTTGTGATAGTTCTGAAGTTCTTTATTGGGTTGGCGTCTGCATGATACCTCTTAGTGGCCGATAGAAGTTATAACACTATTACTTCGAAACGAATAGTTGCGTTCTGGGAGCGGAAATCCATTGCTATCAGGCAAAGAGCATCTTAGATTCATGAATCGCCAGGTCGGAATTTTCTGGCGACGCACAGAGTCTAGGTCAATGACGTCTACCTTTTGAGGACAACAGTGTGAATGAGGTTTGATCAATGACGCATGTGCCAGCCTCCAACTTCGTCCGACGCGAGATTGACAGATGTAACCGAAACCTGCTATACGTGAACTCAGCCGTCGCGCTTATGGTGGTTTTTTTGATTGGCTTGAGTGGCAGGTATCTGCTCAACTTTGCATTTGGACCTTTTAGAGTCAATCAGGATTGCTTCTCCTCTGACCGGGTAGACAAGGATTATTTCAAGTACTATGTGACTCTGAAAGGGATGAGTTTCCACGATACAGGATACCGCCTTTACGAACACCAACTCAATCCGTTCATTGAACAAGCCAGTGAGGACTTGGGAGTAACGATTCCATATGGCAATGTAACAGCTAAGTACTTGATGTTGTCACTTGGGAATTCAGTCTTACTCGTGCAGTCACCGCCGAAAACTACCAACCTACAGTTCACAGGCACCTTGAGAAGTATTCCGGACGAGATCAAGTCTGAGTATCTGGAGCGCCTCGAAGACTCCATTCCCAGAATCAAAGGTCACATACTTCCAGTCATGTTGGACGCGACCGAGGAGATGAACCAGTCAGGTTACGTGTTGCTTGTTCTCATTATACTGTCCCTCATTGTCTCGATTCGTAATATCCTGGTAGGAATACGTCGCGGAGCTAACCCTGTGATCCATCCCATTTGGAAAGGACTCTCACAACGTGGGGCCGCCTTAGAACTAGCTGCGAATATCGACGCAGAGTATTCGGTCCCATCTTGTGTGAAGCGGTATGGTCGTCTGACGATGACGCCCTCCTGGCTTATCTATTCGACCTTTTTTGGTCTTGATCTGATCATGATTAAGGATGTGATCTGGACGTATCAAAAGATCACGAGACTTCACGTACCTATGAGCAGCTCTTACTCAGTAGTGTTGAGAGATAATCACGGCCGGTCCCATGAGTTTGATCTCCGTTTTGGGAATGCATTGGCGTTTCTATTGGTGTTCGGTCTTCAAGCTCCATGGGTGCTGGACGGTTATGACAAGGACCTAGATCGTTTGTGGGATTCCGACCCAAGTGCGGCAACCGAAATCATACGAGAGCGTCGAAAAAGCCACTAACTTGAGGTGACCTTTCCCCTTTGATCCGAGCTACGGGAATGTTGGTTTTGCTTGGCAGAAAGGAGAGAGACCGGATAGTCAGTAGGGGGTTCACCCCGGGGCAGATGTTGGCAATTTTGCATGAAGTGGAGCAGTCGGCGGGCCGGTCGAAGGAGTTTCACCGGCAGGGGATCAGCGATCAGACTGTAGCGATTCTGCGACTTCAGTCGCCCTCACAGAGCCCATGGCGGAAAAACACCGTACGAAGCGCTCAGAAATCTTTGAGAATAACCGTGGAATTGTCTCAAGGAAAGTGGTATATCACAGTCCGAATACGTGGGACTTAAATGCCAGCGCGATCCAGAACCAAGCTCACCATAGGATATTGCAGATGTAGCCTGATAGCGACACTTCTGCTGTTCGGGACATGTTTGCCGAAGGCGACCACTTGTCAGGCGGCCGGGCTCACGTATGCACAAACTCCGAGAAGCGGGCAGCTACTTACCGTTCAACAGGTAGTGGCTCGCTGTCTGCCCGCTAATTGCCTTCTTGTAGATGATTCAGGACTGGTGATCGGTTCCGGAGTCATGGTACATCCTGCGGGTGTTCTGCTCACCAATATCCACGTAATTCAGGAATGCGAGGGAAACGACGTCCGCATCTTGGACTGGCAAAGGCATCCATTTGAAATCCAGGGCATTCTGACCTTCGACCTGCGCAACGACTGGGTAACCATCAAAGTAGGTCGGCCAAAGGGGGACAATACTCCGATCTCGTTTGCCCGCGTTGGACAACCAGCTCATTTGGAACCTGGGGAAACAGTTGTCGCTATAGGTAACGGTGCTGGATACGTGAATACACCGTCGTTTGGTCCGGTGCATAATCCCGTAGAAATGCTTTCAGAGTTTTCTGTTCCTGTAATTCGACACGGGGCTACAATTACAGGTGGTAACAGTGGTGGAGGTCTCTATGACCAGCATGCAGGATTGATGGGCATCAATACGATGGCATTTGCGTCGCTGGCAGAACCTGCATCGAATCTCTGTTTCGCTGTTCCCATCAACCACATTAGACTCCCTGAAGACACAACGCACATGCTTCCGCCCATCTGCTTTTACCAGTTGGTGTCCGTCAGATCCCTTTTGAACAGGGAGGAGGGATCGGCAGATTGGAAAGACGCCGCTCAAATACTTCTCCAGATGCCTTCGGTATGCAGCGCAATCCCCGAGGCCGGACTTCTGCTCGCACGCTGCGACATAGAACTACAGAACCCCTTTTCGGCGCAGCAACTGCTTGGCCAGATGAAAACGGACAGCGAAAACAGGGCAGAAATTGCATATTTGAAGGGACTTGCTTGGACGGCCTTAGCAGCTACGGATTCGGTCTCGCTATCAGAGGCGTGTGACAGTGTCTCCTTCTACTACAACTTCCTTAAATCACTCAACAACAACCAAGCGGATAGTCTTCTCGTTTGCTTACGAAAGCTCAATGATCGGATTCAACTCCAAGTCACGGGCAGATCCGCGGAAGTGCCAAACAACTCCATTGATACCGAAGGCCTAGGGGTAGTTGAGCACCATCTGTTGGGTAGATATGGTCTGAACGGGGTGCGTGTCTTTCGATTCATTGAAGGGGTACAGCCATCTAGCGATCTGCTGCAAGAGCCAAGTCTAACACAGCGTAAGCTACTGGGAATCCTAGATGGAATGCGCAGCGAAGGTGTCGTTAAGATCGATCCTTTCTATAGGTTTCAGGAGCCCGGTGTAGGAAGTTCCGACTCTGCGGCAGAGAATCCAGCCGAAATAGCGTCCTTTCTTAGATCGCTGTATTTGCACGAACTTAGAGTCGACAGGGAACCAAGACGGGCCATTCCATTGATCAAGGAGTGCCTCAAATGGACGAACGATGCAGATGATCTTGAAACTGATCATCTCAGTCTCGCAACGGCATCGTCTATGATTGACAACTATGCTGCCGCCGAATCGCTTTTGACATATTGCGTAACTATGTTGTCTCCGGACGACCCCATCGCCTACGGTAATCGTGCGGCAGTTCGGAGGAACATGCGGCGCTACAGAGAAGCTGAGCAGGACTACCGAATAGCACTTCGACTATTGGAGAAGAGCAGTGTCGACCGCGACTCCATTTATAGTGCAAGTATGTGCCACTACCAGTTTGGGCTCGCTAGGGTGCTGTTGCGGCAAGGTCGGTCGGTTGAGGCGCGGGACCTTTTCCAAGAAATTGTCGCTTCGGACCTGCGATGGAAGGATGGGCCGGTTAAGTATCCCGAGTTCATTCAAGCGCCAACCGATAGTTTGGCCGAACTTCATGATTGGAAGAAACTCGGTGTTGAGAAGAGATGATATCATTGGCATGATCGTTTGTGAGAGAACTCATCGATCTTGTTCTCTGAGCGACAATGACGCACATTGCCTCGTAAGAGCCATTCGATAACGAAGGACATATCGCCGAATAAGCTCCCTACCAAGTGGAACAAATAAAGAACAGACAGAAGTTCATATGAATTGGATTCGAAGATTGCTAGACTTCAAAGGTCACCCTTCAATAGGAAATCAGCGCGAGGCAAGTGCATTGTTCGAACGAGCGCAAGCGGTCGAGAGAGCTGGTGACGTCGCTGGAGCGACTCAGGCGTATACGAAGATTATTAAAAGGGCTTCAGATTATGCTCCGGCCTTGTTTGCGCTGGCAACCCTTTACGGCAGCGCGGGTAACTGGCCTGAAGCCGAGAGGTACATGGAGAGGGTCACTGAGGTCTTGCCTGGGAGTTTTGAGGCGCACTTTGGCCTGGGAGTAGCCCGCGGTAATAAGCATGATTACGCCAATGCACGTCGACCACTGCAACGTGCAGTAGACCTCAAGCCTGACGACGCCGGAGCGCGCTTCCTGCTGGCAAGCGCATTTTTCGCCTGCAAAGAGCCGGCAAAGGCAATTCCACACTTGGTTATGACGATCGATCTGGAGAGCAGCAACCGCACTGCGTACTTGCACCTTGGTCGCGCCTATTTCCTGTGCAATGAATCGAAGAAAGCTGAAGAAATCCTTGACCGACTGATTGATCTGGATAGTGCCGATGTACACAAGTACCTAGACGTATATGGTACCTACATAGATGCAAATGCGCAAGATGCGGCGGCGAGGCTCTGTGAAAGAGCGATCAGTGAATGCTCTGAAAAGGGGAGTGCGTGTTTTATGGCTGGAATGTTCCATTTCAAATACGAACGGTTCGAGCAAGCTGTGCACTACTTCACAATGGCCGAGGAACACGGTTACGACGCATTGGTCTTTCCGGGGATAATGGGGCGGGCACTTCTTAAATGCGGAAAGATCGAAGAAGGAATTTCCTATATACGGCGGTCACTTCTTCCTGATGAAGATACGACATTTGATCTCGGAATAGCTTACGTGCACAAGAGAGACATCCCTGCCGCGGCGCATGCTTTCGAAGATGTTGTCAAGATGAACCCACAAAATGCCGAGGCACTCTACAATCTGGGTGTCGCGCGGGGCATGTTGGGAGATCTTCAGATTGCAGCGAAATGCTACGAAATGACATTAGTACTCCAGCCGGGACACCAAAAGGCCCGCTACAATCTAGGGTTGTCTCTGAGTCTGCTGAAGCGATACGACGAGGCAATCACAGTATTACTGAGCCTTCTTGACACTGATCCGACGAACCCCAAGGCCCTCTTTCAGCTTGGAACTGCGTACCACAATTCGGAAAAGCACCAGGCCTCGATCCAGGTGTTTGAACAACTTGTCAAAATCAGCCCGGAAGATGCCGGAGCGTGGTTCAGCCTTGGATCATCTTACTTCGCCATCGGGGATAGGGCGACCGCGGAGCGCCGCAAGAAAACCCTTGCCAAACTAGACAGGGACCTGGCGAATACGCTTGAGGAACTCCTATCACAATAACACAGGAGACCGTAGCGCTTGTTTGCCATCAGCTAAATGTGGATATACGGGGGTCAGGCAAGTATTTGGTTTGAGTCGATGGAAGAGACCCCTGTTCCGGACAGCGGTAGGAGAGTCTGAATAGGTCTTCATCTGACGACGCGAGTCGGGGGTTCGATTCCCCCCGCCTCCCAGAGTGTCACTACCCGTCAGTCCTCACGAACCGTAACCTTTATATAGTAGTGAATATTCCCAACATTCATGAACGGCAAACAAACGCTAATGGAGTACATCAGAGTGCTCAAGAATCTGGAACGAAGGCTGAAAACCGTTGAGAAACGGCAGAAGGATATGGACGAGAAGCTAGATCACATCATCTTCCGACTAATCGTCGATGAAACCAAACCCGCACGTGTCGATGACAACAGTGATTGCCGGTATGACCGAAACGAGTACAACCGCTTCAAAGGTATTTGAACAAATCCCTGTCTTTGGCTTCCTGCTTGGCATCCCTGATCTCGCGAAACCTATCAGGTAGACCAGACAATGCCACGGCAGATTTGGCGAAGCGGCTCGAGAACACCCAACCCTCCCGATAACCATACTTGTTGCTGAAGCGTGAAACATGGTCGATCAAACCCAACCGTCGCATCTTAGCCCTCACGGCCTCCAGAACCCGCCGGCTACAGCCATACCTGTCAGCCACCCACTCCAGGGACTTCAAATGCTGACCGTCAGCGTATTTTAGCTCGACGAAAATAGCCAGAAACAACTTCTGATGGTTCCTATTATTAGGGAAGAGCAACTCGGCGAACTCATCCAGAGACTCAACCAGGCAAATCTTATTGAAGCCGAACTCAATCTTTGTGCACTTCTTCATATTTACCCCACTCTTCTTGATCAAAACAGGGCATTCCAAAGGAAGTCACCTGATCTTGGCCTTGTTAAAAAACTACAATGACATTGCCCCGTTTTCTCGAAATCGCCTTGCACCGAAAACCGGGCGAAACCGGGCAAACCCTGCTGTTGGAAGCCACTTCACCAACAAACACGCCTTTGAAAACGGGTCTCAGACGACAAATGCGGTCTGGACTGCCTGTTTTGTTAGGAGGGCAAATCCCTTTACAATCTCTGACCCCGTGTTTTATACTCCGAGTCACCGTATTCTCGTCGAGGAGTACCGAAAAACGCCACTTTGTTGACCTTCCTGCGCATTTCAACTCGCTCCTTCACGATCTCCAATGCCATGCCTCTCAGGCCGGTTCCAAAGCTGCTCTCAACCCAATAGATCGTCTCGTAAGACGAGACGTAGATCTCATTGAACAGGCGATGGAAACGCCATCTGACCCCTTGGCGAGTCATGCTAAAACGCAACTCGACTTTGTCGCCATAGTTCTGCCTCAAAACCATGTACTTTACCCCGACATCTTTGATCTCGATCTCCAGCTGACGTTCATCACAGAGCTTCTTGAGCCTTTCCAGGAAGACCTTGTCTTTCTCTGAGAGATTCATCTTCGCTCCACCAAAATGTCCTCGCCATATTGAGAGAGCATGACTTCTCGATCCTGCTCCATGAAAATCAGCGAAATGAAACGATAGACCTTGTCCCGACGCTCCTCAGAGATCAAAGGCACAATGGAACTGAAGAGAACCTCAGTTTGAAGCAGTCCAACGATGTGCAATCGGTAATCATTAAGTGTGAGACTGTTCTCCCACTCCTGAACGCGTTCGTCTGTGTTCTTCGCACCAATCAAGCCGTCGAGATCAGCCATCAATCCGGGAAGAGCATTCAGATCGACTTCATCGAAGATCGAAAGAGTACCCGACCTCTCAGCCCGAAGAATCACTCGCGTCTCGGCCTGCTCACGTCTCCTCTGCTCCCTTGATAGCCGCATCTTCTCACGAAAATACTCACTATCAAAGAGGACCTCATCAAAGAGAAAGATCGAAGGCACAACGTCACCACACACGTTGCAAGCATAGTGACACTGCCTCTTCACCAAGACTGCGCCACAGCATCCGCTCTTCTGAAAAGTGACAGTTGGATCAAAAGCAGCACCGCAACCACAGAGCGCCGCCGACGGTCCGACCACTTGAAATTGCCCCTGGCATTGCGGACACCGAAACTTCGAAAGCAAAACGCTGAAGTAGAAGTTTCGCACACTTGCTCGGTAGGACTCGATGACGTTTTCTACAGCTGCCATCCGCGAAAGCAAGTCTGTCTTCCAATGCGTCATACATTACCGGAACTCGCCAGTATTTATAAATGTGTCGATTGCACAAGTCTCACGAAGCTATCCAGAGGAATTGGAACCGAAAGGCTTATAGACTCAGAGTGTTCCACTTTTGCGGAACAATGAACAGACGCATACCAAGACAAAGCTTTCTCGACGGACCAGACCTCACCTGGACAGACATCCTCAGGCACCACAGCAACCACGCCCGGGTAAACTCAATTGAATCGAAACTAGCCGCTACCACAGACCCACTGGAACGAACACTTCTCAAATCAGAGCTGGAACTACTGCGAGAAAACAACCACGACGATGAAGAGATAATCTGACGAACGAACCCCACCACTCAACCTCCACAGATGCCCTTCTGAACATGCATTCATCAGCTTGTTGAATTCTCGCTTCGTTTCTTTCCCGCCCAGGTCAGAAAAGAAACTCCACTCAAAGAAGTGAGAGCTTCAGGAGGAAAAAACAAAATGGAAAACACATACGAACAAGAAGTAGTAGCAGCGGAAAGCCAGCATCGAAACAGACTGGACAAGTGCTTCTTCGGCAAGGAAAGTGCCCTGAAAGTCCAGTACGACAAAGAAACCAACAGAATCTACCTCGGTGTAGGCAAGAAGGGCAGCAACAACGACTGGACTTGGGGAAATGCCAAACTCAAAGATGTGGAGGCGGCAGAGATCATCAGAGTCATAGCCTCAAAGACCGAGGCAGCCAGCTTCTTCCATAGCTTCAACAACAAAAACACCAAAATCTGGATCAACAAAAACGAAGACAGCCTCATCATCAAAGTCGACGACCAAAGCAAAAAACTAAGCCCAGCCGAACAAGAAGTGCTGAGAATCTTTCTGGAGGAGGTCATCCTCCAATCATTCTCCAACACAAGGGAAGCACGCTCCTCCGAAACGAGGAGCTAAAAGCCCGCACACCAAACCGCGATTGCCAATGCAGCCGGACCATACCAACACCCTCCCAGTACTCCTGAGACTGATCAGCAAATCGATAGAAAGAACACAATGAAGCTTACTTGACGACCTCCGCCCTCGTATACTTGTCAGACTTAACAGAAGGACGAATGATTACATGTGGCACATTTGGAGTGTCGTACGCAGCAGAGTCCTGTCTTTGGCCAAGGACTGGTACAAAATACTAACCTCATGGGAAGTTCTGTTGAGCGCATAAGTGGCTGAGCCCGAGTAAATGTGGCGGTTGGAAGGAGTCCGCCGATACTCGTGAATCTACCACCCGTGCTCCCACTATTCTTGCAGTTGTCAATTGACCCCTCACCAATCCTGAGCGACCAGCTCAGCTCTAATTCATTTCGGCAAACGAAAGCCGGGAGCCTCTCGACTCCCGGTATGTCTGCGTGTCGGGGGCGTGACACGCCTAACAGGGGGGAATACTATTCGTTTTACTTGCACCCGGCACAAGGCGCCAGTCCACCGCTAAAGATGTAGGCAATCAGGCAAACCACATCCGAGATGTCAACCATGCTGTCACAGTTCTCGTCTCCGGCAAGCAGAGGATTGGGCGCAGAGACGATCTTCGGGGAGAAGTAATGCCCATTGGGACGCAAATTGACGTCAAGAGCCTGGACTTGTTTGCCGATCAACTGAACTGAGGATACGGTGTAAGCACTCAAGAATACGCGGAGGCCCTGAATGACAGAGAATCGCAAGCACCCAAGAAAACGAGTCAAAGAGATTTGCTATCTGATCGATGCCGATCGCGAAGTGTCAATTGGCCGGGTCATGAACCTCTCTTTAGGGGGAATGCTGGTTTGGTGCGATCAGCCGATTGAAGACTTGACTTTTTTCAACTGTAGGCTGGCAATACCCTGCCAGGGGGAAGAACCAGCGGAAATCGCTTTTGGCGCGAGAAGTATGTGGAGTGAGCGGGACGGTGCTTTTGAAACCTGGGAAGTTGGATTCAAGTTTCTGAGCATGTCCAAGAATGACAAAGAGCTTCTCGGCAAGTATCTGGTGGAGTGGCACGGGACTGTTCTTCACTATACGCCTTGACCTCCACGGCTCAGCACTTTGTTATCACGATTGGTTAATGGTAGTCTTTCTTTAGCATTCCTTGCAGCACTTTTTGTTGAGAGAAACAGGAAGCAGAGAGCCTCGCAATTACCGGTTCAACGGCTTCCATTCTCTTGTGAAGGGGGAGACTCTCTGCAGCACTTATTGTCGACAGAATGACAGATCTGATTAGCTGGAACCCATTCTCACCGGATGGATGAGAGTTATGAGGAGGTAAAGCGAAAACCTCCAAGTTCCGATAACATGACTACAGTGACCTTTACAGGGCAGTAAACATGACGAAGAGACCCGATTCCGGCAAGATCCTGATTGTGGAAGACAATGGCAGAGCTGCCGATAGTCTACGACAGATGATTAATCTCTTTGATCTAGAAAGTGAGATCGCCTCGGATGGTGGCGAAGCCATGAAACTGCTCAAAGAGAACGAGTACTTCTTGGTCATCGCGGATACCCATATGCCCGGAGTCTCGGGTTTTGAGCTCTTGAAGCACATCAAGCAGAACTACCCCCAGATACCGATCGCGGTAATTTCAATCGGGGATTCAGCCTCAACTCGCGGGATCGTGGTCACGAATCGTGCTGACTTCTACTTGCCAAAGCCCCTGAGGGTGTCTGATCTTCAGGTGGTACTGTCGCGGGCCAAGGAACTCGCTAACCTCCGTTAAATCAGTACTAGAAGACTCGCTTGCCCTCCTTTTGCTAGCCGGGAGTGATTTGCCAAGCTCCCGGCTTTTTCTTATGGCGAAGAGAACGAGACGGAATCACGTTCTTTGAGGAGCAACATAAACACCCGCCGACGAGTATCAAGAGTTACTCTTGCCTTGCACACCAGTCGAGCCAGCATAGAATCTCAGTGCCTGTTGAATTGGGCTCAGGCACGAGAATGCGCGTGCCAGCGTGTATTTCAAACACGTTCGACAGACCGGCTATTCTCAAGTAATGCTCGGCCAAGTCGTCTACATAATAGAAGCTACTCTGAAAGTCGATGTAGGAACCGCGAGCGGTGGGATTTTTCACCAGTTGAAGATTCTGCTCCATCCATCTTAAGTCCACAAAGGCTCCATCGCAGATTTCAAAGACCATGTGCATTGGCTCTATCCGTTCGCCCATCTCTTCAAGAAAGCTGATGACATAGCAGAGGTTACCGACACAGATAACTTGATCAAAGCCACACGCTCTTATTGACCGCTCAAGTGCTCCACCGGCCAAAGCCTTCTTGCAGCGCCCCGTATCGCCCTCCAGTACAGTACCGTCAATATCAAAGTAGAAAATCTTCTCTTTCACTGTCGCTCTCGATGACTGTGATTGTGTGTCTCAGGTGACTGAATCGCCTCGGCTCCAATGTCGCCTATGTACATCTATAGAATGCGTGACATGCCTTTAGCTTCAGAAAGAGATCGCTCGTTCTCGAGACTGAATCATAGAGGCTGCATCAACTGATTTCAATGACGCGCTGGATCTTAGGTTTTCCATACTCCGCTCCACCAGTGATGACTGTGAGGTTGTCCGTTATCCTGGCCTCGCCACCACTATGAGTATGTCCGCACAGAACAGTCAACTGACAATCTGCTCGTCTCTCCGCCTCGCGCAGCAGCATGTCTCCAACAACCTTATTGGCAAAATGTGGCAGGGACCGATCATCCGAAATCCTGCCGTTGTGCCAGCATGCTTCGCGGAAGGGTGGAACGTGAGTAACGACAACGATATGCTTTGTGGAGGCAGCCAATACCGAAAACTGCCACTCCAGGTGCCGGGCTGCCTCGTCGGCCTGCGCTTGCATCAGTTTCAACCGTTCCGACTTGGGTCTCAACGGCAGCGACCCCTCTGTCACTTTGATTGGCCTAAAATCAGTGATAAGTACGTAATCATTAAGTACGAGGTCCGATTCGTCGTAGTCTCCCAGGCGGCCGTCTGCCCAGCCGTCATGGCCCACAATTGCCAGATCGACCCCAGATACGATTGGATCGCTGGCACTCAGATAGAAAAGATTGGGTTTTTCGGCAGTGAGTCTCTTGACCTTGTGCCTCGTCTCCTTGAATGTACCCCCGTAGAAGTCATGATTACCAAGAACGAAGTAAGTGGGTATCGCTACGCCGTCTCCGATTCTGGTCAGGAAGTAGTCAGCATTCTCAGCTTCACCAATATCCCCCGACAGGATCAACGCAGCTACTCCTAGTTTCTGAACGGCACCAATGAAAGCATCGACGCCTCGTTCATCGACGAAATTCAAATGAACATCAGTTGCCCAGGCTAATCGCAAAGTGTCACTTCTCCTACCAAGATCAGTACCGGTATCACTGTCAAGCAAATGGCCAGGACCGGCCTTTCCAGAGTTGGCTGATGGAAGCGCATTTCTAACTCCCACATGGGTCAAAAGGAACCTTGAAAGAAAGTGCTTCTTTTACAGACAACGGGTGCCGACTGCACGGACAAGAAAGCACACTCGCGGTGGCAACTTCCATAGCCACCAGGGTGTCTTTCCAATAGGATAAGGGAGAGGTGACGGCAAGTCAAGCCATGCTCACTATGCCTAAGAGTCAGGTCCTCGGCCGCCTCAACTGAAACATCAATTATCGGGAGCCCCACTCTTATCAGTTATCGATTGACCTATCACCAACCCTGAGCGCCAGCGAAGCTATCCGTCACTTCAAGTCGATCTTCCTGATTGACCTTTTCAAATGCTCATCCGTTTGATGAGCATAGATAATCGTGGTTTCGATGACTTGATGACCAAGGATCATCCCCCCACCGAAGCCGAGCCGGTCTGTGAGCTTACCAGTAGAAGTCTTGCGCCAAATCATCCCAGGAAATAGACCGAACATATTCATAAATGATCTTGGGAAGGGGCTTGTCAGTAATCTCCTCACAGAAGAACGAAACGATCAGGAGAGAAGAATCAGCCTTCTCCCTGACCGGCTTGAAGGACGTTAGCATGACACTGATAATCACTGGAGGTAGCTGAGGATGCTCCGGATCAGTATCGTCAATGACTGGTGGGATTATGTGATGTCTTCTATCACTCCAAATCCTCCCCACTCTGTGTTCCAGGTCTTCAAGGATAGCGTCGTTGACTTGTTTGGTCGGCTTACCTTCCAGCAGGCCTGAATAAGTGCGGTCATAATATAGGGCGTCTACATAAACATTTCGCCCGTTGTTTAGATCAAAAGAGATCATGATCCTTCACCTTTCAGCCAATGTCTAGACTCATTGGCGCCAGCTCAACCGGCAAGAGATAGTCCTGTCGGCCGATTTCTTCGCGTGCTCATTCACTTAACGCATTAAGACCGTGACAATCAAGGTGTATATCACCCCATTTCCAATACTCCCAACGTTGACAGAAAGAAGTATTATATATATATAGTTTTCTATATAGAAAAGAAAGAAAGAGAAGAAGCAACTGGAAAAACTGCACAATTGGAAAAGTAACCAAGACCCAAACCCTTACAGCCAATATGCCCGACCATTGGAAATGAGGTGTATTATACCTCACCACAATGCTGTCTAACTCTGTGATTACTACACCGGACACGACCGACAATTTGTTGAGTGCGAGTTCTTTGAACCGAGTCAGGCATCGAGGCACAAGTCAGTCTTACAATCGTCACATTCAATACCTTGTAGTCGCTCCTTCGTTTCCAAGTCATCTTGATCCATTAGGAAATATTCGAAAGAACGTCACCGATTTAGTTCAGTAATTTCCAATCAGTGGCGTGATCAAACAATTGCATGGCAGTTAAGTAAGTCGTAAATTGGGTTGTCTCATCGACAAGGGCTTTGGAAAGGAAGATATTTGGAAGGAATAGACAAAAGGACTGAGGGTATTCTCGCCGGCTATCTGAGGGAAATTCCAAGACTGCCCAATGAAGCTGCCAAGACTCATCGATTCATGGGTCTCATCAGCGACCTATTCACAGGGACGTCCGCGTCAATCGACTTCGCCCAAGGAATCGAAAAAGTTGTAAGAATCAACTTGCAGGATCGCGTGAAGAGAGGTCGAATAGACGCGTACTACGGTAACGTTGTAATCGAATTTGAGAATTCAATCAGAGCGACAGAAGCCACTGCCAAAAGGCAGTTACAGGAATATGCATCAGGCGTTTGGGCAAAAGAGGGAAGGCCGTTTCGCGCTCTACTCTGTGTAGCTACCGATGGCATCGAATGGAAAGCCTATCTGCCTCGGTACTCACCCGACCTACGACGAGTACCCAATCCCGATGATATTAAGCTTGAGCCGTTTTATGAATTGAGTCTTTCATCTGATAAATTGCGTGAATTCTGGATTTGGTTGACAAGCCTTCTGTTCAGATCGGAAGCCGTTCTTCCAACGGCGGAACGCTTCAGTTTCGATTTCGGAGCTATCAGCCCGGCATACACCGACGCCCTTGAGTCATTGCGTCGGGCATGGAAGGAAATCGGTGCTTCGTCCGAACCGAAGCTGGCCATTGAAACGTGGCGCAATTACTTGGCCGTCACATACGGAAATGTAGGGAACGAGTCGGAGGAACTGGTTACCCTATTCCTTAAACACACTTACTTGGCATGTATCGCCCGCTTTCTGGTTTGGGCCGCTCTATCTTCCGGCAAGACCCGCGGCAGCTTTGGCGATATCGCAACCGAGATTCTTTCCGGGGAATATTTTCGGACGCAAGGAATTGAGAATCTGGTTGAAGACGATTTCTTCCAGTGGGTCAGACACCGCGAAGCCAACGATATTCTCAAGCCAATTTGGGAGAGAATCATTTCGCAAATGCGTACTTACGATCTTGGCAGGATTGGCCAAGACGTCCTCAAGGGAGTATACCAAGAGCTAGTTGACCCAAAGGACAGACACGATTTGGGCGAATACTATACGCCGGACTGGCTTTGTGATCGCATTGTCGATCACCTCCTGCCGAAAGAGGGATTCGTAAGCGTCCTTGATCCGTCGTGCGGCTCGGGGAGTTTCTTGCACGCCGCTATCGCACACCAGCTCTCAGCGAACTCCTCTTGTAGTGATTCGGACCGCTTGAAAGGCATACTCAACAACGTAGTTGGAATTGACATTCACCCTCTGGCGGTCACGATCGCCAAGACGACATACTTGTTAGCCATCTTGCCGCTCGTGAAGTCGGCCAAACGTCCAGTGCAAGTACCTGTTTATCTGGCTGACTCGCTATTTCTCCCGGGCGAAGTCCAGCAATTGGTGCTGGGCAGAAAGCCAGGTTTCGAAGTGAGATTTGGCGGCCAGTCAGTGATTATTCCAAACGAACTTATCACGTGTGCAGAACTGTTCGATCCGGCCATTAACGCCTGTGCGCAGGTTGCAATAGATCACGCGAAAAGCGGCAAGGAGAACCGAAAGAGTCTGGCGAAATACTTGGATAAGGCAGTACCCGGCTTAACTGATCTCAAAGATTCCGAAGAAGCTGTGACAGCACTGTGGGATTTCACGGAAACACTCAGTCGACTCATCCAGAAGAAGCAGAATTCCATTTGGGCCTTTATAGTCCGCAATGGATATCGCCCAGCGATGCTTCGGGAAAAGTTCAAATACATTCTGGGCAACCCGCCTTGGCTGTCATATCGGTATATTGCCGACGCGAACTATCAAACCGAAATCAAATTCCGTGCAGTCCAACAATATGCCATCGCGCCTAAGTCCCAGAAACTGTTCACTCAAATGGAATTGGCCACAGTCTTTCTTGCCCACACGCTGTCAACATTTGGAGAACTCGGCGCGCGTCTCGGTTTCGTCATGCCTCGAAGTGTTCTTTCGGCAGATCAACACGAGTCACTGCGAGGACGAAAATATCGCGCTCCCATTTTGATCAATGAATACTGGGACCTTAAAGAGGTAGCCCCTGTGTTTAGTGTGCCTTCGTGTGTCCTCTTTGCGACCAGGATAAAGGAACAGCCGACCGTAACCACGAGCTACAGTATACCGGCAACTGAATGGTCCGGTCGCCTGCCGCATCGCGATGTCGGTTGGATGCAGGCCAAAATTGACCTGAAAAAACGCGAGACGAGGGCGAGTTTGATCTACATCGGAAAGAGAAACGCCTTGTCTACGTCATACGGTGCCACCGAACCGAGTTTACCGAGCGAGTACCTCAGTCGCTTTAATCAGGGCGCGACAATTGTCCCTCGCAGTTTCTATTTTGTCCACGTCAAGGATTTGGACAAGCAAATTGATCCCGATCGGCTCTATTCGGCGGAGACCGATTCTGAACAGGCTAAACAGGCGAAGGCTCCTTACGACGATGTAAATCTGAAAGGGCAAGTCGAAGGACGCTTCATCTTCTTCACCGCCATTTCCAAGCATGTCCTGCCGTTCGTCATGCTGGAACCAGCAACAGTGGTTCTACCGGTGTCAGTTACTCACAGCAAGGTGCAGTTAGTGAATGCCGCAGCTCTGCGCAAACAAGGGTATCGCGAATTCGCCAAGTGGATGCAACAAGCCGAAGAGATCTGGGAGACCAAGCGAGGCAGCAAGGCTGAAAAGCAGAATGTTTATGAACGCCTTGACTATAATCGCGAACTCACATCTCAAGACGCCGATGCGCGCTGCATCGTGCTCTATAATGCAGCCGGTACAGATGTTTGTGCAACGCGGGTGGACACGTCCCAATTGGCAACACAGTTTGTGAATGACCACACACTTTACCGCGCCGATTTCCAAGACGTAGAAGAGGCTGACTACATCACCGGATTTCTAAATTCGACTCCTGTAAACGAATCTATCAAGCCTTTCCAGTCAATGGGTCTTCAGGGAGAGCGTCACGTTCACAAAAAGGTACTCGAGCTTCCGATACCCCTATACCAATCGACCAACAAGCTTCATTCACGGCTCGCGGTGCTCTCGGCTGAGGCGCATCAAGCCGCCGCCGATTTTGTCGCCTCCGCGACTCTCCAAAAGTCACTTGCCCGACAACGTGCTGCGGTCCGGGGGCATCTCAAGACCCTCATGGATGAGATCGATCTAATAGTGGGGAAGATTCTCACAACGTAAACGTTTCGCTCATAGGCCGAACTTGGCGTATGCGCTCTCCACTATACCTTCACCAGACTTACTAAGTAGGCCTCTTCTGCTTTTCCGAATTCGTCCTGTAGAAGACGCACCTTTGACTTCGCTCAAAACTGCCCACACCTTGTTCTCTGGCACGCGGAGGCCACATACAGAATTTCAAACGATTATTCGACCAAGAAGCCCTTGACGAGGAAACAGTAATTGTTAGCTTATTTTAGTTTCACGGAGGTTCATGGCAAAGAGTATGCCAGGTGCTCGACATACACCAAGCAGAAAGCTCCTCCTGGGCAATGGCAGACGATTGATCTGCTTGTTTCTTTGGGGGCTGCTAATTCTAGCCCCACCCGTCTATTCGCAAAACCATACCAGTCAGACGACTCCTGCTGCGACCTCGGTTCAGGACGGACAACTCATCGCGATTGGCGATCAGCTAGTGTTTATCGGCAGCACGGGGGAAGAGCTCTTCTGCTGCTTAGTGGCCTCTGGCGGCACCATAGAGAAACTCGAACTCAGCTATTTCGGACTCTACACAGAAGAGGCCGTCAATGAAGTGTTCAATTACATGCCAGCATC
This sequence comes from uncultured bacterium, assembly GCA_903930455.1. Lineage (GTDB taxonomy): Bacteria > Zixibacteria > MSB-5A5 > CAIYYT01 > CAIYYT01 > CAIYYT01. The sequence goes on along the minus strand of CAIYYT010000235.1, from coordinate 63,914 downwards.
AGAACTAAAGGATGTGAGAATCATATTGCAGGACATTGACGGCGATGGAAATCAAGAAGCCATCTGTCAATTCTCCTTTAACTATCAGACGGACGAGACCAAGCAGGCTAACTTTGTCGAAGCAGATGACACCGAACCTTGGACCTGGTTGGCCAGCGGCCAGATGATCCTAATTCTCAGCCTTCAACAGAAGAAAACCCTTATAGGGTTTACGAGACTCGCTCACACTCTCAGAGAATATTCCCAAGATCCTTTCGATTCCCTCATTACATCAATCACCATGCAGACCGAAGGACTTCCGCTGGAAAAATGGGGATCATCTGTCAGACTTGCCTATCGTTATCATAGCCAAGTGCTACCCTCTCGAGATGAAGACGAAGCTTCCAAGTCAACGGAATCTTACCGCTCCACTATCCAAGTCAATCTATCCAGAGCGGAGTGGCAGGTGACTGAAAGAGAGGAAGAACGTGAATAAGGACGAGAAGCACATTAGCTTGAATTCCTCGGAAGCAAAGTTGTCGTCTGGAAACAAGTATACCTTTACGTACGATACGCGCCTCAAAGTTCGCGTCGTCGACTGCGCGGGAGAACCCCAGGCAGACTGTGAATACACATTGACTGCTGGTTCCAAGGAGATCAAAGGCAAGACGGACGAAGAAGGATGGTTGAAAGAAAGCGTCGATCTCAACGCCGACGTCCAAATCGAACTTGCCGACGGCCGGGTAATAAGAGTGCTCAACGAAGAAGAGCGAACAAAGTTTGAGCAATCCCTCGTAGATGATTCAGCCGAGGAAAATGCCACTTATATTCCCGACCATCCGGATGAGCTCATCAGCGTCGAAGAAGAGCTATGGGAAGAGGATCTGACAGACGAGGACTATGAAGAGGATGTCGAGCTAGAAGACCTTGCAGAAGATGATCTTGAATTCTATGATGAACTGGAAGAGGCTGACGAGAACATCGAATACGAAGAAGTAGACTGCGTGGAAGAAGAAGACACCTCAGAAGACTTCGAAGAAGAACCAGAAGAGGAATCTGAGTCCTCGGAAGAGACTTCTGACCAACAAGAGGCAACGCCAGATGCTGCCGCCTGAAACAGCCGTTGAGAACCGTAGCGACAGGGGATCTTATGTCCGGTGAGAGCTGTTATTTCTGCCCAAACCCCGACTGTATCAACTCCGCTGCCAACCGCCAAGGACACTGCATCGAAGTCAACCTATCGCCTGGCTCGGGCAAACCAAAGTGCAACCAGTGCGGCTTAGAACTGATTGAAGCAAAGGACAAAGACAAAGTCCCGACCGCTCAGGCCCGTAGGCCCGCTGGGACACTGGCCCTTGCTATGACGCGCCTACCTTACGGAGAATACCAGTTAGCGTTTGGTGACGATGATGCCACCCAAACCTACGAAGGAAAGGTGCGCCCGGGTAAGAACCACTACGTGTTCGAGTTGAAAGTAGACTTAATGCGCCTAGGTTACTACGAGCCATTCGGCCGCTTTATGGCCGAAGAGGAATGGGGCAAATTCCACTGGCATCTGGCAGGCGCAGTATTGGCGCTGAAATGGGACCTGCACTTTCGCTATGGTGTCGAAATTGACACGAGGAAGACCCTTTATACAGAGAAACCCAAGAAATTGGAGGCCAAGGGGAAAATCATTTACGACAATTCTCTTGCCTATCCAGGGGAGAGCCAGGCTGCCTTTACGAAATTTGCCGCCATCATCGCCGGTACCAAAGTCGACCAGAAGTCCAAACGGGTCTACATTAGCATCGAGTCGTTCCTTAAAAGCATTACCGCGCAACTAAAGACAGCCTGCACCAAACAGGCGCAGCCAAAATCTCGCACCCTAAAGCTTGATCTGACCCTGCCCATCAAAGGAGCATGTCAGCGGATTGCAGGCGCAACCAAAGGACTTGATAAGATACTCAACCGTAAAGAATTGGGGCAGGCCAAGCAGCCTGACTACCAGTCTGAGCTGAAATCACTTTGCCAAGATGCCGCGGAGACATCGGAAAAAGGCTCATCCACATTGGGTAACAGCACTTCCTCATACCAGAGCGGGACAAAATTCAGCGCCGTGAAGCTTGAGAAGATCGTTCCTGATAAGGTTGAAAACAATATTGCCTCTCTGCAGCAATTCCTTGTCGAAACCAACAACCGGTTGGTTCAACTCGACCATGCCCTGGATGGTATAAACTGGATTCGTCTGGACATACGGAAACTCAAAGAGAGCACAGCTGAATCAGGAAATGCTGCTGAAGGCAGCGACAAGCTGCGCGAGAAAATCCTCAAAAACCGCCAATCGCACCTTGAGGCCCTGATCAAACTGAGAAACGATCTTTACATCTGCTTGAGAAAGACCCAAGTCTTGGTCGAAAGGCTAAACACATTTTACCAGACTAAGGCCCCAGAAGCGGGAACTTACGAGGAACAACTCAAACATTACTCCGCAGTAGATTGGGAAACCGCACTCTATATCAAGCACATGATTGGCGTTGACGCCCCCCTGAAGGGTAAGGGGGTTTTTCGCGTCCCGATCAATGACGAATTAACGGTGAAAGAAGACAAGACTTTCGTTCAGATTCTGCGAGAATCCACCCAGGAGTTCACTTCAGGACACGGTGATACTGTTCCGGACAAGCTTATCGTGTCCGTCATGGGTCATGAATCTGGAGGAAAACATGTCATCAATGCCTGGCGACCCTGGGCCGACAACCACCTCGGAATCAAGCGAATAGTCCTGATGGGAGTTGACTGGAGCAACACAGGAGGAAAACACGTCTTTGACGCCGAACGCACCCGAACTGTGCCCGTAAAGGGAGACCCAAACAGGTCGTGGGCCTACTCCCGAGGCTGGGGCGGATCACAATATACTCCACGGCAGGAAACTGTTGACGGTTTCAAACACTGGGCAGGCCTTCCCTTCGATGACAAGAAGACTGGAAAACGGCCCAAGGTTAAATACGCCTCCGACGCCGAATGGAATACCAAAAGGGGAGTCAAGCTTCTCCGTGAAAAATTCGACGGCGACACTCGGGAAAAACGAAGTTGCACTTATTCGCCAAAATATGACTGTCACAATTGCATCAGACGGCTATCAATGGAAAACCTTGTCCCCTTAGCCAGTGGTCAAGGCCAAAAGATAGAGTACAAACTGTCAAACTGTGTCTCCTTTGGTTTAACAAAAAACGCTTACGACCTAACAATCAAGAGCACCAAGGAATTCGACTTCTCTGACAAGAAGTCTGCGACCAGCGGGACCACTTCGACACAACTAAAGCCATTCCTGCCCGCCATTGCCAAAGCCCTTCTCGACGAAAAGGTGCACCTGGAGAGTACCCAGCAAAAACAGCTGGAAGCGCTTGCTGAACCACCAGATCCGAAAACCGTGGCAACCAGAAAGCTTGGACTACGACTGTTCTCACGCTCGTCGAATCAGGATACTGAACGAGGGACCGATGCCAAGACCCTCTTTGACCAAATCGCCAAAGACACATCCCAGAGCGTTTCAATAGAGCTTAAGCTTCGGCTGTGGCTATCGAGAACGATGATCATCCAAAGAGCTAAGAAGGTGGTTGTGACCGGGCATGGTGTTCTGCTGCAGTCCATTCGCATCGAGAAACTGACACAATCCACTAAGAAACCTCCATTTTACCCATCGTCGGAAGCAGGAAGCGGCACGGGCTTCATCCGCGAGTATCCCTGTTCCTGGCTTTGCGCCATCATCAGATATGCTGGCGCCGGCCCTCTAGCCTTCAACTACCTCAAGAAACACATCAGCTATCTGAGAAACCGTTGGGTCCTGCCAGAAATCGTTTACAAAGGTACTTATGAGGCATTCGTCCAGGAAGTCATCACCGCCACCAAAACCCTCACTACGGATAGCAACAGTACCTTTCCGGTAAAATCGGAAAACATCAGCCTTCTCATCAGGACGTCAAATGCCAAGAACGTATACAAGATGCTCAAAGGTTTGAAACCTGCGCCAACTGCGGATTCCAGCAAGTTCCCGGCCATTTTAGCCCTCAAAAAGGGCGAGGACGGCTCTGACGCTGTGTTGATTGTCTGATAGGTATGGCACTACACTAGAGCGCGAACAACCCTGCCTGGATCACCCTTACCAGTCCCGACATAGAGGAAGTCGATGTCAGTGCCAGTGCTTTTCCAACCTACGAGTCGACGCCAGTATTAGCTATTGTGTCCCAAGTCAATTCCTTCCATATGGAAAATAAATGGTCAGCCAAGCCATTGCGAAAACTCCCTCAGTGTCTTCAAATCAATCTCATAGTTGGCCGGCATGATCAGATTGTGATCGCTGACAACGAAATCGAGTTCTGGGCCTCCCACCAATGGGCGGGAATGGAAATCTTGTCTGAGATGGAAAACTATATAAGGGAGCGGTGTTCTGACAATTGTGGTGATATGTATTTCCCTTTTGGAATTCAAGGACACAGCGGAAAACAGGCTTCTCGTTAACCAACAGGCTCTCTTTCAGCTCAAGCCACCGTCGGGCAAGTTCATTCATCGCGAGAAACAGCACAACGACCTCGTCATCCAACTCAGCCCGATTCTTCTGAATCAGGCAGCCAGCAACTTGTTCATCTACGGTTTCCCAGGTACTGGCAAGACGGCGCTGACCCTCGACATCACTTGCAAGCTGGAAACAGAAGCAGAAAAAAGAGGAGTCAACCTCAAGACGGTCTACATCAACTGCGAGGAGAACAAGACCGACGCCACCATCCTATCCAGCACTCTCAAGATCCTGAACCCGGATCGCAAGATTCCTCGAGTCGGGTGGAATCGAGCCAAGTTGATTGATGAATTCAAAGAGTACTTGAACAGGGAGAAGATGAATTTGTTGATCGTCTTGGATGAGATCGACCACACGCTCAAGCAGTCTGGAGACGACATTCTCTACCTGCTTAGCCGCATTAACGACTTTGTTTCCAGTCGTGTCACTACAATCATTATTTCCAATGACGTAAACGTTTCCAACTACATCAAACCCAGAGTCACGAGCAGCTTTGGACGCAACAAGATCATCTTCACTCCCTACAACGCCCAAGACCTGCTCAAAATCATGCAAGACAGAATCAACTACTGCTTCAAACCCAACGTCATAGGAGAAGGACTGCTCGAAAAGATCGCCGCCGCAGAAACAACAAAGAGAGGAGACGCAAGAGAAGCCTTGAAGCTGTTGTATTACTGTGCACTCGTCGCCATCGAAAGAAGGCTCCCGACCATTCCGCTGAGCATCTTTGAGGAAGCCCAGGAGCGTGGAGAAAGCGAAGCCTACACTGGAATAGTTGGCGCCCTACCCACACACCAAAAAATCCTCTTCCTATCAATACTGCTCAACTCGAAGCGGATTATTCCTTCAGAAGACATCTACAAAGACTACACCCAGCACTGCCACAAATACAAATACACACCCCTAACTGACCGCATGGTCCGCAACTTCTTGATCTACTTCAGTGACATGGGATTGATCTACGCCGATACTGGCTGGCTCAAAACTCTCAAGAAAAAGTCCAAGCGCATCACGCTCACCATGCCTGAAGAAACCAAAAACAACTGCATCAACAGACTACTCGAAGCACTACAATAAAAAACCACGAGGTGAATCCAACATCGCGAATCCGCTCGAAACCATACTTCAACCATTCCGAGACATCAACATCGCATCAACATATCAGCAATACAGCACTTTCATCGATTTCGTCGTTTACTTGATCATCTTCACAGGCCTTTCGCGGTTCGTTCTTTCAAAGAAGTTTCCGGGAAAAGAAGGAAAGATGATCAATTCCGGCATTGCAGTTATCCTCAGCATTGCCATGACGGTCTTCTCCTACACGACCGGATTCAGACTCGGAAACCTCGCCCCGCTTGCGGCAGTCATCTTGCTCAGCCTCGTCGCACTAACAGTATTCATCTTCATCAAGCACATCGGCGGAAACACCGCCACCTCGGGACTCGCTGCTTTTATCATTACGTACTTCCTCACCAGAGCCACATTCCCCGAAATCTACCAATGGGCGCAAAGCAACCAATTCGCAGCCTGGGTTGATTCCGCAGTACTCATAACCATACCAGTATTAATCGTCATGCTCGTCATGAAGGCCAAAAGCCACTTCCCATCAGGCAAAGACGTACTGTCCGAAATCGACCTCACCGGCAAAGCGACGCAGAAAACTGCCCCAAAGCCCGACACCGGAAAGTATCGGGAAAGGGAAAATCTCACTGAACAATCCACTAAGGAAGAAAAGCAAGCAGCCAAAACCGAAAAAGTCATCGGACGAGACATCAAAACCGTCATCGACGTACTCAAGACCAAAGGCATCACGCCAACGACGGCCCCAGCCATAAGAGAAGTACTATCAGACCTTCAAAGACAGGACAGCGAACTCAGTCGCTCCATGAACCAGCTCAAAGTCATCAACCAGAAACTCGAGCAGTGGGATATCGCAGGATTCACACGGCTCTCGCAAACCTACAACCAACTCACGCCAGACAACCAACGACTCCTCAAGGAAGCCATCCAAGTTGAACGACAAAGCATAATGGCCAACCAAGCCATCCAACTCATCGAAAAACGCATAGAACAATACCACCAAGAATTCCAACGAAACCTAAACTTGGCGTTGAACGAATTGGGACACAGCAACGCGAAACAAGCCATAACCTACCTAATCCAAGCACAAAGACTGCAAGACGAATTACAAAACTTGCTCGACAAACTCAGAAACGTCCAAAAGCAGCTACTACGCCTCACACGAGGAGAAGTCGAAATCATGAACAAACTCACAAAATGACGCTCGAAAACAAGCTCAACCAGCAATATCGAAGCCAGGGAGAACGACAAGTAGCCAGCCTACTCCAACGACGCAAGATACGACTAGAGTACGAACCAGACACCTCCCCTGAGGAGGAACTAAGACGCGACATCTGGTACCCAGACTTCTGCTATGATGATTATCCAGTTTATTTAGAGGAGGCTTACCAGTAGTAACTCGAGTTCCTTTGTCTTTTTTTCCTGTGTTTGGCTGCAGAAGCCTTTACAGTCTGCTATTCGTGATCTTCCCACAGTTTACCCATTTGGAAAGCCGGAAAACGGTGTCAACAATCTCTCCAACGCGCTATCTACCACAATGCCACACAATAATCGAAAACCTCCGAGTCACCGGAAACCAGACCCATTCTCTCAAGGGGGCAGAAGCTTTAGCTGACAGATTCGCTCCAACGCAAACTGTTCAGTGAAGCTTTCCCCCAACTCGGGATACGCCCACCTCTTGAACACTCATCCGGCTGATCGAATGGCGCACAACCAATCTCATCAATCCCACCGATTGGCCACTGCAGAAGCAGATAGTCACCCACTTGATAAAGCTTTTCGGGGACTCACTACTTAAAGTGATTCGCGAGTCCAACCCGTCTCGCTTCACCAACACATATCAAGACTTGATAGCGCTACTCCAGAGCGCCGGCCAAGTCTAAAAGCAAACACAACAAAGCAGGTGGCTAAGTGCTCCGATCTGAAACCGAAGCACCAAACCATCCGCTTGAGAGTCAGTAGGGAGGAAATGGAACAAATGACAACAACACCGAGTCAAGATATCATCAACCTATTTCGCCAACGCTTCATCCAGCGCGAAGACTGCTACCCACTACAAATAGCTGGCAACGGCGGCTACACCGTCATCCGAGAACCAATAACCGACGCCATCAAAGCAGACCACCCACAAGGCAGCAAAACCATCAGCCTTCACTCCTCACCAGACAGTACCACCAAGTGGCTTTGCATCGACATCGACACTTTGGACGAAGCCGAACTCCGCAAGGTACAACAGCGCGTCAGCCAGTTGAGGATTCCATGTCTGACCGAATTCTCCGGAAAAAAAGGCTACCACATCTGGATATTCTTCGACAAACCCTACCCAAACCGAATCGTCAGAGCACTGGGACAGGAAATCAGCCCAAGTCACGAGATCTTCCCCAAACAAGACCACATCGAAACAGGCAAACTTGGAAACCTCGTCAAAGCCCCACTCGGAAAACACCAAGTCACCAACAACTGGTGTCACTTTATCTCGATCACTATATGCTGGCATCGCAAGACAGACGCAGATTGAAGAGACGATGGACACGTATCTCGACATCAATGAGTTGGCCAAACGCCTGAGGGTTCCAGTGACATGGATATATGACCGCACCCGGAAAAACGGCACCGAACAGATTCCTCACTACAAATTTGGCAAGTACGTGAGGTTTCTTGAAAAGGAAGTACTCGAATATCTAAAGGCGAAGTCCAAAGGAGGAGCCAAATGATACTGCGCCGGCAGTCAGAATCACCAAAGGGCAAACAGCACTTGAAATCGCGGGAGAATTGCCGTATGTTGCTTCATAATGAGTGCTTTTTCGAACGCATCGCACCGGCCAGATTTTGTCAGCCGTTCTGCAGTATCGTATCTGGCAACGCGGTTTTTAGTTGCCAACCGACCTTCGGTCTCGGTCTCGCTGCAATCGCTGCGCTGTGACTTCGCTAGGCACTGCAATGAACTCCAGGCCCTTAAACCTTATAGCCATGCCAGACTGAAAGGAGGTGAAAAGCAAATGGCAAAAGGAAGCGTTGTTGAACGCGCTGGATGTTGGTATGCCGTTTATCGAGTAAACGGCCGTCAACGATGGGAATCCGCAGGACCGAGCAAGAAAAGAGCTGAACGCTTGCTCGTCAGGCGGGTTACCGAAGTCTACGAGGAAGCTGTTGCCGAGCTCAAGAAGGCGACGTTTGCGGAGTTCGCTGAGATGTGGCTGCAAGACTATGCGAAAGTGAGTGTCAAGCAGTCAACGTTTGTTAGTTATGAAGCGATTACGCGGCGTCATCTCTTACCTTCTCTGGGCAAGCTATGGCTGCATCAGATTTCCGGTTCCGACATCCAGCGCCTACTTGCGAGAAAGATCAGGATTGACGGCCTCAGTCCGAAGTCGGTAGTGAACATATTGGTCCCGCTGAAGGAAATGCTGGAACACGCAGTTGAATGGAGGTATCTGCGCAGCAATCCGGCAACGTACGTGAAACGCCCGCGTGTTGAGATGGAAGAGATGGACTTTCTTTTACCCGAAGAAGTCTGCCTGTTCCTGGAGCATGCGGATTCGCGCTATCAGCCACTGTTCATGACCGCCGTATTGACAGGAATGCGCCGCGGCGAGTTGATGGCGTTGAAGTGGGGCGATATCGACTGGAATTCGTCCCAGATCAGTGTGCGGCGATCGCTGTATCGAGGTACTTTTCAGACACCGAAATCGGCGTATTCGATCCGACGGATCATGCTGTCGCCGCTGTTGAGTCGGACTCTCATGTATCACCGCACTGTTAGTAAATCCACTGAGTTAGATCTGGTTTTCTGCGATGTGAATGGTGGTCCACTCGACCCTGATAATCTCGTCAAGCGGCAGTTCCTGCCGACACTCGACAGAGCTGGGATACGACGAATACGCTTCCATGACCTGAGGCATACCTACGCATCGCTTCTGATCGCGCAGGGAGAGGATATCAAGTTCGTGCAGTCGCAGCTGGGCCATAGTTCGGCCAAGACGACGCTGGACCGTTACGGACATCTCTTCCCCGGCACGCACAAAGAGGCGGCGCGGAGGTTAGATCAAACAGTTTTCGGCAATTCTGTTAGAAGATTGTTAGAAGAACCCGCCAACCAAGACTCCACTGTCTATAATGAAGCCCCTGAAGGTGTTGCTCTTCAAGGGCTTAGGTTTGGTAGCGGGGGCAGGATTTGAACCTGCGACCTTCGGGTTATGAGCCTCAAGGTCGATTTTTCAAATCTCTATTTACAATTCGCTTGTCTACCAATAACTTAGCTTCCTTGCTTTTCCCTACCAGAAGCAAAATCCGAAGGTCACACACTTCTTCAGCTCCAGCACTCTGACGGACGCAATAAAGCACTCTATTGCTCTAGATGCAACAAAAATTCAATTCATAGCAGCTAATCCATATCAAGAAAGCCCGCTGTTGTTGCGCATAATCCCTCAGCATTCGTCCCTGTCGATTGCATAGCGATTCGCCTTTGTGTCGAGCGAAAAGAGTCATGCCGTCCGCAGTCGATTCAACCCGACAGCACAACTGGGAATCTAGGCCAGGTGCCGCCCAGATTGAGCCTAAAATCGCCGGGCCTCTGTCACGCATATTCGGCAAATTCCTTGAAAATAGCCCAGAAAAAGCTTGACAACACGAAAGGAGACATTTAGTTGCTAGCATTGGGTGTACATATGACGGGGCAGGAACCAAGTAATGGCCGGAGGGCATCGTGCTAGCTCGGACATTTGGATCGGCGCTGTTAGTCTGGGGAGGCTGTAGCACTTTTGGCGCAGTTGCTGCATTGGTGTATTTTGGTGTGCCCTCAATTCAGGAGAGTGAGTAGAAATTCAATGAGAAAGATGGTCCATTGTTTTATCCCGTTGGTCCTCATCGGGATGTTGGTCCTTTGCACGCCCTTGTTGGCGGACGGCAAGGTGCACTCACCCAAGGAATGTGCGCACGCAATCAGCCAGGTCAAGCCGACACTTGCATCGCCAGAGACGAGTATGCCGGCTCCGACTGGGAAGACGATTATTTCCATCCTGAAGTACTGCTTCCGCAGTTGGTTTGGTCTACCTTTCACAATCGTGGAAGGCAAGCCGCCGATTCCAGACGAGCCTCAGAAAAGCGGCACCGATCCGCACAAGCCCTGGACAGATATTGCCAGAGACCATGGCTGGAACGAGGACGCCATTTGACCAAGAGGGGCACGAAATGAGTTCGGTGCTTGAAGCCGAGATACAGCAAGTAAAGTACTTGGTCTCCGAAAAACGGTATCAAGAAGCTCTGTCGCTTCTAGACCTCACCCAACTTGAGAAGAGTGACAGACCTGATGCTGATATCCTGCGTCTCAAGTTCATGCGAGCCCAGTGCCAGTACCACACTGGTCAGTATCAGTCGACCCTTGAGACCTTGGAACAGGTATCCCCAGTCGCCAAGAGTTCAGCCGATCACTCACTTTTCGCATCGATAAAACTGTACTTCGGACGCATCTACCAGCAACAGGGGAGAGCATCAGAAGCCCGTGAAGCGTACGTAGAATCGTATGTTTTTTTCAAGAGAGTCGACGATCACCGGTCAGCAGCTACAGCGCTAATGAATCTCGCCGGACTTCACTTCCTGGGCGGCAATCTCCATCAATCGCTTGACGTACTCGAAGAAGCCCTTCAGTTCTGCAAAGATCATAATATGCTGACCCAAATGAGGACTTGTGAATTCAACCTGTGCCGAGTCTCATTTTTGCTCGGTGATTTTGGTAGAATCCAAGCAGCTCTTGACGGTTTTGATTCAGAAGACTTGGGCGCAGCTGATAAGGCATATGTTAATCTTTTCCGAGGGATGCTGGATCTTTACCGCCTGAACTACCAACGGGCCCACGAGCTCCTCTTGGATTCGCAACGATATTTCCTGGATGTTGGCCAGTCGCGCGACAACGCTGTCTGTCTCGAGTACCTCGGACTAAACGAGTATTTCCATGGGAACCACAGCAAAGCCAAGGAATACTACAAGCAAGTCTTTGCGATGCCGGAACCGACCGCTTCGGCGATGGCACAAACCCTGCGAATGCTGACTGATGTCTATATCGCCGAGGGCGATTTCTCCAAGGCGATGGAAACAGCGGTCAAAGCCGAAGCAGCCATCACCAAGACGAAGGAATTGGTTGAGTTGGGTGCTTTGCACCGCGCTCTGGCTCTGCTCTCAGACAAACGCGACGACGCTCAGTTGGCCAGCGAACACTTCGGCAAGTCGGTGGAGATTCTTACCCGCCATGGCGCGCGATATGAACTGGCGGTGACTTATCTGGCGGCAGGGGAAGCGGGCTGTCTTGACGCCGAGACAAAGAAAGAGCGTCTCCACCAGGCCAAGACACTGTTTACCGAGTTGGATGTTCCCAAGCGAGTGGCACAGGTGGAGAAGGCGGTTGCCAAGGTCGCGATTTCAAAATCAGGGCATCGAAAGCATCGCAGTGAAGAATTCCGCGAGACAGTTCCCCTCATCGTAACCAAGAACAATAAGATGTTGAAGCTTCTCGAATTGGCCTATCGACTCCGGAACGGTGAACAGAATGTGATGATCACGGGCGAGACCGGTACCGGCAAGGAACTCCTGGCGCGGCACATGCATGACATTTCTCCCAGGCGCGACAAGCCTTTCCGTATTGTCAATTGCGCCAATCTCCCTGAGACTCTGGTGGAGTCGTTGCTCTTTGGCTGCCGCAAAGGTGTTCACTCTGGTGCGACTGCGGACCAAACGGGAATGATAGAAGAAGCAGACGGCGGCACGTTCTGCTTTGACGAAATCGGTGAGATTCCGCCGATCATCCAGGCCAAGCTTCTTCGAGTCGTAGACAAGAAGAGAATTCTGCCATTGGGAGAAAAACGCGAGCGTTCAATCGACATCCGCTTTCTTGCGCTAACCAACCGTAATATCGACGACATGATTAGGGACGGTTCGTTCAGAGTGGACCTCTGGCATCGGTTCAGCAAGGTGCATCATCATCTGCCGCCGCTTCGTGAACGGCCCGAGGATCTGGTGCCGCTCGTGGAACAATTTCTTGCCGACGAAGGGCTTGCACCTGAGTCGATAGACGGGAACGACCTGGCCGAACTACTTGGCGAGTTGCACGGCTATCATTGGCCAGGGAATGTAAGGGAAATCGAGAACTTAGTGTCTCTGGCCGCAGCCCTATCTCCACCGAAGGACTTCCACGGCTTTCTTGCCGCTCTTGGGACTTTGATAGCAGAGCAACCTGGACTATCCAGAAAGGATCGGATGCTGGCGGCTCTGAAGCGCAACAACGACAACCAGACTCGCGCAGCGCGGGACTTGGGCGTGCCATTGTCGACTTTCCGGGATTGGTTACAAAAGCACGGAATCAGCAAGTGATTCTGGCTTGATGCCTTCACACTCCGAGCAGCCGCTAACGGTTTTGTTCACGGAACTATCGTTCTATCCCTCATAGCTTTACCCGCTGGTTCACTGACACTAACGGAGCAATCTGCGGAAATCACGCTTTTGTCGGACCGCCGATTCAATTTCCGTAACTGGCAAATCACCCAATTCTATTGCTAACCTTTGACTTAGCATGTGTCGACAAAATGTAATTTTGTCTTGGCACGGAGTTCGCTACGGAGTGTGATCGGTAGTTAGTCGACGTTTGAAGCTTCTTTGATGAGCTAAGGAGCAGCTTGAATCCGGATGAAATGATAGACACAATCCATGGTTCTGTGGTGCACCACAAGAACCATAACGGTCACGAAAGGAGGTGAAAAAGAAATGATGTACGAGAAACCAGAACTGTTGGTGCCAAAGGACGCACGACCAAAGGCCCGGAGGGGTAATGTGGTGTGTCTCAACTGCGCGGGCCAGGCAAACTAACACCGAGGTGGAGAGCTCTCTGGGCTTCCAACGATACGAACACTGAGTGCAGCCGGGGATGCTCTCTTGCGCATCCCCGGTTAGTCTGAGGCCGCAATTGAAGGGAGACTAATGATCATTGCTTGGGATATAACGAGCAAGTGCAATCTGTCGTGCAAACATTGTTATAACTTTCGACTCTATGATGCCGCCGGAGTGGCCGCGAAAACTGGCGACTTGTCAACGTCAGACATACTCGCATTCCTCCAAACACTCCCGAGAGACGAAGTCGAGCACATCCAGTTTCTAGGTGGAGAACCGTTCGCCCGTCAAGACATGCTTGAGATTCTGAGATACGCCCAGGGCACAGGAATTTGCTGCAATGTGGCAACAAACGGAATTCTGCTCGACGACGAGACAATCGTAGACCTGGCGGAGATCGCTCCCAGTCAGATTGCCTTCAGCATTGATGGCGCGACGCCAGCATCCAACGACTGCCTCAGAGGAAAGGGTTCCTTCGAAAAGTCCGTCGGCTGCCTCGGAAGGCTCTCAAAGTACTTCCACGAGAAGGGCTGCACGTCCCAGATTGGCATTCAGTGCACCATCAATCAAGCAAACATTGCGGAGATCACCCCTATTGTCACACTGGCCAAGTCGCAGAGCCTTGATTTCGTTAGCTTCGATGCGTTGAAGGCGCTGCATGAAGAGGCGAGGGCATTCCTTCCGAGTCGCGAGCAGACATGGGACTGCCTCCATCAGATTGCCCGGCTAATGGCACAGGAACGAGCAATCGACATCTCGGTTCTCAACTTTGGTTCTCCCCGGATACGACACCTCTTGAACGAGAAATATGGACTCAAACTGCAGGTGGATCGGTACTGCCCCGCGGGCTCCGAGACGATGTACATTCGCGCAGATGGCCTGGTGTCTCCCTGTAACTACTGCTCTGACTTTCCGCTCGACATTCTTCACGGTGCCGTTCAGCATCAAGAACTTAGTGTGGCCAGGCACACGTTTGAGGAAATAGTTGACTCCGAGTACTTGAAATCGTTCTATACATTCGCACACTATGGTGCCCTGTATGAGCATCTACCTTACTGCAAGGACTGTCCGCTGTTTGAGACTTGCGAGCCGTGTCCATTGGACGTAGCTAGATATGGCGAGGGCGTGAACACTGAATGCAGGCAGTTCGACCAGTACATCGCAGAGGGGAAACGAAACGGCCATGGTCCGTTTGAATGCAAGGAGTGCGTACAGTGTTGATGCAAGTTGAACGCCATATACGCTGGTCACAGGACAAGCTGGGCGCGATCAAGATCTTCAACAGGCGAGGCGAGAGCAAGGAAGCGGCAATCAAGTCCGCCGCGGGAATCGAAATCTGGAAGTCCATAGCAGGCGTCGGATCACGTACCGCCGTTTCCCTCAGTGACCTGCTCAAAAGGATGGAGGACCTGTTTGGTCAGCAACAAACACGAGCTGCGCTTGAGCAGGATACCAGAGAATTCGTTAGTCAACTGCGCGTTGCCGGAATCATCAGGATACTTGCAGACGATGGTTCTGGCGAGTATTCTGCTGCGGACGAAGACACGGTCTAGGTGACGGAATGCGTGAGCGAATAGGCCTGTTGGTATCCAACAGACAGTTCTTGAGACTGTGGATCGGATTGACTCAGTCACAACTCGGCACGCTGATCAACCTGATTGCGCTCAGCCTGTATGTCTACGACAAAACACGCTCTGGAGCAGCAGTCGGATTCCTCGAGATCGCCATGGCCATTCCTTCCGTAGTCATTGGCGTTTTTGCGGGAGTAATCGTAGACCGATATAGCCGTAAATGGGTAATGGTGATCTCTGACGTTGTTCGAGCATTGCTTTTCCTGATCATGGCGTTTACTCCCAGTATTCCCGCTTTCTACGTGATCGTATTTGCTTCTACTCTGGTGGGGCTTTTTTTCAGCCCTGCTTACTCAGCGTCGCTGCCCATGATTCTTGGGAAGAAAGCCTTATTGGAGGCGAATTCACTAAGAGAAATGAGCAGTCAGCTAGTGAGAATTGTCGGTCCGGGCTTGGCGGGGATCATGTATGCTCAGTTCGGATTCACTTTCGTCTGCGTTTTCAACACCGTGACCTATTTCATTTCGGCCGTTGTCATCTTATCGATTCCAATCCCGCAGACTCAGCACGAGAGACGCGAGTGGAAGAGCATGAAGGCTCCTTGGCTCGATGCAATTGAGGGATTTAGACAGATACGGAGCAACAGCCTCGTGAAATGGGTGCTAGTTACTGACGCGGGTATGCAGCTTGGCGCGGGCGCTATCGTTGTACTGGCCGTCATATTCGTGAAGGAATTGCTCAATGGCAGTGACGCTTTGTACGGCATGATCATCTCCGCAACCGCCGTAGGCAGCTTCGTTGGTGCTTTTGTCACCTGGTTTCGCGGCAGGCTCAGCGAGGAAGCCGTCTTGCGATCTGCATACATAGCGTTAGGTTTGTCTCTGCTTCTCATCTCCCTTTGTTCGTATGCATGGATTGCCCTGGTTCTTTTCGCGATTGTCGGCGTCTCTCAAACGCTCCTCTCAATTACTATCGATACCGTGCTTCAGAAACATGTACATGAAGCCGTCATGGGTCGAACGTTCGCGACGATGGGCGTGCTCGGGCAACTCAGCCAGCTTCTGTCCATGGGCGCAGGCGGAATTCTTGCGGACATCGTTGGGATTCGGGCCGTCTATGTCGGCGCAGGGATAATTGTCTGTTGCGCGGCGTTGCTTGCTTCACGGTTCGTGTGCATTCCAGCAAGCACAGCAGAAGTCAGCGCCTGATGCCATATTGGCGCTCTGTCTCAGCTACCAGTTCTGTTAGTCACTAGGGAGAATTGAAATGAACATGATAAAAGCGCAAACCGTCCGACAATTAGCGATTTCGGTATTGACTGTTGTCATCGTCATTCCGGCAAGCACGAGCCGCGCAAGCGATACAAACTCTGTGGCGCTGGACAGGCTTGCCGTGACCGCCATCAGAGCATCAACTCCTGTAAACGTCGATGGCACCTTGGATGAACTGTGCTGGCAGCAGGCATCCGCGGTAACAGGTTTCACACAGTGGAAACCCGATCAAGGAAAGCCATCTAGCGAGAAGACAGTCTGCTATTTCGCCTATGACGAGCACAATCTGTACTTCGCTGCCTTATGCTTCCATTCAGACCCCAGGCAAATCACTGCTAATATAGACAACCGAGATGCAGTCTTTGGTGACGATTGGATCATGCTGCTTCTGAACACGTACAACGACATGCGTTCCGGGTACGAGTTTGTCGTCAATCCATACGGAATCCAGGCCGACTTGCTGCAGTTCGGAGATCGCGACGATCCAAGTTGGGATGGAATCTGGTCCTCCAGGTCAGTTATGACCGACTCGGGCTGGCAGACTGAGTTGGCCATTCCCTTGGAGTCAATCAGATTCCCAAACAGCAGCATGCAGACCTGGCGATTCCAGCTTATGAGACAGATCACCCAGAGAGGCGAAATGTCCACATATGTACCCTTCAGGGTCGTGGACAACAATTTCCTCTCGCGGACCGCCGAGTTGCGTGGAATCACGGGAATATCAGCAGGACAGCGAGCAACCGTGCTTCCATACCTCACCGTCAAGAGTGACAAGGGGGATGGATCGCGACGACAAGTTGAATTTGGTGGTGACCTCAAATACGCCCTGAATACGAGCCTGGTCGCGGATTTGACCGCCAACCCCGACTTCGGTCAAGTTGAGGCAGACATCGATCAGATCAATCTGGGACCGTATGAGCTTTACTTGCAGGAGAAGAGACCATTCTTCCTCGAACGAATGGACATATTCGACACTCCGGAAGATCTCTTCTACAGTCGCAGGATTTCAAAACCGTTGGTCGGACTCAAAGTAAGCGGCAAACTTGGCAAGTACGGAATCGGTGGACTGTACGCTCTCAATGACAATCAGGGCTTGTCTGAAAAAGAGCATTTCGGTGTCGTCAGACTGGAGCGGGATATCTTGGCACAGTCAAGGATCGGCTTCATTGGCACGGCCAAAGAAACAGATGGACGCCACAACCGGGTAGCGGCAGTCGACTGGAGAATCATTCACAAGAGCATCCTATTCGAAGGACAGGCTGCCAAAAGCTTCTCAAATACTAACGGTAGACTCACATGGATCGGCAACTCTTCCGTGAATTTCGGCAGGAACAACTGGAATCTGCTCTATTCATACCGATTTCAGGAAAGCCGTTTTGAGGCAGCTTCGGGTTTTGTTACGCCAATGTACAGTGGCCTCGATATGGAGCCCGTATCATACAGGGAACACCTTGGCTCTGTGTCATATACTTGGCAAGTTAACAATGGCTGGCTCAGACGTGTCACGCCGTACGGACGCTACTCTCTTGCAGAGTTGTACTTGGGCTCTCCATTGGATCGTGGAGGATATGTCCGGCTGACTACCGAATTCAGTGGAAACGTCACGGCGGAATTCGGTACGCGGAGAAATCAGACCCTCTGGGAGAAAACTAGCCATGACACGTATGACTACTACGTGAGCGTTTCCGCAAATCCCACAAAGTACTTCACCTCCTCGGCGCAGGTTGCCGAAGGACAAGCGCTTGACTACTGGAATGCCCAGACCGTGTGGCAGCGAGAGGAATCACTCTCCCTTAGTCTGAGACCAAGTCCAAGGGTCGAAGTGTCTCCCTCGATCAATCACGTGTGCCAGTATGTCGAGAGAGGCGGCACCAGGACACTTAGTCAATGGATTGGAGTATTGCAGGGTGCCTACAATTCCTCAAGCGACCTGTTCATCAGGGCCTTCCTTCAGTGGAATAGCGAATCTGACTACTTCACTGCCAATCTTCTGCTTGGATACACGTTCCTTCCTGGAAGCACATTCTATCTTGCCTACAACTCCGGTTACGACAATGGGGAGCAAACGTTCGCAAAGGACTCCGAGATTGTTTTCGGCAAAATATCCTATCTGCTAAGCCTGTAACGAGAGCGTGGTCAGCCTGCAATCCACTTCCTGATCTTGCTGTCCGCGTGCGTGCATCCCAAGCAGTACCTTTGGCGACTCTGCTCAATGACTCTCGCTGTCCCTGATCGGAAGCTCGCCGGATATGGTGGCAAGGTCTCGCCACTAAATGAGCGTGAGGTAGATCCTCCAATCGATAGCTTCAAGTAAACATTGTATCTCGGCAATCCCCGGAGATCATCAGCACTGAACACAGAGTCAAGCTCATGGGAAAGAGTTTCCGCATCTTCAAATCCAACAGTGAACGATATCAGTGTCCCTACGTTTCCAAGTAGTGATGCTGAAATTGATTCAGGCAATTGCGAGATAAATTGATTCGAGGCAATCACGCAGAGTCGGTACTTTCGTGCCTCTGATAATATCGAAGGAAAGTCCTCCGTCACGAACGATTGCAGTTCGTCAACATACAAGTAGAAATCGCGCCGTCTCTCTTCAGGCATCGAAGCCCGCTTGACAGCGGCCAAGTGGATTTGCGTAATCATCAGCGCGCCGAGGAGCGAAGAATTATCCTCGCCAATCTTACCTTTGGAAAGATTCATCAGCAGAATCTTGCCTGAATCAAGTACATCGCTAAGGTCGAACTTTGCTTTCGTCTGCCCGACAATATTGCGAATGATCGGCGTTGACAGAAACTGCCCAACTTTGTTCTGAATAGGTGAGATTGTTTCGGTCCGGAAGACCTTGGGATATTGCTCAAACTCCACTTCCCAGAAGTTCCGCACAATCGGATCCTTGACACCTCTAATGATCTTCTGGCGAAACAAATCATCGGTCAATAACCGAGGAATGCCAAGCAACGTGTTGCCGGGATTCTCCAGGAGCGCCAGAATTGCATTCCGCAGGACATACTCCAGCCGTGGTCCCCAGGAATCAGCCCAGATCTTCCTAAAGACCTGAATCAGACCCGAGGCCACAAGGTGTCCTTGAAACACATCTTTGTGATACAGAGGGTTGAAGGCAATCGGGTACTCGGTGTCAGCGGGATTGAAATAGATTGTTTCGTTAATCCGTTTCGGCGGGATGTAGTCCAAGACGCGCTCCACAAGGTCACCATGCGGGTCAAGTACTGCGACGCCGTTCCCGCGCTGAATATCCTGCACAATGCAGTTCAGTAGAAGTGTAGACTTCCCCATGCCTGTCTTGCCAACGATATACATATGTCGCCGGCGATCTTCTTTGAGTATACCGAACCGCTTTCGGTCATTGCGGTAGTTTGTCTCTCCGAGGATGAGGAGTTCTCTATTCGTCATGGTTTTCAGGTTAGCCGAGAGGTTCTCGCTTCGTCAGTGCGGAAAAGTTGCCTCTGCAGGCAATTGATTGCGTCTATGAGACCTGTACGCTCCCTCTCGAAGGTGGTCTGTAAAGGTTTCACTTTCCACCCCAGTCCTTTCCCAATTTAGACACCAAAACAAACAAATGAGAGGAGGTCTCATGACCACCCAGTCGAACTTGGTCACGACCATCGAGATCAAGGACCGCCAAGGCCGGGTTGTGGCGACCAAAGAGGTTGTCACTTACGCTGGCTTGCTCAATCGCGCCCACCAGGAAGGCTTGAAAGAGATCGAAACCAAGCTTCTGCAAGCCCCTTCCGCGGACAACGAAATGACCGCGATTTCTATGGCGAAAGTGGTGACAGAAAAAGGGGTATTCACCGAGTGCGGGGATGCCAACCCCAACAACGTCGACGCCATCATTGCTCCGCACATCATCCGCATGGCATTTACCCGCGCCAAGGCGAGGGCCTTGCGGGACGCTGTGAACGTCGGCGTTATTGCCCTCGAAGAACTGACTGATGAGTTCACCAACGGCGCTGGGGATAACGGCCATGGAAATGGGACGAGGGGTGCAGCCGCGACGGCAGCCGGGGGAAACGGCAACGATGGTTCCGACAGCAACGGAAACAGCCATCACTCCAGCCAGGGTCCACCAGACGAGCCCATGACCGAAAATCAACGTCGCTATTTGTTCCGCCTACTTGCCGAACGTGGGGTCACTGGCGATGATGCCCACGACTACCTGAAGCGGACGCTCGGCGTGGAGTCCCTCAAGGATGCCTCAAAACCTGACGCCAGCACCCTGATCGACCACATTCTGAATGTCGGCTTGGAAGGAGTGCCAGCGTGATGCGGGACCACATTTCCGTTTCACAGATCAATCTGTACCTGTTGTGCCCGCTGAAATACCGGTTCAACTACATCGACAAATTGCCAAAGCCTTTCAAAGCCGCTGAACTCGCATTCGGCAGTGCCATCCACTCAGCCATCGAATGGTGGCATAAGGAACGGCAGGCCGAGCGAAATCGCGAATGGCAGGATATTGCATCGGTATTCGAAGCTGATTTGAATGCGCAAGCTGTGGATGAAATTCGCTTCAAGAACGGAGACGATCTCAGCTCTCTGATTGACAAGGGCAAAGAGCTTCTTGCCGTATACGTCAAAGAATACAAAGGGACAACGCCGAAAGCGGTCGAGCAAGGTTTCCGAGTACCCCTTGTTGACCTAGAGACGGGCGAGAGAATTGATCTTCCGCTGGACGGCTACTTCGATCTTCTGGAAGAAGGCGACACAGTGGTGGAGCTAAAGACAGCTGCCAAAGTGTACGACCTCACAACTATCACCCAGCATCTCCAACTCACCGCATACGCCTATGCCTTCAGCTGGCTACGGAAACGCGAGCCAAATCTTCGTCTCGACATCCTCACGAAGACTAAGAAACCACAACTGCATAGCTTCGAAGTCTTCCGGGATCAGAACGACAAGGTTCGTTTCTTTCACCTGGCCAAGCGCGTGATCGAGGGCATTCACTCTGGACATTTCTACCCAAGTGCCGGATGGCTGTGCCCTAGCTGCGAGTACTTTGATGTTTGCCAGAAATGGCGTGGATGATTCCAAGAAAGGAGCAAAACACTATGTCCACGATTCTCATCGACGCCCACAAGCAATGGGTGAAGAGGCCACTAGATGAACGTTTCAAGTCACTTGACGAGATCCTCGAATTCACCGGAAGACGCAAGCGTAACGCACTGGAAGAGATCTATGCATTGCGAGATTTGCGACTTCATGCAACGCACGGCGGCGGAATGTTCCTGAACGGCCACGTTCCGCACTCCGCACTCACCAACTGGTCGTTTTCACAACTGTGCCAGCAAGTGAGGGCTCCGGCTGGATACTTGAGAACTCTGTCAGCAGACATGGCTGTGCAGTGCCTCGAATACGGCATGGCAAAGGCGGGCGGCGAAGCGAAGCTACTCATAAGGAAAGACGACAGCCCCGAGTCCGATGAAAGCAGTTTCAGCAACGCCGTCTCTGCTTTTACCAGCACTACCTACGGCCGCATATGGGACTACGATGTCATTTCGGAGCTTCTGGAAGCCGTTAGAGACACGAACTGGCATCCACCAGATTCCAAGGCTGGCTCTGCAGGCCTCTACGCTTCCGATCGGGATATGTTCGTCTTTCTCATCAACGACGAACATCCGGTCGAAGTCGGAAATGCACGGCTCGGCAAGGGGTTCTTCCTCTGGAACTCTGAGACTGGTTCGGCGACGTTCGGTCTCACGATATTCTTGTACAACTTCATCTGCGGTAATCACATTGTCTGGGGAGCCGAAGAGGTGCAGGAACTGAAAATCGTTCATCGCAATCGGGCGCTTTCCCGATTCTATCGCGACGCGATCCCGGTCCTAAACACATTTGTCGAGAACCGAAATCTCGATGATCGCATTAGAGACTCAGTCACGCAGGCGATGAATGATCGTCTCGGAGCTACGCTTGAGGAGGTAATGTATTCGAATAAGCAGCTGCCGTTCACCAAAAATGAACTCACGAGCGCTTGGAACGTTGGTCTTGCAGAAGGCGAAGATGTGACCACCCGTTGGGGTCTGACCCAGGGTCTGACCGCATTTGCCCGGACTCTGCCGTTTGCGGATAAACGAGTAAACCTCGAACGCCGGGCAGGCGCTCTGCTTAATTGAGCAAAACTAGACTGCAGCACCTTTGAAAGTATGGAATGGGAAGGGCAATGCACGTTCGCGAGGGCTTGAAGAATCGAATTCAAGCCCTCTTACTCTTTCTCAGTACTCGCTGACTTTCTCGAACAGATAGCCTGCATACGAGAAGTGACGTTTTCCTCACAATTGCGAGCGAAATGCCTGAAACTTTGAGGGAGACTCTGAGCGAACTGCGAAAAGATACTAACAGAGAACTTCCTTGTCTCAAAAAGAGCCCTGTATCATCCACAGTCCCACAATTGCGCTTTCGTTCTGGGGAACTGGAAGATGACAGAACCACAAGATAGCCCTCAATGACTTAGCATCACTCCACCCACTCAGGCATCACGAATCACAGCAAAAGCCTTCAGGCTAGTAACAACGCCAATGACTGCGAAGAAAGGAGAATACCTGTGTCGCAACATACACATGAGCTGCAACTATCACTTTGGGTCAGTCAAGTAACGACTGGTCCACCTGGGGGGCAAAGGCGCAACGAGGATCAACCGTGTGATCTAAAGGCAAAGCGCCGCCACGACAACACACAAGCATTGGAACTGGTCTCCTCAGGTGCATTTGATCGAGAGGAAGTCTTTCGACTCTACACTGGAGTTGGAGGGCTCCTGGAAAAAGAAGAAGGGGAGAACTTCCTGGCAGCCTCACATAAGGCGCTGGGCCAGTACTTCACACCTGCCTCAGTTACAAAACTCATGGTAGACATGTTGTCCATTCCAAAGGGAGCCAGAGTTCTTGATAACACCTGCGGACACGGAGCGATGTTCTGGCACCTTCCGCAAGGTTGTTATGCTACTGGTATCGAGTTCCAGGAAGAAGCGTGTCTTGTGGCACGAGCGCTTTTCCCCGGTCAGACTGTAATCCAAGGTGACTGCTTGGAGTATCTGTTTGAGAATCAGTTTCATTATGCCCTGCTCAACCCGCCTTTTGGGCTGAACTGGAAGACGAATCTCAAGCTTGATCTCGTGGGTTTCGGCGGGAAGATTCTGTCACACGTTGCTTGTCTGGAATTAGCGATTCGGGCGGTGATGCCGTCGGGATACCTTGCGGTCATATTACCAAAAGGCTCGCTGAAGCGACCCGACATGGTGTCTTTTCGTCGCTGGTATCGCGGCCAGACCAGAATAGCAGCAGAAATTGACCTGCCAAAAGAGACCTTCAAGGAGCAGGGGGTCGAAGCAAGGACGACTCTGCTGGTCATGCGGAAGTTGCCTGCACCTGACCGGCCCGCGTTCAGAATTGTCGTTGGCGCTAGCGACCTTCTTCCTGCAAATGGCAGTGGAGATGAGGGCTGCTTTGCCCGAGTCAGGAATGCCTGGTTTGCAGAACAATCCTACGTCGACGCTCTTGCCTTTGCGGCTGAAATTCGAGACCTCGGTCCGGTTGAGCCGGAGCGAAAGAACTCACTGAATGTCGTCTCGATAGCAAAAGAGAAACCGGCAGATTCGTCCTCAGCCGAAGGTCTTCTTCTCAAGAAAGGCCGATATTCTGTCATTCCTTTCTCCGGCGATATCCTCACAGCATTGAAGCTGGCAGAAATCCGTGAAGTACGTTGTTCAAAGGACCATTGGCGTGATGATGATCCGTATCAGGAACTTATATCGTTGAGCGCGTTCTATACTTCTGCGAACAAGCCTAAGGTCCTTGATTTGCTTGAGGCATATCAGATCAACTGGCAATACGATACCGGGCTTGCTCATTGGATAGCTCGTAAGCGTCGCTGGTGGCAAAGGCAACAGTTTGTCTATCAGACCTACTCAGAGCCACCAAAAATCAAGAAAAAGCGCAAAGCTCAGTACAAGGAGTCTTCTTCCCCGTTACTCCAAGACCACATCCCCGATGCATACGGAGTAAACCGACGCAAACTGGATTTGTTGGGCCTGTCACCTTTCCTTTTCGAGTACCAGCAAATGGATGCTGCGCGTCTGGCGTGCAAGCCGTTTAACGCGCTTCTCTATGACATGGGGCTCGGTAAGACACGTACGTCCATAGCCACGGCCCTGATTGCCGGCAGCCGACGAGTGCTCGTCATTTGTCTTTCTCGCCTAGTCAAAGTCTGGACGGACGAGTTGGCGAAGCTGGGCATTGACAGTGTAGCTGTCATCAAATCTGCCAGGGACATAGAAAACACGTCGCGGTTTACTATTGTGTCGTACGAGAAGCTGAGCCGGCAAGGAGTTGCCTCGCTCGATCCGATCGTCTGTCCTTCCTGTGGCAAGACAGTCAGAGGCGAATGCTGTATTTGTGGCTGGCGAAGAACGGGAGCTTTAGTCTGCCCGCAATGCAAGAGTGAAGCGTGGTCAGGGCACGGTTGTAGATCGTGTGGCTATGTTGATCGTGCTTGGATTCCGTCGCTTGTCAAGAGGCTGAAACGGAGGACCTGGGGCATGATCATTGTCGATGAGAGCCAGATGATGAAGACAAAGAATAGCTTGCGTTCTCAGGCAGTTTCGTCCCTGAAGGCCAAGCGGAAGCTTCTTCTTACAGGTACACTGATCAAAGGGTACGTCCCGGATATGTTTTGGCAACTTCACTGGTGCTTTGGCGGCGGATCGCCGGGATTTCCATACCCCTGGCGTGGAGGAGCGAAAAGGTTTATTAGCCAATTCGCTACCTACGAATACGTTTCGGATGAATATCAAGATCGTATCCAGGGCAAGAAGAAGATGGTGCCAAAAGTGAACAACCTTCCCGCATTCTGGCAGCTGATGGGCCCGAAAGTCATAAGAAGGTTGGTCGATGACCCGATGGTCAAACAATCGATCCAGTTGCCGGCGAAGGAGGTCAAAGTCATCATGGTGGAAATGGATGTCGACCAGAAAGCTGTCTATGACTGGTGGTATGAGAACTTTGTGGAGTGGTATAGGGAGCAGCTAGAGCTTGAAGAGCGCGACGCCAATTACACCATGAAGAATGCTGCTATTCTCGGGCAGCTCTGGAAACTTCGTCAGGCCGCTACTTGTCCGCACATATTCACAGGAGAAGATGGTGGACCGGCGTTCAGAGGAAGGCTTACCAACAAGCACAAAGCACTGAATGACATTCTGGAGAATATTCCTCAGAATAACAAGGCAGTCATATTCACCGGCTACAACCCTAACGCGATATTGATCTCAGGCACATTGAAGGCACCTCTGCTGATTGGGTCGACACCCATCGATGTCCGCAACGAAGTTATTGAGGAGTTCCAGAAACAGCCTGAACCAAAGGCACTTGTCGCGGGACTTCTCGCCATGAATCTTGGACAGACTCTTACCCGGGCAAACCACGCTCTTATGACCGACCTTGACTGGTGCCCGAGTTCGATGGTCCAAGCTGAAGGAAGGTTGCTCCGAATCTCTCAGGAACAGTCGGTACAGGTTACCTATCTGTTGTCTAAAGGTACCATTGATGAGGACATGTACGAATTGCTCTATCTGAAGCAAGCAGCTATCAATGAGGCCATTGACCACAAGATGCAAACCGAAAAGGTGCACCCACTCTCAATCCGGGACTTCGTCAATGAGATGCTCAAAAGAAAGGAGTGTGGAAAGTGAGCATGCGAATTGAAGGAAGAGAAATAGTATTCAGGGACAATGGTAACCAACAGAGTGAATTACGCCGTCCTCTGCTTTCGGGCTTCATTTGCCCGCGATGTAAGGAGATTCTGAAGGCCTACTTTGCTACGGACGAGCCAGTCGACGTCAAAGATTTCATCTCTGAGTACCATGAACAAGACATGCCTTTCAGCGTGCTCACTGTCTCAGGCGGGCAGGCGATTATCTCAACTGCCCATCAGGTATACAATGTTTGCGGGTTAGAGATCTTCTGGGCTCCAAGTTTAATCCACAACCTGGTTGAGTGGCTGAAAAAGGAGCAATTAGGAGAATCCTTCAGATTTCCACAAACAGCAGTAACTGCAGTCATGTCAGGGCGGATTGAAGGATTAATCGCTATAGCAGACGTTGTGAACCCTGAGAGCTTCCTTCTCGGGCATGACGAAGAGAAATGGTCACCACCTTGGAAACACAAACAGGAAACCTACACTACGTTCGAAGAAAGGAGAAGTAGAGAAACACAAATCAAACTACATATGCTCGGAGTAGATGCCGGGTAACGAACATTCACAGCCAGTCGACAACAGTCGACTGGTTTTTTATATGGCGAGATTAAGGACTCAATCCTTCCGGACACATTTCCTAGTCTCGGTCATTCTGCGGTGAAATTATGATGCTTGTCTGCGACAAGAAGCAAACCTTCGGGTCATGCGCCTGTCCTGCCGCCCAACCAGTAGGCAGCACCGGACAACAAACTGTAACAGCGCCAAGAGCTTACGCAAGTCCGATTTGTCCGGTGTTGTCCCCTATTTCATGGTATTTTAGCTAAGTCTGTTAGCAAAATGTTAGCGAGAGGTGTATGTCAATCGTGGAGTCGATAAGCTGTCATAGCTAATATCCTCTATGCTGTTTTTGATACATCATACTTTCAGAAAAAGATTGACTACAGCCCTGCTGTTTCTTAAATTTCATTACAAGCTGTCCAATCTGGTTTGGCGACGCAAGTCAAGTCCGTTTTGGGCACGACACCTTGACGTAAAGCAATTCACAGACACTTGGAGCTTGACCTACCTAGTTGCAGTCAGCAGGGATTTGCGACAGCGCGAGAAACAGGGACAGTTGTTTCTCTTGTGTTAGAGTGGAGCGAGAAAAATGGCAGAGCGAAACGACAAAACTCTTGAAGAACTGGAGCGGGAACGGATACAAGGCGAGATTAGAAAACTTGAAGTAGAACGCCTCGAAATTGAGAAACGGGTAAGACAGAGATGGTATGATGCGTGGACTAGGACCATAGCTCTTTTGGTTGCAACGGCACTGATTGTGGCTTGGGCGATAAGTGTGCTCGTGCCTCTAGCAGAAATTAACATAAGACTGGCAGCGGCCCAGAAGGAGGAGGCACTTATTGAAAGAGCCAAAGCGGAGTCTCTGCTGGCGGAAGCCAAAAATCGAGAAGCTTTAGCTAAAGAGCAAGAGGCTCTGCTTCGTGCCAAAATTAAGACAATAGCCACTCAACAGGATTCGGTGATTAGGGTTATCACGGCCGAGCTTGAATCAATTCACTTAGCACTCGAAAAGGAGCGAGCAAACGCACAGATAGATCAGAAACGAATTGATGAATTGACATCACAGAAGGTGACCCTCGAGACTAGTTTAGAACGGGCGGAAACTGAGAAGAAGCAAATAAGAGAAGTTCCCGATTTATCGATATTATCAGGCCGCATTACAGCCCGTGCAGATGGAAGTACATTTCCACTTGAGGGAGTGCTGGTTTCGATCCTTGACGGTTCCGTCAGAGACACATCAGACGCATACGGCAACTTCAAACTCAGAGTTCCGGCAGACGCTGGTTCTGTTGTGAAATTGATTTTCACGAAACCTGGATATAAGGAAAGTAGTAGTTCCTTAAGACCACCCAACTTTAACATTGAGCAAGTATTAGAAAAGGGCGAATAGGATGAAACGCGTTGGTCTGGCTGCGCTAATCTGCATCATATGTTGGAGTTTCCCCAACTGTTTCGGTCAAAGCCTCCTGATAATCAGAGCTATTGACGATAAGCAGCAACCCTTGAGAGATGTAAAAGTCACGATTGCAGGGTGGGAATTCGCCCCTCGTTTGACTGATGACGATGGCAGAGTGTACTTCGAAATGAAGGACATTGGAGTTGGCAGAGAAATCTCGATCACCGGTGTACTTGTCGGTTATCGCATGAAGAACGGTTCGCGCGGCTACACAACCAAGGATACGCTTGTCTCTTCGAACTACACTGAATTTGTGATGTACTGTCCCAAGTGGGGCTTTCTGCAGCTAAACGACTATATCAAAGGTAGAAGAGGGTATGCCATAGGTCTGGGACTGGGGTTCGGGGTCGAGGGAAGTGATCATGTACTCCTGGGAAATGTGCCCAGTGATATAAGAACCGTTCCCCCACACCCGGATGACCTCAGAGATCGCTCGACCGAAATCCTGCCACCGAATGTGCTGGATAATTATCTAGTTCACGAGAACGCTGTACGTATTGAAGTAGGGTATAGGGCAAATATTGACATCTTCATTTCTTTCTGGGGAATCATAAATGTCGCCGTCAGAACCTCCTCGATTCGGCACTCCGAAAAGGTTGAGGGCCAGAATTACTTTAGAAAGGACTATATCCGCCCTGAGTATTTCGGGAAAGCTATGATTTACTATTCAGTGGAATCAAGAAAGAAGCAGTTCTTGGACAGAAGTAGTTTTAGTCTGCCGATTTTTCTGACTTATCCGGCCTTATACTTTGGAGAGAACAAAGAAATCATCTCTCGAATCGTTCTGGGCACGAACACAATACTTCCCCAGAGAATCGACCTTCAATCAGAACAAGGCTGGGATAGGTTCGGTGAACGACAAGTCCAACAGGCTCGTGATCTGGGAGAGCTAAAGGAAATAGAATGGTTCGGTGGCATCGACTTCGAAAGAACTGCAGTGAAAGATCTCAAACTTGGAATTCAGTTCATGTTGGTGTACACGGTTTATCAGGAGAGTCTCAAGGTTCCACTGTCTCTTGAATCAGAAGATAGATGGCTCTTTTTGATTAGGCTAAACATGACATGCTTAATTTGAAAGTGATTCGCGTTTATACGCTTGCGTATCAAGACAAGGAGGAAACGATGACAGCCCAATTCCATTCCGTATTGTTGCTTGCCGCGGCAATGTTGTTTCTCGGAGGTCCCTCGTCATCAAGGCCTGAGGACACCCCTTTAAGTATGCGGCTGGGAACCGCAACGAAATCAGAATCAAACGCTAATACAGTGAAGTTTGCCGGATTATGCTACAGCCCGTATCGGGACAATGAGAATCCAGATGCTGGTATCCCGCCTACAATTGGCGAGCTTTCAGAAGACATCGCGTTTATCAAGAATCTGACAAATTCGATCCGCACGTATGGGGTTACAGGTAATTTGGAGCAGATACCTTTTCTGTGTGAACAGCTCGGGATTGATTGTTACCCAGGAGCCTGGATTTCAATTGATGTGTGTGAGAACGAACGACAGATGAAGAACTTAATTCGAATAGCAAAGTCGAACCTAACCCACGTGAAAGGTTTGATCGTCGGGAATGAAGTTCTACTTAGAAAAGATATATCCGAACAAGGACTAATTGAGTTCATATCAAGAGTAAGAGACTCAACAAGCTTACCTGTTGCCTCAGCCGAGACCTGGGATGTCTGGCTTGAACACCCAGCACTGGCACAAGCTGTTGATGTCCTATTTGTTCACATTTACCCCTATTGGGTTGGAACTACAGTCGAACAGGGCGCAAACTATGTATTGGAGAAATGGAATGCACTAAGGACACGATATCCAGATAAGACTCTGGTCATTGGTGAAGCTGGTTGGCCATCGCAGGGCAAAATTCTTGGTAATGCAATTCCAAGCGAAGAGAATCAGAAACGATATCTTTCTGATTTTGTCTCGATGGCTAGTAGCAACCACATCGGCTACTTCTATTTTGGGGCTTTCGACGAGAAATGGAAAAGCAAACTCGAAGGCGAGACTGGACCGCATTGGGGTTTATATTACTCAAGTGGGTCACCGAAACCTCTTCTGAAGGATCTTATTCCGGATGAAGCGCAGAATGGCATGAGCAGACAACCTAGAGTAGTCAAGCCTACAAAGGCATGCTTCCCATTGTATGTCTATCATGATGGGTGCGATTCTTCGAATAGCTTCTTCTCTAGTGGTTGGATGGGTGAACTTGCGACTTTGACAGAGAATGATTCAACCATCAATCCGATTGACATAATAGACGAGCTGTGCACGGAAAATCCCTTCGCAGGAAGCAGTTGCATACGAATTTCCTACAAGCCTTCTCCTGGACAATGGGGCGGGATCTATTGGCAGTTCCCGGTTAATAACTGGGGTGCCTACCCAGGCTACGATCTTTCTGAGTGCATAGGTTCGAGCGATTCGGTAAAACTGAAGTTTCGTGTGAGAGGGAAAAATGGAGGGGAAAAAGCTGAATTCAAGACAGGCGGGATTTATGATCCCAATCTGACCTACAGCGACTCTTACGGACCTTGCACTACCGGCATCATCACGCTGAAAAAGGAATGGGAAGAGCGCTCCATCGAACTAACTGGCCGAAATCTCAGTATGGTTATAGGGGGATTCGTATGGG
This sequence comes from uncultured bacterium, assembly GCA_903930455.1. GTDB lineage: Bacteria > Zixibacteria > MSB-5A5 > CAIYYT01 > CAIYYT01 > CAIYYT01. The sequence goes on along the minus strand of CAIYYT010000235.1, from coordinate 33,232 downwards.
TTACAAATTACAGCCAGAATCCTCAAGGAGCCACCATCTATCTTGATGAAATCATTCTTGAGCTTAAGACACCGCCAACAGATGTAGCAGACGACGAGAGCACGGTCCCTACCGATTTCTCGCTGAATCAAAACTACCCCAATCCTTTTAACTCCTCAACGATGATAAGCTATCAGCTACGAACGAATGCTCACATTGATATCTCAGTCTATAATCTTGCAGGGCAGACAGTGGTAGCGTTGATTCAGCAGAGGCAATTGGCCGGTTCTCATTATGTCAATTGGAACGGCTGTGATAGAAACGGGCACGACGTCTCGAGCGGAGTTTACATCTGTAGACTCACCGTAAACAAGACCTTGATTGATTCAAAGAAGATGATCCTTCTAAAATAGGAACAAACAGAACGTAGAGTCGGTATGTGAATGCCGTTCAGGCACTGAAGATTCTCCACAGTAGTACCATCTGCGAACAATTTGTTCTGTATGGTTTAGCGCCGTGGAAAAGGAGAGGCATTACCATTCCAACCCTGTAACCTTCAATACTTAGTTGCCTGGATGAGTAGCTTTTCCCTCATTCTCAAGTCCAGTTCCTCGACCCACCCTTTGGAATGTCAAGCAAACCTATCAAAACTCGCTCCTAACCCTTCTCCCAGAATAGCATTCAATATCCTGTGCTAGCCTACAGGTTATCTACACTCATGGTCGAGTTCGGCAATTGAGAGAATTCTTCCTTCCTCTACAGTCCACAATTGTAGACGCGTTTGTCCGACCGCTTGCAGTTGCCCTTTCACAATCAATTGAAATCATCCCAACCAGAATATGCTTCATTTTCTGTACCCGGACCTGACAGGTGACGTTTATCCACATCTACCGGGCGCGGAATACCGTTCCAAACTGACACTCCTCTCTGCCTAGTCTGCCGACCACCGGTTTGACATTGCCGCGGCAGGAACTTGAAGGAGTTCCATCAAAGCCTTCCCGTTGGGGAAGCTGTGAAGCAAGCCAGCCACTGTACCGGCAACCAGAGTTTCTCCTTGGACACTTGCGTTACTCTTCAACCAGTTCTGAGGACTAAACACCTTGCCACTCATTTGCGCTTGGTTGAGAGCGCTCTGAAGAGCGTTCTCAACGCAGTTTGCTGCTAAGGGCAAGACATCACTCGGATTCTCCGCTGCCATCATCGTAGAGCTTGGGTCCACAACGAGCATGGGCTGCTTGTTCACTGCCGCGAAAATAGACGAGACGGAGAAAAGCACGTGGAATTTTACGTTCGACCGCCCGGCTTTTAACACATCATTGAGAGCTAGATTCGGCCACGCGTTGTCGATAGCGTTTAGCCAGGTCAGAAGAGCCAAAATCGAAGCAGGGTTATAGCCGGTGTGAAAGAGTGTCTTGTAATACTCATCGAACAACTTCTTCTCGTTGTAAGAAATGTTTGGCCGTTGACAATGCCAAGCCATCAGCATTTTGGCCAACACTGCTACGTCAACCGATTTCTGAGCGTCTTTGTCCGCTGGTCGTTCCTCGCCCCGCTTCGTCATGAAGAAGCCATCAGCATAGCGCGTTTCGAATGCTCGCTTCAGACCCATCATGACCTTGTCATTACTACGAAGATCCCGTGGCTTAACTGCACTTTGTGAATTCGTATTGATACTGATTCGGTCAGCGAGCGCCCGATCCGGAATCTCATAGAAACGGAAGAGTATGTGAGCATCTTTCGCCTCGGTTGCCCGAACTCGTTCAGATACGGAGTAAATTGTGGAAAGCGATTGGCAGCCATTTACAACGCTTAGTCCCTTGACGGTGAGGGTACCACTTTCAGGTGAATAAATGGCAGAATCGCAGATTGCCGTGATCCCGTTGTGGTAATAGAAGAAGTCACGAACTCGTTCGCCGTTTATGGTCGCTCGGAGCGACTTGTTGACTCTATTGTTCGCGCCAAGTGACTGCCGGACATTCTTGCGAAATAAGCGGCCGTCCGTGATTCCAGGAATGCGCAGGCACTCCTTAAGTGGGAGGATTGTTACTATCGTCTTGGTCCCCTGAAGCTCCGTGACCAGTGTCTTTTGGGGGTCTGTAGTCAGAACGTGTTCAAGCGAAGGCAGTTCTTGTGCTTCCGCTTCAGCTAGCTGCGTTTCGAGAACCTCCGTATCAACTAGCTGGAGGCTTGCTGAGAGTTCCTCGAAATCTTCAAGTTTGTCTCCGAACACTTTCAAATCAGCCTTCGCAGCGTCTGTGAGTGTTCCAGTCGTCAAGAGTACAAACTCGACTCGGTATTCATCATCAAGTGCCTTACGAACTGCCTCAAGTTTGAGTTTCAGTTTCTCGTTGCAGTCTTGCTGCAGCGAGTGCAGGTCCTGCAGACGAACCCAAGCTCCTAAGATCTCCCGGAGTGGCTCGGAATCTACCTGATTGGAGGTGATGAATTTGCCCTGAATTATCAGGATTTTCCGATCCTCGTCGTCGACAATGACGGCGTCCATCTGCTTATCGTTCTGTCCATCAGTGATGTCGTCGCGCGTAGCGATTGCATCTCTGAGTAGCACACGTCTCAAATACCATGCAACGAACCGCTCTCCATCGTTGGCAAAGTTCTGTTGATAGTATGGATCGTTCACAATTTCTTGTCTTATCTGTTCTAGCATCCCTACCTCTCCTAGAGTATACAGTAAACTTGTCTCTCCTGTTTCAATTTCGCAGCACGTTCTACTGAACTCATCTCCCCCTTCATGGTCTGTACGTCGTCAATTCAAGTCGGACGAAGTGTGCCGAAAACTAAGAGATGGATTGAGTAGTGGCAATCATTTTCTGGTCTTGATTTCTTCAGAAATTGGAGGAATGTTCTTCAGTCTGTTTGCATCTTTCCAGAATTTGTTAATCCCTTCCGGAGGAGACTTGAGGGACAGACGGTTTTCGCACTAAGAGTGGTAACTGACTTGCTTAAATCACCATTGGAGGTCGCTATTCGGATTATCCCGTGGCCCGAGTCGATGAGAACGGCTAACTTGATGATTGTCTCTGGGCCGGAAACAAAATCGAAGCTGTCTGGAACACCGGACTCCGGGAAGGCGAGGAGGTATTCACGCACTGGGCAGCCCTTAACTCCGTACTCCTGCACTCTGCTTGTAGCTAACTGGCGTGTGGACCTGGAGCGCGGGGCCGGTGTACTGCTCAGCTGAAGGCGCAGCCAAATCAGCCCTTTTCAAAACCAAATCAGGGAAAGGCGAAGTTTTTTGCAAGGGCTTGGAGTCTTCTGATTTCAAGCCCTCTTTCTGTGGCAAATTATACTTGACAACCAGATTTCATCGGTTTATGATTGTTGTCGTTGAGGCAATAATGATAAATCGTAAAAAGATGACCGGAATAGGTTCTCAGGAGGCAGAACTCATCGCAACCATCGGCAGTAGTGGGCTGAAGGTTTTCTCTGTTGAGGAAGCAGCCCGCCTGCTTGGGTTTGGCAACAAGACGGTCTCACAGATCGTTCATAGGCTTGTCGAAAAGCAGAAACTCCTTCGCATCGAGAAAGCGAAATACTTGGTCATTCCCCCTGCAGCTTGGAAGACCGGAGAATACACAGAGGAAGGTATTATCATCGCCTCCCAGCTGATCAAGCCCTACTACGTGAGCTACTGGACAGCGCTGCAGTTCTACGGCTGGACGGAACAACCGTCACGCACGATCTATGTTGCTACGCAGAGAATGAAGTTGCCGTTAGAACTTAAGGGAATCGCCATTCGCTTCGTTCGCTTAAAAGAATCTCGTTTTTTTGGGTTTTCAGAGCATTGGGTAGATACCCGCAAAATTGCCGTCGCTGACAAAGAGAAGACTATTGCCGACTGTCTCGACCAGCCCCGCTATTGTGGTGAGATCGTCGAGGTGGCCAAAGGCATTTGGAACGGAAGGAAAGACACCAACCTTGAAACCGTGGTTGACTATGCTGTCCGTATGGAAAACGTCTCGATTATCAAGCGTTTGGGATTTCTTCTTGACACCCTCGACCTCTGGACTGCCAGATCGCGTAAAGAAGCACTCAAGCTAGTTACACCGAGCATTGTGCTGTTGGACCCAAACAAGAACAAAACTGGTTTCATCTGTGCTGATTGGCATGTCCGCGTAAACGTAACCCCCAAAAGTCTTACTGACTGGCGACTGACTTGAGTTTATGATCGACCCTACGGAAATCCGCACCAAGGCAGCGCAAGCCAAGATCGACCCCGGCATCGTGGAGAAGGACTACGTGCTTTCGAAAGCCCTCATGGCTCTGTCGCAGAGCGAGCAGGTGCAAAAGTCCTTGCTCTTCAAGGGTGGAACAGCACTCAAAAAGTGCTACTTCCCAGAGTGGCGATTCTCAGAAGATTTGGATTTCACCTCCCGGGTTATCTTGAAACCAAAGAAAATCAAGGCGATCTTTCAGACGACAACTGAAAATGCCACACGGCTATTTGGAGTTCCAATGCGGGTTATCGAGTATTCGCAGTATCCGAAAACGGGCGACACACTCACAAGCGTGCAGCTCAAGCTTGGCTACGATGGTCCCTTACGCAAAGCCAGTGGCCAGAAGAACAACATTCGTGTAGACATCGCTTTCGACGAGAAGATTATTACGTCATCCAACAGCAGACTCGTCCACCGAGACTACACGGACGACATCGATGCACGACTATCAGTGTACTCACTTGAGGAAATTGTCGCAGAGAAACTCAGGAGTATCCTCCAGCGCGGGAAGAGTCGGGATTACTATGACGTCTGGATTCTACTGAAGCAGCACAAGAAAGACATTGTCATCGATGACACGCTCGGTATATTGGAAAAGAAATGTGAATTCAAAGAAATAACACTCCCTGTCGTCGAGGATTTCTTTGCGCCTGATCGGGTCAATGAAGCAGCCCCGTTCTGGGAGCGCGGATTGGCGCATCAAGTTGACAATCTGCCAACATTCGAAAGCGTTCTGTTGGAGTTGCGGGAGCTTCTCACTAAGATATTTCCCGAGTAACCGAACGTTCGGAAAAATCCATCCCGACGAGAGAGCCTCAAGCTACGCTCTCACAAAGGCAGCAACTGCTCAGAATCCGGCAACGATTTGGAATAATGAGCTATACCAACTTTTCACCGCCGCGCGCTTTATTACCTTGATTAGGAGAAAAGCACTGTCCAACTTCCCTGTGTGCTGACGATAGGAGAGAAAACGTGACCGAACGTGAGATTGAGATCAACCTGGTGTACGACCGGACAAACGGGTACTGTTATTACTGTGGCAAGCGGCTGTCGTTTCAGAATCACGGCAGAGTTGGCGCACGAGGAGCATGGCATATTGACCACTTCATTCCGTTTTCTAGGAACGGCGCTGACCAGTTGAGAAACCTCGTACCTGCGTGCGTACGCTGCAACACCATGAAGGCGGATCTCATGCCATGGGTAATCGATCCGTGGAGATTTCCACGTGGGCAGCGAGATCCCCGATAAATGCTAAGTGAATTCAATGGTGAGGCGGTATCCGTGAATTCTCACACCTATCCTACTCACAATTTTGACGAGATCATAAAATCATCTTTGGCGATGGTGTTTTGAGGTCAAGAACACAGGACTGCTGATCTATGACGTAGGGCTACAAAAGCCCGCTTGACTTCGAAAAAGCGGCTTCCTATTTTGTGCATGTGTCCACGCTTTCGTGGGAAGGTTAAACCGCCGAAAACGCCATATGGAGGGTGAGCTATGCTACGTTTACTCATATCTTGTCGAAGCAGCACAAGCCTTCTGGCGGCTGCGATCCTGACTGCTACAATACTTGGCTGCGGGGACGGACCACCGCCAATGGTCGGAGTATTTGTAAAGAACCCGGGCGAGCCGTATGTTCTCCTTCAGGGTTTCGACTACCAAGCCGAATCAGAGTTTCTTGGTCTAATTCCGCAGCACAATGGGGGGTTCAAGGGAACTGAGCGTTTAGGGGATGCGGTCACGTGGCCAGTGCTTAAGGCGAATGGGAGAATAGTCTTTCAAGGCGTGAATCTTGATTACACGAAAATCTACCTTCTGTCGGACTTGCAACGAAACAAGAACGGCTTAATCCAACCTGACACTGGCACGGTTCTTATCATACCAGTTGTAGCGGATAATCCGCCAACTTACTTCATATATGGTGAACTCCTCAGAAACAAATATGGCGGCCACTGCATTTGTGGCATAGGGCCGGACAAGAAGCTACAGGCGTGGTTCTTTACATATGGCGGATGACTGGAGGTGGATTGATAGTACGGTCTTGTAGGTCAAGAGGCCAGGGCTCCTGACTTACGACACTTTGTCGTGGGAAGATCATATACCAATCTAGGGGAGTATAACAGCATGCGAATCCCAATAATCATAGGGCTAGTTCTTGTCTCTGCTGCGAATCACTGTGCTGCGAAGGACAAATTGTTTGTACGAGTGTCCTTCAGAGACAACATTAGCGGTGTCTACGAATTCATCAAATACGACGACAAGAAATTCCGGTTTGAATTCAAAAGCAATGATCAAAAAGAGACGTGGCGTATTGCCAAGATCTCGTCGATTGCGTTCGATACTACTTTGTTGGACTGCAATTGTCCAACCGACTCAATAGCTGGCGACCGAATTCGATACAGAAGCGGCTCAGAAATTCCGGCCCTGATTTCAAAGATGGATCGCAAAAAGTTTCAGGTGAGCTCGACCGTACGCGGAGACAAGCGATCTATTCCCGTTGCTTCAATCAAGTCTTTCTGCTTCAACCCAAGTGTATTGAACGTTGACCGTCTCGACTACGCATCGGGATTCAACTTGTTGGATTCCTCCACGATCTTTCAACTGGCAGAAGTCAGCGCCGCCGAAATCGAGCAACAGGCACCAATGCTCAGCAATCCCATCGTTGATGGCTACCTGGACAGCCTAACCAAGTACATCGGCAAGTTCAGCAAGCAACCCGGAACCGTCTATGCCTGCAAAGCCATCAATAGCGACGAGGTCAACGCTTTCACCGTTGGCGGTGGCATGATATTCATCTACCGAGGTCTCCTGGAAAAGCTTGGATCAGAGGCTGAGCTTGCAGGAGTTCTGGCTCATGAGATCGGGCACAACGTCGGGAACCATACGAGCCAGCAGCTCTCCAAGCGACTCCTCTACACGGGCATCATCGAAGCAAGCGGCATCCTTCTCAACCAGGCTCACAACAGATGGGTGCAGAGCCTTAAGGAAGCTGGGGGTGCAGTTGCGTTCTTTGCCCTGATGAAGTACAGCCGCGATGATGAACGGGAAGCAGACCTCCTTGGCTTCTACAATATGTATCAGGCTGGATTTGATCCCCACGGTATGCTCACCCTATTCGACACCTTCAAGAAGCTTCCAGGATCAAGCGGTAGTACTCTCGACCAATGGGGAGCTACGCACCCGAAACCCAGTGAGCGACAGGAGAACGTTTCGGTTGAGTTGTCCGAAATCGATGCAGATGGCTTGACTGTAGACGCCGATCAGTTCGACTGGATCAAGAATTACGTGTCTGCTTTGCCGCCGCCGCAGCTCACGATGCCGGTCTGGGTGGAATCCATGAATATCGGAGCCGGACAATACGTGGCACGGATATTGGACCTCGCTCAGGCGACAACCAAGAACCCGACGCTAAAAGGAAGATTCCTCGCTTCCGGAGGCTCACGCAACGACATCAAATTCCACATCATGGACGAGGTGAACTACGTGAATTGGGCGAATGGCAACAAGGCTACCGAGCTCTTTGGTTCCGACAAGGTGACGCTCTTTGACCTCGACTACAAATTCCCGAAACCGGCGAAGTACTACCTCATCTTTGATAACCGAGACGCGATTCTGTCGGGTAAGCAGGTTACTGCAGACATTCATTTATCTTACACCGCGCGGTGAGGTGACAACGCAATGGAGACGTCTGGTTTTTTCCACAACACAACTGACAGATCAACCGGGGCATCGTCACCAGTCAAGCGAGCGAAAGCAATGCCACTATTGCCAGAAGCATTACAGTTGCAGCCCATGCAATACGCCGTGCGTGCGCCCGCGAGGAAGTCTACTCTTAGTAGCCTTGTATACGGCTTCGCTAGTCAATGGCTGACAGGCAACTACCATCCATTGTTCCAGATAAGATATTTCGTCGTCAGTGAAGTTCAATTTCAGGTAATTTCTTACCGATTTCGGAGCCGTACGGAATAGTTTGTTTATCCTATGTTGATTGGGGTTTGAGAGCTTACCGCCGGATTCGAACCACTCTCGTACCATTATTTTGCGAGGCATTGTCAAGAATGATACTTTGTGAAGAATGTATCCTGCCGAGGTAATAGCAATCAAGAGTTGCTTAGCACTCCAAGCCTTCGTGGGTTCGGGGCGCTTCAGCCGATCAAGTTCGCTGAACCATTCAGACTCGCTTCCCCTGTACGCTAATATCTTCTGTGCAACGACTAGTGTTCCTTTTGAGCAAAGAAGTCGACGAGCTTCTGCAAGTACGCGTGGGCAGTCCACATAGTGAAGGAGTGACCTCGCTAGTATGAAATCGAAAGAAGAATTCGGAAATCGTGTTCTGTGCGCATCACCGACCACAAAAGTGATTGGGGGGCGAATGTACTTCCCATAGTCTGCGCACTGATCCAAGACGGTCCATTGTCGACCCGTCAGTTCATTGTCATGACGCGCGACCCAACCAGTTCCTCCTCCGAGATCGAGGCATCGAGATGCTTCACCCAAGCTTTTCAAAGGTTCTGTGCATTTGGCAAAAAGACCAAGATCTCGACACCAAGAGGAGTATTCCTCGTAGTGTTTAGCACGACTCTGCCAGTAGGTGCTCCCGACTGCAGCCTTTTCGATTCCGGTTGATGAGCGGAATCGACGTTGGCTTGAAGAGTCGTAGGGTAAGACTGATCTCAAGTCGATTTTACCTGTCATATAGGTGGATTCGAATTCTATGCACTGAGCGTTTCTTCTTCTCTTTTGGCAAGCGACCACAAAAACTCAGTTCTATTATACTGCCATTCGTAAGTGTCCACAAAGAATTCGTTGCTGTGGTCAACTCGAAAGCAGGGGTTAATTGGCCCATCAAAGTCTTGGCGAACATCATCCCACGTATAGCTTCCCCAATACAACAACTCATTCCCAATTAGAAATGAGAAAAACGTCGGCATAAATTTGTAATGGACGACCTCAAAAGAGAGTCCCTGTCTCTTGCACTCTTCGTCCAAGTTGAATTGCGCCAGCGTCTTACAATTGGATTCGATTGTGGCCGCGTAGATGCCCATATTCCTTTGGAATGCATCCTTATCTCTTACAATCGACAAATCCAGATTCATTGCAAAGCTTGGATCCACACAAAACAGCATGACCTTCGTTTCTCGGCAAAGAAGCCTGCCGACTCTTACATCCTCGCCCAGTGTCTTCAGCATGTTTGCAACGGTCATCGTGCGTCCTGCAACTATACGAATTTCTAATGGCTTCTTGCGTTTCTTAGCCATCGCCTTTCTCATAGCCGTGTCAATGTCTGTAATCGCCTCATGTAAGGAAGTATACTTCGCGGGCAACGGTGATTTCGAGACAATTTGCCTAATATCGAGGACCAATTGCACGACCACAATTGCGCAAAGCACGAGGAATGCATTAGTATGCTTTCTCAAGGGTGGTATCGCGTAGCTGAGCAGAGCACCCAGAACGCATATCAACAGTGAGATTTCCTTCCAACGCTTCGCAATCGCCACTAAGATCTGCAGCAATTTCCTTTTCATCGTGACTGCTAACTTTGGCTTCCTCAACATTGCTCCTCCGCTTCCAAGTTAATATACAAATGCCATTCTCATAGTCAATTATGACTAGTACTCGCTGCCAGGCCGATGGCCGTCAGGGATACTTAACTCCAGTGGTCCACGGGAAGTGTCGAGACAGCGGAGGCCTCTTACCGCTACTAGGTTGATGAGCATTTGCCACATCCCTTGCTGGTGCCGGACTTGATCTCCTCGTGGAGAGCCTCGGTTGTCAGTCCCTATCGACTAATACCAACATAATATATTGGTGTTATTTCCTTCCTTCACAACAATTTCTCTCTGCGATCTAGACGTACTCCTGTTGCAGATCGTGTCAATTGGGTATTACTTTCTGAATACAAGCTTCAATGTGGAGCTTGATTTGTTTCAAAAACAAGGAGAGAATAATACCTGCAAATGCGGTCAGCTAATTCTTAACCTATTATATTATAGAGGTTTCAGTCATCCAACTAATCGGACTCGGCTATGAAACAATACTTGTGTAATGTACTAGTCGGCAGCAGTAACTCTTTCTTTCAACCGTTTTCTGTTGTCGGATACACCTTTCATTCCCTTGCCAAGCCAGAACAATCTGGACGCGTCTACACATCGATAATGGCCTCTCGCGACAATCGTAAGATCAGACGAAACGCCTATGTAGTCTGGCACGGTAAGCAGCAGGATGCGATTATTAACTGTAACCGTCGCTATTACTGGGCTCCAGACAAATATAGAAAGGCCAAGTTACTGCACGACATACTCATGATTGGGTCTGTACTAACAGGTGCTAACTGGGTATTGCATTCCAGGCGGTGGGAGGATCGAGATTTTCCCGTCGCAGCAGCAAACCACCTTCGTATGGTGAGCCACGACAAGCGACAGTTGGCCGAAGATTGTTCTGACGCAATTGGTATGCTGCAAGATCAAGCGTGGTGCGCTAAGTTCAAGAATGGGTTTCATATCAGGATGCTCCTCAATTCGAGCAACGTTGGTAACTCCGAATCGCGCGTACTTGCTTATTTTGTCATTTGGGAATTTCTTTATACGAGGATATTTCAGAAAGAAAGCAACAATCTTCACGAAATCGTAGCCAAACTTCTGGAACACTTTTGGCCTGGCGCGATTAATAAGACCATCTTTCTTACTCACAAGGAAAACGGACTATCCAAGAATATTCTCTATGTGCTTCGGAATCAGCTTGCGCACAACGGGCAGCTACCCATTGACCGACCGTACGCGGAACCCTGGATGAAGTTGCTCCCAGTGAGTAGTCCTTATGCCTCGCTTGATTGGGGAGTTGATGAATATATGAGATTCTTCGAGGACCTCACAGAGGTCATCGTCTTCAAGACACTTGGGATGAACACTGAAGACCGTTTAGCTGTTTGGGACTTCGCTACGCATCTCCAACTGTTTCTTTCTACTGGACGTGTGAGATGAATCACCAGGCCCGTCAGTGATCTCGAATTAACGAATACTCTATAATTATGCTTCGTACGACCAACAGGTGTTTCCCGAACTCTATCAAGTGCTATCGTCGCCGCATGTTCCTCCGCTCCACGGAACTCGCTTCGATTGTGGGTCGAGGGCAAATTTCCGTTAGCAAGTGGGAACATGGCAATGTCACACCGCTACTCGAATCAGCTTTGGCCATTTCCGCCGCCCTCGGCTGTCCCGTAGAAATCCTTTTCTTGGAGCAATTCAAAGAAATCCGAAAAGAGGTTCGCAAACAGATGGCGAAGCTGCCGGCTAGACGTTACCCTGACTTCCATCCATGTCCCACGCGCTGGGCCTACTGACTACCTTAGTATTCCAAGGCCACCCCGAGTTTCTCGGCGATCTTGTGAATCCACTTATCGTGGCGGTCGATGCGGTGCGTAGCGACTACGAGTTCCTGGAAGAATGTATCGGCCTTCTTGCTATAGGCATCAACAGACTCCATGAGCTTAGCGAAGTCGGCGCGCAGGTTCTCTCCGACCTGTTCGAGGTCAGCCCTAGTCGCGAAGACTTCACGCTCCGCCGCAACGATATTTTTTATGTCTTCACTTGTGAGCATAGCTTACTTAGGGTAGCGAAGAGGAGAAATTCCGTCAAACCCTTTGTTATCCCCATCACTTGCCTCAATCGGTAACTATTCCTCCCTTTCAAATATTCGAGCGTTGGTTACAATCCCCACATGCTGGGAATTGAGAACATCGAATCTGATGAGTCAATCCTCCAACGCGGGGCAGAGCAGTTGGCCGATATCATCGAGCAATGGATTTGGCATCGACAGAGACAGGATCGGAAGAATTCAAACCTTCCTTCCACGCCTTCATCCCATCCCGAATCTCCGCAAAGAGAGTCAGGACATGCTGAATGTAGCCTGGATCAGAATCAAGGAGCTGCATGAGGTCGGAAATGTTGCCTGCAAAAGGAACTTCTTGCGTTTTCTCTGGACGATTATGTGTTGGCTTGCGACCCCACTCGGTGCCTAATCGAACCAAGTCTTGGTTCATTGGGAACCGTGTGGGGTGACAGTCACCCCCTTGCATAGAAGCCCGTTCATATTGGACGGGTTTCTGTGTTCCCCGAGGAGAGCCTTCCTCAAAATTGCTAAGACTACGGAACAGCATCGTCGGGAGAGCCACTGTGATTTGCCTATTGGCAACCTCAAGTCTTTCCCAAGCAAACTTCAGCAACAATCTCTTGAGATGATCTGGGATTCTTGAGTATGAGTTCCCAAGATCGCGTGCGAAGGCAACAACTTCTGCGAGGGCATCATAGTCCAGTGATCTTTTCGATTCCATACCAGCAATTTGGTTCTCCATATCCGATTGCAGTTTCTTAAGATCGACGCGGAGCCTCTTGAAATCAGCATCATCAAGAAGCCCGTCAAGCCATTTGCTTTCCAGCTTGTGCAGCTTTGTATCAACAACAGCTTTTCGCTTCAGAAGCGAAGATCGCTCGGCTTCAAAGTTACTCTTATGAGCATTAGCGCGTGCCCGCAAGGCTGTCTCCGTTGCCTTGAGGAGCCCAGGAGAAGGCTGCAAATGACTGAATAGGTCAGCAACTTCTGATTCCAGTTCAGGGGCTGAACACAACGGTTCACAGCCGCCGCGCTTGTGACAACGATAGTAGGCTACTCCCTTCAGAATATGCTTCTCGCCAATTAGCCGCCCGCCGCAACTGCCGCAGAAGAGATAGCCACGGAGTAGGAAATCGTGCTTTCGCTTTCTACTTCTGTTACCACCGTGTGCCATCAAGACCGCCTTTACAGCCGCGAATAGACTGGCATCAATCAATGGTTCATGTTGTCCTTTGGCGACGATTCCGCCCCAGCGTACCTCACCAAGATAGAATTTGTTTTCAAGCATGTCGAAGATCTTGCTGTCTTGGAGCTTCCTTCCGGTTCGGGACCGGAGACCTTGTTTGTAGAAGATGTCATTAAGTTCTCGCGCGGAATAGTTACCGGTTGCATACGATCGGAACAGTTTTTGCACGAGAGGAGCCGATTCATTGTCAACGACAACGATTCGGGATTGGCCCTCAGGTCCCACGCCAACATTCTTGTAGCCTACTGGAGCGAGCGCTGGCCAGCCGCCGTTTCTGACTTTTTCCTCAAGCCCTTTCATGGTCTTGCGGGAAGTGATATCAGATTGAAACTGATTCACGCTCGCGATGATAGTGTCAATCATCATGCCTTCGGCGCTATCTTCAAGCATTGGTTGTGATACCGAAATGAGTCGCACGTCGTGCTTCTTGAGCATTGCTCGAATAGTGAGATGATCCTTTGTATTTCGAGCAAGCCGATCTGTGTCTTGTACGAAGACGGCCTTGATAGAATGATCCGACTGGCAGCGAGCAAGCGCGTCTTGCAGTCCTGGCCGGTTCATCGTAGTAGCGCTCTTGCCGGGATCGCGGAAAACTTCAACAATCTCAAATTGCTTTTCAGAAGCGCAGCGTCGGCAGAGCGACTCTTGCGCGGCGAGCGAGTGGTGACCGTCCTCGGCTTGCTCTTCGGTCGAGACACGGCAATAGACAATGGCTCTTTGCATAGGGTTGGGACCTTAGAGAACCTTAGATCAAATTGGGGCGAGTGATACAAACGGGAGATTACTCGAACTCAATTGAGAGTAAACGAACTCGTCGGTCATTGAAAAGGATGGAAAAGTTGCCCCGCGGAATTCAATGAAGTTGAGAGACTGCCATCTGTAACGTATCTTTTAGGAGAAACTTTCGCAGAAAGTACGAAAATTCGATTGACAGAACCCACGAATGTCCTACATTTGCAGAAGTGGGACGTTTCTAGCTGCGCATAACTCCTCCAATTTCAAGCATTTACGGTACTTTTGCCACTTTGGCTTCAACTCTATCAGATCATCACTGTTCGTCAAGGGTGTGCTGAATATCACCGGTCCTAACCTTCTATCCATCTGAATAACAACCAGCTTCAGGCAAAATCCCCGGCATTACAGAATCCCAGACCCTTCAACCAATGTCCCACTTCTGCAAGAGTGAGACACTCGACCTCGACCCGTAGTTTGATAGGCCGGTTGCTTTTGTCGCTTACCGGCGTATTCCGCAGGTTCACCAGACCTTTCAATCGTTCGCTCGTGAGAGCGACCCACCAGCTCTCGAACGCGGAGTACCACCTCTCCCTTGCGGAACTGGAACGTTTGATCGCGGCAGCGTCGTGTCCGCGTGACCGGCTTCTCATACAACTCCTGGTCGAGACTGGCATGCGGCGTTGTGAAGCGGCTGCATTGAAGATGTGTGATGTCGATACAGCGAGGAACTTGATCGTGATTCGAAGCGCAAAAGGGAATAAGACGCGCCAGGTCCCGGTGCGCCGCGAACTCGCCGAGGCACTGGTTGTCCTTGCGCCGGAACCGCAAGGTACGCTCTTCCGGTCGCGCACCGGTGGTGCGCTCAGTGCGCGCCAAGTCAACAGGATCGTGGCTCAGGCCGGAGTACGCGCCGGCGTGAGCAATCCGAATCCGAAGTACGCATTAGTGACGTGCCACCTGCTCCGCCACAGCTTCGCCAGGCACTGGAAGCAGGTTCGCGGATCGGTGGAGTCGCTCTCGAAGATCCTCGGCCACGCGTCAGTGAAGACGACGTGGGACCTGTACGGCACCGAGTGTCTCGCCGACGTGCAGCACAACTACGAGGTGACGTTGCGGCGACTATTTCCACAGCAGCAGACTGGCACAATCCCTTTAGCCGGACGCCAGCATCATTGCGGAAGAATCATAAGTAGCAGGACGGAGTGCTCCGTGCAGCCGTCAGCGCAGAAGCAGAAACAAACCACGAAGGAGGTTGAATGAACTCACAGTTGGAGCAGACCCAGGCACAGGAACCGAAGGCATGTTCGCTGGCACTCCGCGCACGCGAGTCTCGCAAGCAGGACGCAGGGAGGCGCGCATGAAGAAGTCCCTACTCCTACTTGTCGTTGTTGCGACTTCGGCGTTCCTCTTGCTCGGAGGCAAGAAAGAGCAACCGCCGAAACAGATTCCGCTCGGTGGGCAGATGGTGGTCCTCGACACCGTGGCGGGCTATTCTTGGGAGCAGACGAAGGATGGGGTGACGATCAAGCTCGTGCCTGTACCCTTTGAGTGGCACGTTGTCTACCACAAAACGGTACGGGAGAAGCCGAAAGGACTGTTTTCGGTGAGCGTCGGAAACGGTGTGAAGTACGTTATCACGGACGACCCGGCTGGCTACCTCTTCAAGCCGGATAGCTTGACCTTTCAGCTGCACGTCACCAACCACATGACGCACGTGCTCCGCTTCGCTGGCAGCCTTGTTTCCTTCGTCGCCGACGGCAAGAGCCTGCCCTTGAATACGCGTACCCAGGATGATCTCTTGAAGGCGGTGATCCTGCCGCAGGGCTCGCTCGACCTGATCATCATGGGGCCACCCTGCTTGCCGCAGCTTAGCGGCGACACGACCAAGTCAGTGCTGGTGACCGCGAAGACGATCACCTTCTCCCTCTACGACGTCACGACAGAGGTTGACGCCGCCAATAACCCGACGAAGAAAGCCACCTTCGAGTGGATTTTCGCAAACACTCCGCGGTCGCTTTTCGATTCCTTCCCGCAGATGGTCACTGAGGAGACGCTGCTCCCGGCTGACGCTGCGAACCTGCACAATACTTGGTTTCTCAAGTAGTCGCGTTGCCGGACCATACCCGGAACGAATCATGGTGAGCGTATCCCGTCGACAACGACGGGGTGCGCTCAGGCACTGCCGCGATTGCTTGTGGATAACCCCGCCTTGACCGTTCGGCTATCGTTCGGTAGACTGAATCTCCCTATGGAACAACCTCTCACCCCCAAGCAAAAGCGGGTGCTCGATGCTATTCGGACCTATAGCAAGTTCAGAGGATACATGCCAAGTATCCGCGATTTGACCAAGCTCACGAAGTCTGCAATTGGAACCGTCCACGACCACCTCGCAACCCTCAAGAGAAAGGGGTGGATTCGTGTTGACGGGACAGCGCGAGGGATTCAATTGCTGGAGGATACTATTGACCGTGGGAATCTCGTATCTGTGCCAGTGGTCGGAGCGATTGCCGCAGGCTCTCCCATTGAGGCAATCCAAATTCCCGAAGATCCGCTAACATTGCCAAAGTCGGCCGCCAGACCTGGGGCATTTGCGCTCAAGGTTAGAGGGGACAGCATGATTGACGATCACATCATGGACGGTGATCTTGTAATCATCAAACCCCAGCCAGTCGTCAACAACGGTGAAATCGCTGTCGCCCTGCTTGAAGACAACACAGCGACGCTGAAACGCGTGTATAAGGAAAAAGCCCGCATCCGCCTTCAGCCAGCAAACGCATCCATGAAGCCAATCTTCGTGAAGCGCCTGAAGATTCAAGGAAAGGTGACAGCGATTTTACGCCTGCACAAGCGGTAGCGATATTTTTTTGTTCGCAGTGTTCGGTTTTTGTTCGGATGCCCAGTTCTACTGGATGTTTCACCAGTTTTCCTCCCTCATATCCACACGATGTTGCCGCTTTCGGCAATTGAACGGATTTTCATCCCCACATACAGTGACATCGCACGCAATTACATCCATGTCAAAGAGCAAACACAAAACCCTCCCGAATCAGATCCGTCGCTATCGCAGACGGCAGAATCTCAAGCTGTGTCAGATCGCACCGCTCGTGGGATTAAGAAGTGTCTCACACCTCTCACATTGGGAAAAGGGTCGAAAACTGCCTACGCTGGTAAACGCTCTCAAGCTATCCGCAATCATTAAGTGCCCCGTTGAAATTCTGTTCTTCGATCTCTTTGACTCAATACGTAATGACATCCTCACCAAACAGCGATCACAACCCTCTCAGACCCATGACTAGTACTCGACCAATACCATTCATCCCCAAAACTCAGGCTGACGCGCTCGCGCTGGAAATCGCCAGAGAGTTCGGAGACGAAGTTCGTCTATCGTTCTACCGTCAGGTCTGCAGTGCCCACACTCACGCCATCGTGTACCGGGCTTTCCGCGCGGCGCAGTCGACGCCACCGTGGCGTATCAAGAAATCTCGCCGCGCTCTATTTATCTACCTCATTCACAAATATGAAGAACCAAGCTAGCCTACTTGCCATCGACCCTGGTCTTCGGGAAATCGGCATTGCGCACTTTATCGGCAGGGAGCTTGTCGATCATGGTGTGAAATCAATGCGCCGACCAAACAGAAGGCCAGTAGATGTGTTCACGCAAACCATGAATCGGCTTCTGACAGAGAGGACTCCGGAAATAGTTGTTATCGCGACGAACAACTTCCCCCAAATTCAACAGAATCTGCCGGCAATGATCGCGATTCAACAGATTAGGGCAATCGCCAGAAGGCACGGTGTAACAGTCTACGAGTTCGCACCCAACACTATCAAGAAAGAGGTCACAGGAGACGGACGGGCAACGAAGCGCGCGATCGCGAAGGCTATCTGCGCACAATTCCCCGAGTTGCGCACGTATTTCGGCTCCAATCGCCGTTGGCGCGAGCGATACTACCAGAACATGTTTGACGCCGTCGCCGTGGGGCTCACATACCTGGCAATAGCCAAACAAAGCAAACTCTCAGCCTATGACGTCTCCCAATAAAACATCGACGAACAAGCTGCGACCTATTCAAGTCACTGACCGTGACCGCGAACTCTTCTGCGCGCTCAGGGACTACCGCGTGCTCACAACTGTTCAGGTTTGCCATTTGTTTTTCCAGTCGCTCCACCGAACGCGCAAGCGACTTGCGCAACTCTGGAGGCACGGCCTGCTGGCTCGTGTGGTACGACCGACGCGGCTCGGCGAGGGATCGTCACAATATCTCTACGCACTTTCGCGAAGAGGGCAACGGATTTTGCCTAACCTTAAATCTCAAGACCGTGTCCCAGTGAGCAAACTAGGTTCATTCAGTGAGCACAGCGAACGGATCAACGATTTCCGCATCTGTCTGCTGTTGGCAGTGCGCATGGCAAACGATCTCAACCTCTCATCCTGGACGCAGGGGCGGAAACTGAAGATGGTTGCGGCGCCGCGATATCCGGTAATAACCCAGACAACGCCGATCATCCCTGACGCTATGTTCACCCTGCACCATCAACGGCGCGCATACACCTATTTCCTCGAAATCGACCGAGGGACGACCGATCTGGGACGCATTGCCGCGAAATGCGCGGGGTACCACTGGCTCTGGCAGCAGAAAGCTCCCCAACGACGATTCGGTATCCGGTCGTTTCGAGTTCTGCTGGTAACGACAACGCAGAAGCGGCTTGAACATGTCAAACACAAGCTCCAGAATCTGCGTGCCTACTCCTCGTGTCCAGACCTGATTGCCTGCACTGATTCCTCTGCGGTCTCGTTTAGCACTCCGGAAAAACTCTTTGCTGCAAATTGGCAAACCATTTCCGAACAGGGCGGCCCTGTATCGTCATGCCCGCTGCCTGTGCCTTCCTTTTACCGCTCCCGACAGCGCCAGGAACACCACCTGTGCGCTGACCAGAACCCTGATGCTAGCTCTAAGGAACCTCCGGGCCCGGCGGATGAGGGCTGCCCTCGTCTGCCGGGTGGCGGGAGCGAAATTGTTCAGCGGTATTGATGCGCGTGGTTATATATGAATCCTACTGTTGCACACATCTGAGGTGAGCCGAGACGATTTCTTATCAGAGTTTATTTCCTACCCCGCCATTCATCGTAGAATTCTCTCAAGAAGTCACGAATGATCTGATCGCGGTTCGAAGCAATACGGCGAGCAGTCTCTGTATGCATTCGCGTCTTCAGAAGCAGAAGTTTCTCATAGAAGTGGTTAATAGATGGACTCTTATTGTCGACATACGACTTGACCGTCTTATGCTTCACTGGACGAACACTTGGATCATATATGGCCCGCCCCTTGCTTCCACCGTAGGCAAATGTTCTGGCGATTCCGATTGCTCCAAGCGCATCCAATCGATCTGAATCCTGAACCACCATCGCTTCGAGCGTTAGATCGCTCCGTTTGGCGGCAACACCTTTGAATGAAATGGACTGTACTATCCAGCAGATATGGTCAATGCATTTGGGATCAAGACTGAATCGCGAGAGCCACGTTCGTGCCTCCCTGGCACCAACTTCGAAGTCGCCTTCGTGTGATTTCCAGTCTGCAACGTCATGCAGCAGCGCAGATAACTGAACAACTAATAGGTCGGCTTTCTCTATCCGACCTATTTTCTTGGCCATCTGCCAGACTCTGTGGGTGTGCCACCAATCGTGCCCAGTACTCTCCTGCTGCTGCAGACTGCGAACATGAATGACTGTCTTCTTTATCACATCTGTCTTGCGCATAAAGCTCTTGCTTGAAATGTCCTTAGTGATCGGTTCACCTTCTAACCGTAAAAATACCAAAGGCGGTAGTTATTGGCAAGCAGCGTTTTCGCAATTCACGCAGAGTCCTAACGGATCGGATTGCCTTAGTCCACTCACATGTCTTGTGTCCGTCAACCATGCACTGACGCAAGACGCGTTCTTAAAAACGCGGATACCAGCATCCATCAACTCAGCACAAAACCCATCCATAGCCTCTCCAGAGAACGTTCTGTAAATGGAAGCAGGTCGACAGACGAGTCCGTGATCCAATATCCGATTCCTCAGCATCTTCGTGAAGGTATTATGGTCGTGAGTAGAACCATAGATTCGTTCAGCTATCTTGGCGTTCCAATAGAGCACGCCAACCACACAACTCGTTACGCGGTTTAGCATCAATTCACGCTTAAAGATGACGGTGTCAATGTCAGTAATGCCACGCAGAAATGGTTTGATCATCAAGTTCGTTGGAATTTGGCGGTTTTCCATTCGCGCAAGCATTTTCAATCTATTTTCTGGGGATGATACTTTCGGATCAATCGATTGCCAGTTTGTAATGGATACGATCGACGTTGAAAACAACAAGTGGCCCCGATACAGCGAGACTTTGGCCAGGGCATCCAGTACATCTTCAGTAATAGGGTATTTCGTAATAAGTTGAATGGGATTTCCTAGAGCCGAAAGTTGGCGAATCAATTCAAGAGTCACCTCAACAGAAACCTCAGGAGCAAATGGATCTCCCCAGGCACCGACAGAGAGTATTGATCCCTTACGCCCTAGACGAAATCGCTCATGAGATTCAAGCCAAGAAATCAGTCGCCCAATAGAAAGCGGATTCTTGCAGACGTTGGACCCAAATCCTTCACTGTAGATATAACAGTAGCTGCAATGAGCAGAACAACCCAACACTGGGCTTATGAAAAATCGGCCATCCGAGTATTCGGGTAACATCTCACTTTGTGTCCGACGATCCACAGAGAGGATCTCACTATCACGCACTTTTGCCGAATTCTTCATGAATCACCGAGAAATTCCTGTTCGACCACAATGAATCAAAATACTCAGTCCAATAGTCAAACCCGAGAGAGCCGGACCTAAACTCGTAAGAAATAGTCTGCTGACTAGTCTTTCCAAACAGGTACGGGCCGACAAATAAATGGTCGTCTACCCGGTAATAGAAATCCTGAGGCAACGCATTATAGAACCTAATCTCCACCTGAGAGCCACTCGCCTGATGTGCGCGAATTTGTGACACCCAAGATGCGAGATCACAGATAGTCTTCTTGATCGATCCGTCAGACTGCTGTTCGTCTATCTCCCTTAAACTCACGACGGTCGAATTGGGGTCAATCGTCAGTATTCTAATCGAGAGACCCGACTTGACTCTCTCCTCAATTACAGAGGACATATTGTCGCGCAGTGAACGCAGTCCGAATGCGATAATATCCAGCTTACCCTTAGCCTTTCCCAAATATTGATTACTCTTCTGATTCATTTCCGCGCGAGTTCTGTAGACCGCTACAAGTCCCCATTCCGACACAATATCTTGAACCTCCAATTGACGAACCAACATAAAGCTGGAGAGGTAGAAAACAAGAGCGCTTGCCACGACCGAGCTCCCAACACCTACCATTACCAAGGCAACAGAAGGACTAGCCTTGCCCAATAGCAATCCAATTACCATGAGAAGAATGCCAACCAAAAGCACGATGAGATTCACTAGCTTGAGATTTCTCTCTACAAAAATCCTAAGTTTCTCTCCCATTCCAGCGTCCTCACCTTTCAATGATCTGTCTGTACTTTTCCACGATTACATGAGGTCCAACAGCAACTTACCTCCCATAGGTCTTGTGAAGGTCGCGCATTCAAGCAACTCTGTCAACAAGAACCTGGCAATTGTGACATATCATCATCTGCCTAAGTAGGCGGCAGTGGTACAACCGTCGAAAAGACGGGTTTAGTTGGGTGAACAAAGAATAATTAAGTAGCTCTTAGGCATCAGGGTGTGGCGATAAGGGTGTAGAACGTCAATCTACAGCCGATCTACAGAAGATATACACTCTGCCTATACACCCATTAGGGAGGCATCCTTTGGAAATCCTGCTCGGAATCGCCCTGATCGGCATCCTGATTTTTGCAGCGGTGCGACTGCAAAGCCGGAGCGCTGAACAACAACGCAGAGAGAAAAGAGAGCGAGACGAAGCAGAGAATCGACGCTTGGATGAGTGCGAGGACGTCGTCCGTTACTTCGCCAATAACTATGGAT
This sequence comes from uncultured bacterium, assembly GCA_903930455.1. GTDB lineage: Bacteria > Zixibacteria > MSB-5A5 > CAIYYT01 > CAIYYT01 > CAIYYT01. Next base: position 11,387 of record CAIYYT010000235.1, on the reverse strand, counting down.
ATTTGGCGCGCTCGGTTGTTTCGCGAGAGGATCTCCGCACCATGATTGCTTCCGGCATGTCCGCTGAGGACTTACGAGGTCGCATCGCCAGCAAGATGTTCAGCACGCAGGGCCTCGAGCTTGGATACCAAGGTTCAGACTACGGGGTGCCGGTCATCCTACCTGACGAACTGCGCGACAAGCACGCCTACGTCATCGGCAAGTCGGGGTATGGCAAGACGAATTTCCTGCGGTACATGATCTTGCAGGACATGCACGCAGGGCACGGCATCGGGGTTCTCGCGCCGGAGTATGAATTGCTGACTGATGAACTGCTACCATTCATTCCGGAACACCGCACTGATGATGTCATCTATTTCAACCCAGCGGATATCGAGTGTCCAGTCGTCCTGAACCCCCTGCATATCGATGCTGGTGAGGACGTGGACCTGCACGTTGACGAGACCTTCACCATCCTCCAGCGCGTTGTGGGCGAAGGCGGCCCCCGGATGGATGAGATTCTTCGGCATACGCTGTACGCGCTGATCGAGCGGCCGGGGTCGACACTGCTCGACATAGAGACGCTGCTCGACCGGCACGAAACCAAGCTTCGGGACGAAATTATTGAGACAACGGCAGACGACCGCACGCGGCGATTCTTCAAACAGGTCTACCCACAGTTCCCGAAGGAATCCCACCTGCCGATCACCAACCGTATCGGAAGGATCGTCGGGGCAAAATTCGCCCGTAACTGCCTCTGCCCACCTTTGCACACGACGTTGACCAAGGAAGAAGCTCAGCACAGGCTCCTGAACATTCGCCGGGCCATGGACAGTGGAAAGATTCTGCTATTCAACCTATCGGATGGCATCCTCGGGGAAGCCGCCAGCCAGCTGATCGGCCAACTCATCGTGTCGAAGTTTCAGACGGCGACCATGAGTCGGGCAAATGTCGCCAAGGGAGAACGCCGTCCCTTCTATCTGTATTTGGATGAGTTCCAGAACTTCTGTGGCACTGCGTCAACGTCGTATGAAAAGATTCTGTCACGGGCACGGAAGTACCGACTCGGGCTAATCTTGGCTCACCAACAGACTGGCCAGTTACCACCAGAGCTCTTACGCGAGATCTTTGGCAATGTCTCGACCATGGTGAGTTTCCAGGTATCACAAGCAGACGCGTCGCGTCTCTCGCACGAATTCCTGACCCAATACGACTACGATGTTGAACCGCTGCCGCCGGAGGAGCTCGTGCGCCTGCGAGTCGGCGACGCGTACTGCCGGATCGGCCAGAGCACGTTTCCTATGCGTGTACCGTTGGTAGATGTAGAGCCGAATTCTGAAAGCGCGAAAGCAGTGATCGAGCGGTCACGAGCGCAGTTTGGCATTCCGCGTCTGCGAAAGTCCGAGCAGACGCCACCACCGCAGTCCGAATCTGGTCGCGATCCTCTAGCTGGTATCGATCCAGAAGGAGTCTTTGAATGACCGCCGGTGTCGTCAAGATGATGAAGCGAGACGTCGCGTTGCTGGTCGATATCTACAAGCACCGCTACCTGACGATCAGCCAAGTCCAGCGTTTGCACTTCCCGTCACTCCAGACAGCGTACCGACGGACCAAAGTTCTCAAACGCGACGGGTGCATCAGCGGGTTCAATGTCGCGAATATCGATGAGGGTATCTTCAGCTTGACGGCGAAGGGACTCGAAGTGGTAGCGGGCGCACTGGGCGTTGACCGTAATGACCTGAAGTGGAATGAGGCCAAGGAGAAGCCGAAGGACTACTACTTCATGCGCCACTTCCTTGCCATCAATGATTTCCGGATTGCGGTGCGGCAGGCCTGCGAGAAGTCTCCGGTCCGTCTGGTCGGATTCATCCCCGACTACTACGGTGAGAAAACCGAGAAGGGTGGGGTGATGAAGTACATCAAGGATGTGATCTGCGATGTTGCAAATGAGCGTGAACAGGTATCACACACGCCAGATGGCGTCTTTGCCTTGGAAAAGGATGGAAGAGCGGCTCTATTCTTCTTGGAAATTGACCGAGGAACTGAGGTCGTGGCCGATCCCAGGAAGGGCGTACTGAAGTGCCTACGTTTCTACGCCAGCTATCTTGTGGATGGCAAGTACCAACGTTACGCGAGGGACTTTGCCGTTGAGGGATTCAAGGGCTTCCGGACGCTCATCGTCACGCCAACGCAAGCGAGGTTGCAGAACATCAGGCGAGCATCAACAGAGATGGACGTTCCACCAAAAGCAAAACGATTCCTCTGGGTAACGACGGAGGACAAAATCACACCGGACATTGTATTCACCCCGATTTGGAAGTCGATTGATTCAGAGGACAACACGACTTACCGCATCGGGTAACCACCATACGTTAAGGGCTAGGGAGAGGAAAGCAAATGGCCGTCACATTGAAGGAAGAATCAATTCTCAACGAGTGGAGTATGATCGTCGACAACGCTGCCGGAAACGGTCGTTGGCTTTTGGACCACATCAAGGCTAGGCTTTCAGCATCGAATTTCCCAGGTGGCTGCACGTGGGAACTTGAAGAAGTAAAGAGCTCGGGGTTCTTTGCCAAAGTTCGGCGCGAGTTCCTCATCGTGAGTCTTGACCAGTTTCACGACTACCACATGTACATAGGTGTTCGCGACTACGGCAGTCACTTAGACTGCTGCCGGTTCCTCACAGTCGAGCCGGGGTTTCTGAAGAAATGGGCGTCTGCGAAACTGACGGGAGCTGCCGACGCGTTGTCCGCGCCGCAGAATATCTTGGTGCACCAGGACCTGCGAGCCTGGGTCACGGTCGTTCACCATTGCGTCGTCGACTCGGTAGATGCGCTGCTGAAGAACTTGAGCATGGATCCGAAGCTCCTACAACGTGGAAGCAAGGGGTTCCTGGAGGTATGGTAAGAACCGTCATGACCGATTCTAGAATCAAAATTAATGCCTTAATGCAAATGACCATGTCGCAAGGAACTGCTATGTCAATGATTGATTGACGGGTTTCGGTAAAATGTCGCTGAGCAGCCGATAAGAGGTTGAATACATTTTAGACGCTGCTTCTCTTGATGACCCCTGCGGCCGATGCTTGTCGACCACGTATCAAGTCAAGCCCAGAGTGTGCTTTCAGACATCTAGAAGAGGCTACAAGAGGCTCGCATTCTGGGTGAATGCTCGTTGTCTGTTGAAGAAGTAAAGAGTTTTGGATGGTTTGCGAAAGTCAGGCGCGAGTTCTTCGTCGTTGACCCAAACCCATTCCGGACCTGTCACATGTATATTGGTATTCCGATTGCAGCGTGCACTTGGGCTGTTGCCGATTTCTGACAGTCCAGCCGGTTTTCTTGAAGAAATGGGCAGCGGAGAAGATGACTGGCTAGGCTGACGCGCTCTCCGCTCCTAAGAACATTCTGATTCACCAGGACCTCAGAACATGGGTAACAGTCGTGCACCACGCCGTTATTGACTCAGTTGAGGCTTTGATGATCAAGCTGAATAAAGATCCGAAGCTTATTCAGCGCGGCAGCAAGGGGCTCCTGGAAGTATGGTAGAATCCAAGGCGTCTATGACCACCTGAGCGTAATGGGCGACTGTTCGATGAAGGAATCGGGATCAAGTCGCCATGAGATTTCGCACCTGCCTCAGAATCACTCATGAAAGTCCTTGATTTTTGAGATGCTCCAAAGTAGTTTCATCGAAAGAAAGGCCCAATAAAATGAATGGCATTCCACAAAGGATTTGGGTTAAGTGAAAGTCATCAAGGGTAATAGTATTGCGCGCGTGTGGGAGAAGAGTATCGGCATGTTGGCTGCAAGTTCTGGACGATATTCGGCAGCTCCATCAGGCATGCTGACTACCCGAATTCTAAACCTGTGTCTTCTGATAAATAAACTCCAGGATCACCTTGAGCAATCGAGGCTCTCCGTGTGGGGTTCCGAGTACTTGGACCAATACTCTGATCATGTTTGTCGAGGCGGCCCTAACGTACATATTCTGAGAGACCGAATGCTTTCCGAAGCTGATGATTCCTTGTCACAACTAGATTGGGTTCGAAGGGAATTAAGTGACAATCCTTCAACACGACGAGCAATTCTTGTTTTCTGGAATCCGGCAACAGATTTCAGGTCGAGCGAGCCACCTGGAATGATATATTGCCATTTCATACGCGAAGGGAAAACACTGCACCTTTCGGTCTATCTTCGAAGTAATGATGCTTGGAATTCGGCCTATCCGGATATGATAGCATTTAGTCGTTTGCTGAGGCAGGAAGCAACACGGCTCCGTCTCACGCCTGGAAACTACTCTCATGTTGTTGGGGACTACCACATTTATCAGCATGACCTGGCCTACGTAAGGATGCGTTTGGGAGAGAAGTGACGAAAGCCCCCTTCAAAATACTCTTGGCAGATACTGCTTACATCGGCTTAAATGAGTATGAAAGAATTCTGCAAAGCGTTGTGACGTTTGCCGACGTTGTGCTTGTGCCTGCATCGTTGCAGTTAGCACCTGGAATACCTAAAGATGCAAGGAAGAGAATTATTGGGACTCTCAATCCTCTCATCGAAGCCAGAAGAATTGTCCTTTGGCAATATCCGGGGCTTGGCATCCTTAAAGCGACTAAGAGAGTTCTTTCTAATGACATCGAGATCCAGTCCATCGATAATGACGCTTATGTTCAATTCTATGACTCTGTAACCGATACAGTCCGACAGAGGATTGAACGTGCAAATCTCTTAGACAAAGATCACAAACGCATTAGCCATAGCACAACTGAAATGGTCTATTTCCGTAACGCTCTATGGCCCTGCTTTCTTTCGCAGTATTTCCAATCCGATAGGGTCGTCTACAATCCCAACGAAATGGATAGCCTTCTCGGATTAAGATCGTTAGGGTCCTATCAAAACATCGAAGAACGAGTGGTGTCCGAATTCCTTGTCGGACAAAAGCTGCCTACGCTCAGTGTCTTGGGCGCGGACCAGATTATCGATCTAAATTTGCACCACCAGAAATTCAGAGATGAGGTCCTTAAACACACGAATGCGTTTAGCAATGGATCAATTCAGCAGCAAGAACTTGGACGTATAGTCAGTGAGTTGTTCGACGGATACTACCGAGAAGTCGGTGATTTGGTCCAGTCGAAACTTTCAATGAAAAGCGTGTTAATTGATACGGTGAAAAACACTTTGCTGACTGGCGTAACGTTGATTGGAGCTGGGGTACTTGTTCCCCTGTCGCTTATCTTTCCGTTCGTGGATTCGCCTGTTACATGGCTTCGAGGGAAACAGAAGATTTCCGCAGTCACAGCATTTACTACTAAGCTGAGAAAGGAGCTTGGTGATAAACACTAGTCTAAGGGTTGCTATTCCATCGTACCCTAGTAAGCTCCATGGTCCGGTCATCACGCTCCTCGGATTAGACCTAGATCACACGGACAGTCGACTCACATTCTTTTCGGATCGTACAAGGATGTTCCTTTTGAGGGGATGGGATATTCCGGCGATGGTCACCCGAGGATTCGTACACTATGGACTGTGCGGGTTTGACTGCATCTGTGAATCGAAATCTCATGTCAACATCATTGAGAAACTTTCGCTGCGCCAGTCACGAATAGCCTTATGTTGCCGAGAGAACTCGAGTCACATTCTTTCCAACGGAGCTACTATTGCCACGGAATATCCCCATCTTTGTTCTGAGTATCTTGAGAGAAAAGGGTTGACCGATTGCCGTATCATCCAGATCAAAGGAGCTGCCGAAGCCGTTGCTTACCTGCCTGAAGTTGACTTTGTTATTGATCTACTTACATCAGGTCTATCAGCCAGAACCAATGGGCTTGTTGCCATAGAGGAATTGATGTTCACCGATGTCTGTATGATTGAGACACGTGCAATCGAAGTCCCTCACCGTTTGGTGTCGAGCGACGAGTTGAAGGAGCGCCTACTTGACGATTTCGCGACACAATTATAGAGTGCAAAAGGATATCCCATTTCATTTCGAAATCGACAGGAGCGGACGTCACTCTGCAAGTGCCATATTAGTCCACAACACGAGATATGCACAAATCATAAGCCGTCACTGCGATAGCATGACATGTCTTGGAATTCACAGCCAATTTGAGATCCATGAAGCTGTCTATCGCGGTAGAACTGTTCTCATAGGTGTCACCGGAATTGGCCCGCTTGCTACGAGTATTATGGTGCATGAACTAATCGGGCTCGGAGTAGATTCATTCTGCAAGCTTGGAAGCGTTGGGGGAATTTCCGACACCATGAGGGTTGGAGATTTCGTCATCCCTACTGGTTTCGTCCGAGAAGACGGCACGTCGGAGGGATACGTATCACTAAACTATCCCTCAGTCCCATCAAATGAGATTCAGACAAGATTGGGAGCTTCTCTAGATGCAGCCCGACATACGTATCACAGAGGAATGATCTTGACCAAAAACTCATATTACAGTTCACTCAGCATTGCTGACTACGATTATTGGCGTGACCGCGGCGTATTAGGCATCGAGTTGGAATGTGCCCCGATTTTTGTTATAGTGAGCTTGAAAGAAAAGAAAGCGGGCGCGCTGTTGGTGTGCAATCGTTCTTATGAACAGATTGCCGAAATGAAATCGTCTCCAAGCGTACGCTGGAAAGACGATATCGACAGTCAATTAGGTGATGCAGTTGCCTCCTGTCTTGAATCCGTCATTGATTTTCCTAGCGAGTGATAGGACTCATGAATAGGATGCGAATTACGAAAATTGGCCTCATTGTCGTAAGAGATCGAAGGATTCTTCTGGTCCGAAAACGTAATAGCGAACACCTGATTTTGCCAGGTGGAAAACCCAATCTCGGGGAGTCTGATCTTGCCTGTCTGATTCGCGAGATCGATGAAGAGCTAGGCGTCGAGGTCGATCAGGGCTCTATCAAACCATTTTGCACGTGCACGGGACCAGCCGCGTCCGAAGCCGCGGAGTTGGTGCTAGTAACCTATTCAGGCGAGATAATTGGGTGTTCGTCACCTCAAAGCGAGATCGAAGAAATAATCTGGACAGATATCGATTCAAATAGAAATGATTTGTCTCCACTTCTGAAAACCGAAATCCTGCCTCGATTGTCCCGAGGCAATTCGTAGCCTATCACTTAGGCGGGGTTTCGGCCTTATCCGCGGAGCAAGATTCAAGGAACTCACTGATTATTATCTCGACCTGCGTGTCTGATTCGTAAAGACGAACAGAGAATTCGGGTTCTCGCACTCCGCGTATGAGGTTTGAAAGTGCTGACAAATCCTTGCTCTCGTGGTACAAGCATAGGGTCGGTTTTCTTAGAGATGTTGCCATTCCGAGTTCATAACCGACTCCGAGACTAGGTACTGTAACTTCCGCAACAACCAGATCAGCGGCACGTAGCCATTTCATGTCTCGTGAATAGACGTCGACCGGGTCGCTGTGGTCTGTTTCGGCTGAGAGTGAACCGTCGGCGACATGCTTCGTCAAAACAAAATGACCGAAGTTCTCTAGAGTCTTTACGATCGTTTCGTAGACTCGGACAAACTCCCTACCTCCACGGATTGAACCAGCAAAATAAATCTTAAGTGTGTTTTTCTGAAAGAGATCGTGAGTCATAAGTGAACAAGATTCGCTCCCTGCATTGGTTCCGGGATCCGTATTTTCCAGCAGAATCACCATGTCAGTTGAGCTATCCGCTATTTTCTTGTTCTGAGGCCTAAGAACCATAAGTAATTATGAATCAGTGAGCTATGGCTGTCAAGCAAAAACTTTGAATGATTGACTAGTTAGCTTTTACTTCCCCAAGCCTAGTCGGAGCAAGAGAATGACTTCCAAGATGCAAATTACTTCAGGTGCCAATTGCTAATAGTTTTACAAGATTGGCACAGCGCTCTTGTAGACTTCCATGTAAGGATACGTGTTTCAGCCCAAAACCTTCCAGAATTTCTTTCAAGCAGTTGTCGACCTGTTTTTGATAGCCAAAGTCTACAATTCTTGTGTTGTCCTCGATTAAGGGAAACTCAATTGGCAAATAGCAATATAAATCGAAATAGCCTGATTCTACTCGCACAACTTCTTCAACCATTCCAATGAAGTCCTTCGAGATGGTTGGGTTATTGATCGCCCTTATGTAAGCTAGGAGATCGACCAGCGAGCGATCACTGAGCACTGTACTCGCACTTGTCATTCGTTCCCTCTCTAACTGCATCCTGATGTAGATCACATACGAATCGGTTGTAGCGTCTTTGTTGAGTGGTATGCCTGCAGAGATCAGATCTCTGGCAACTTCTCTGATTATTGCTACTTCACTTCGACAGCTGCCAGCGAGAAGCACACTGGTGTTTTCGCAAAGTGAAGTCTTCCCTGTTGAATGGCTTCCGGAAACGGATACTCTCACACGCGTGACCTCGCAATCGTCTAGACTTGTCAAACAGCAAAGAAACAAGAACTTCTTACTGATCTGTCTTTCGATTCTACATCTGGCTTTGAGAATACTAAATTCATCAGGAGAGACATACAACATTTTGATATCTCTTGTTTCAAGAAGTGTGTATCCCTGCAACAATCCAGAAATGACTGGAGTCTTGGTGGCGAGGAAAAAAGAACGGGTGCCAAGTAATCTATCTTGTGATTTCAGGCAGCAGATTGTAGATTCACTTACGGCGCGATGTGAAAAACGATGGACCTGTCGCGCGAGAGGATCATAACTGGAGACCCTCTGACACAATCACTGACCGGCTGAATCAGTTGCCATAAGTTATTGTGCGACAATGCGTCGCATTGAAACAGCATCCGCCTAACTGTTACTGTGCTACTCCGAGTCACCCCGGAGATTCATCAAATCCTGACACTGTTTGCCGGACTGTACTTCTGGTATGCATCGACCATATCTTGGCTATTCAAGTGGGTGTATCCCGCTGTCACGACTGGGCTGGTATGCCCCATGATTCGCTGCAGAATTGCAGGAGAGCCACCATGTCGTACAAACCAGGTCGCGGCGGAGTGTCTGAGCAGATGCGGATGGATGTGGATCCCGACCTTCTGTCCCATACGATGCACAATATGCCGGACATTATCCTTATCAAGCGCCTTTCCATCTTTCGTGCAAAAGACCAGATCACCTGGGATGCCATTGCGAAAGCGTGCCAGATAAAAGTGCAGAATCTTCGTCATGCGCGAGCCCATTGCAACTTCCCGCCATTTTCGCCCTTTGCCGAAGACCCGAATCAGACCTGCCTTTAAGTCGACGTTTTCAATAGTCAGCGTGATCAGTTCGTTGCGCCGGATCATCGTGTCAAAAAACATCATCAGCATAGTGACGTTGCGATGGCCAGCAAAAGTCTTCTTGTTGGCGGCCCCGACTACCTCGGCAATTTGATCCTCAGTGATGACTTCCTTGAGTTTCTTCTCTGCCTTGACGCGTTTGATCTTGTGCATCGGGTTCGGCTTCGTCCAGATTCCTTCTTCAGTGAGGTAGTTCCAGAAGCGTTGCATCGCCTGAATGCGGCCGTTGACCGTGGCGTCGCTGAGCTTGACCATCATCGAGCAGATGTATTCCTGCAGATGTGCCCTAGTGACGTCTTCAATATCAATCCCCTTTTCGGTCAGATGCCGCACGAGATACCCGAGGCGTTCAGCGTAGCTTGAGATCGAGTTTTCCGTCAGGTTGTTGACCTTGCAACCGAACAGAAACGCATCGATGTATATTTTCCAATTGTTTGGCCCCATGTTTTTTTTATCGACCAAGTCGTACAATCCTTGCACATGTCTGAGATGGAACATTCCCACACTCCTTGAAATCCGAAGGTTTTTTCCATGTGCTGGAGATGAAGGGAAATCGCTAAGTGCTTGGGAGACAATTTGTAATAGCGGGGGCAGGATTTGAACCTGCGACCTTCGGGTTATGAGCCCGACGAGCTACCGGACTGCTCCACCCCGCGATCCCCACTATATATACCTACGCATCTTTGTTGTCAAGGGAATTCGAAAATGATTCACGATGGGGTGAATATTCAAATAGGGGCCTGCGTCGGCAGGCCCCATTTCGTCTGATGAGACTATTTTCCCGCCCGTTTGATCAGCAGCGCACGGGTATACGGAATCAAACCGCCGGCGTCAATGATCGCCTGACGTGCTTTGGGGAGCGGCTGGATCGCAAATTCTTTGCCCTTGGTCACGTTGCGTATCATTTCGCCCTTGATCTCCATCTCGTCACCCTCATCCGCCTCGATTGCGGGACAGATAAGCATCGGCAAGCCGAGGTTGATGGAATTCTGCAGGAAGATCCTGGCAAAGTGCTTTGCTACGATAATGAGTCCCCAACCGTGGAGACACGATGCCGCCTGCTCTCGGGACGATCCGCAGCCGAAGTTCCGCCCTGCGATAATAAAGCTCCCCTTGGGCACTTCGTTCGCTTTTAGCTTCTTGTTGAAATAGGAATTGTCGACGAAAGCATACTGCGGCGTTTCCGTTGGCAAAACGGTCGCCATGAATCTGCCGGGATAAATGATATCGGTAGAAACATCATCACCAATTTTGAGAACGACTTTTCCCATCTTAACGACCTCCGTTTCTTGGATCAGCGATAACACCGACTATTGCGCTGGCTGCAGCTACATCGGGTGAACAGAGATAAACTTCCGCATTCGGATTCCCCATTCTACCTTTGAAGTTACGGTTGGTAGTCGCCAGAGCCACTTCCTGATCGCCCAGCGCACCCTGATGCACTCCCAGACAGGGACCGCAACCGGGGTTGCAGATGACGGCGCCTGCCTCGGCCAGATCGGACAGATAACCGCGCTTGAGTGCCTCACGATAGATGCGCCATGAAGCCGGGAAGACTAACATCCTCGTTCCACGCGCAACTTTCTTCCCCTTGAGCGTCCGTGCGGCAATTTCGAGATCATCCAGACGACCGTTAGTGCAGGAGCCGATCACAACCTGATCGACCTTGGTGCCAGCCACCTGGTCAACCGTTTTGACATTATCAACTGTGTGAGGGCACGCAATCTGCGGCGCAAGTTCTGACACATCAATCTCGATTGTCTGCTCGTAGACAGCATCCGGGTCCGCACTAAAGATTTCGATCTTCTCGGTGACTCCGGCTTCCGTCTTCAGATACCGAAGTGTCTCTTCATCTGCCGGCACGATGCCCGAAGTTGCGCCGGCTTCCACCGACATGTTGCAGATCACCAGACGTCCTGAAGTTGACATCGTTCTGATCGTGTCACCATGGAATTCCAGCACTCTGAAATTGGCCCCCTCTGCGGTGAGCTTGCCAATCAGATGCAGGATCAAATCCTTCGGCCCTACATGCGCTGGGAACTTGCCGTTGACAACAACCTTAATTGTGCCGGGCACTTCGACATTGAGTACCCGTCCCAGCGTCCAGACCGATGCCATTTCCGTAGCGCCGATGCCG
>CAIYYT010000234.1 GCA_903930455.1 uncultured bacterium | reverse complement strand
CGCGTTTCTCGGTGACTATGACGCTGTGGGAAAAAGGGTTGCGCGCGGCGAGCAATTTGATTTAGTTTTCGTTGACCCACCCTATATGCAGGGCTATCCGCAGAAGGTGGTTGAGCATCTCCGCAGCAGTAACCTGATCGAACCGGAGGGTGTTGTCTGTTTGGAGATGGACAAGCATGAAACGCGCGAACTGGACATCACTGGTTTTCGGTTGGCGCGGGAAAAGAAGTACGGCAACACGGTGATCTGGATTCTAAGGAGAGAAATTTGAGACGCGCAGTCTATCCGGGAAGTTTCGACCCGATCACCAATGGTCACGTTGATCTGGTGAAAAGGGCGTCGCTGCTTTTTGACGAACTGGTGGTGGCAATCGCCGACAACCCCAGAAAGCAGGCGCTATTCTCGCATGCCGAACGTCTGGAGATGGTGCAAAAGTCGTTGCAGGACATGCCCAATGTCAGAGTAATCGTATTTCAGGGATTACTCGCCGATCTGGTCGAACAGGAAAATTGCAGCGCCATCATTCGCGGTCTGCGCGCGGTAAGCGATTTTGAATACGAATTTCAGATGGCCTTGATGAACCGCAAGCTGTCGCACAGCGCCGAAACGGTTTTCCTGATGCCGTCGTTGCGATGGGTATACCTGAGTTCGAATCTTATCAAAGAGATTGCGCGTCACAACGGCGCAATCAAAGATCTGGTGCCGGACGTTGTTTACCGCAAACTCAGAGCGGCGTTTGGACGCAAATAGGCGCATCCGGTCTGACCTCCTGACGGTCTTGACTTACTAAGGAAGGAAATACATTGAGCGAGAACATAGCTGATCAGCATCAAGTAAGAATACAGAAATTGCAGAGCCTGCGCGAAAGTGGCATCGAGCCATTCGCCTATCGTTTTGACAAAACGCACAACACTCGCCAACTGCTCGACAACTTCGACACGATTATGGCCTCCGGTGAGACGATCAGCATTGCCGGTCGATTGATGACCATTCGCGTAATGGGCAAGTCCACGTTTGCACACTTGCAGGATGAATGGGGGCAGATTCAGATCTATGTCAAGAAGGACAACGTTTCCGAGGACGACTTCAAGCTGTTCGACAAGGCCGACATCGGCGACATCTTCGGCTTTTCCGGAACACTCTTTGTAACGCACAAAGGCGAACGCAGCATCAAGGTTGTGAACCTGCTGCTGCTGGCGAAAAGTCTGCGACCGCTGCCAGAAAAGTGGCACGGTCTACAAGACAAGGAAACTCGCTACCGTCGGCGCTATCTTGACCTGATTGCCAACCCCGAGGTCAAAGAGGTCTTCCGTAAACGGAGTTTGATGATCCGTGCAATTCGCGACTTCCTCGACGGTGAAGGCTTCCTCGAAGTTGAAACACCGGTCTTGCAGCCGATCTACGGCGGCGCTGCCGCCAAACCATTTACGACGCATCACAACAAACTTGATATGAGACTATATCTGCGTGTCGCCGACGAACTATACCTCAAACGCCTGATTGTCGGCGGCTTCGAAAAGGTCTGGGAGTTCTGCAAAGATTTCCGCAACGAAGGGATGGACCGCAATCATAATCCCGAATTCACAATGGTGGAACTATACTGGGCCTACGCTGACTACCATGACATTATGGATCTTTACCGACGTTTGCTCCTCTCCGTCGCGGATCGGGTATTGGGCACGACTACGCTGCAGTTTAACGAGCAGACGATTGAACTTGGTGGAGAATGGAAGCAGATACGTTTGCTCGACAGTATCAGCGAGGCCGTCGGAGAGAATGTCTCCGAAATGAATGAGCCTGACTTGAAAAAACTCTGCGAACGTTTCGGCGTTAATGTCGAGGGCATGGTCGGGAGAGGCAAGCTGATTGACGAGTTGTTCAGCGAGCGAGTTGAACCGCATTTGATCCAACCCACGTTCATCACCGACTATCCCAAGGAACTGTCCCCGCTGGCGAAACCACATCGTTCCGCGCCTGGTCTGACTGAAAGGTTCGAAGTGTTTATTGGCGGCATGGAAATGGGCAATGCGTTTAGCGAGTTGAACGATCCGATCGACCAGAAAGAGCGATTCCTCAAATTGATTGAACTGGCTAAGGCCGGTGACGAGGAAGCTCCCGGGGTTTTGGATGAGGATTACATTTTCTGTCTTGAACACGGTATGCCGCCGACCGGCGGACTTGGGTTTGGTGTCGATCGGTTGGCGATGTTGCTCCTTGACCAACATTCGATTCGCGATGTCATTCTCTTTCCGCAAATGAAACCGGAGTAGCCTTGGGTTTCGAAATGTTCATCGCTGGGCGCTACCTGAGAAGCCGTCGGCGTGAAAACTTCATCTCCCTGATTTCCTTGATCTCGATCACGGGTGTGGCATTGGGCGTTATTGCCCTTGACTGCTCCTTGTCGATGATGAATGGATTCGAGACCGAGATTCGTCAGCGTATTGTCGAAACCACCGCGCATATCTCGGTCTATACCTATGCCGGTGAAGGCTTCGTCGACTGGCGCTCCTTGGCTGATAAGGTTCAGGAAGTACCGGAAGTGATTGGAGTTGCACCCGGCATCTATGCAAAATCGGTCATCGGCTCCAGTCAAGCCAACGAAGGCGTCTACGTCAAAGGCATCATTCCCGAAGAAGAGGTCAAAGTCTCCCGCCTGCCGCAGAACATCGTGGCGGGACAGCTTAGCCTCGAAGATCCCAACGACAGTCTTCCCGGAATAGTCATCGGTCGAGAACTGGCATCAACCCTTGGTGTAAAGATCAAAGATGAAGTAGTACTTGCGTCACTAAAGCAGAAGAAGCTTTCGATCACCATACAACCGAAATACAAACGCTTTCGCGTCACCGGTATCTTTGAGACCGGCTTCAACGAATACGACGCCACTCTGGTCTATATCGCGATGCCGGTCGCGCAGGACCTTTTCAAACTCGATGGCTTGATCACCGACCTGCAAGTAAAAGTGACCAATGTCTACCGCTCGCGTGAGATTGCCAAGCGGATTGAGGAACACGTCGGCCAACCCTACTATGCCGTCGATTGGTCGGAGCGGCACAAAAACCTCTTTAGCTGGATGACCCTCGAAAAATATGGCATGGCACTGATTCTGGGTTTGATCGTGGTGGTCGCCGCATTTGGCATTGTCTCTACGCTAGTCATGCTCGTTCTGCAAAAACGTCAGGAGATCGCGATCCTCAAGTCCATGGGGGCCACACAACAACAGGTGATGAGGATATTTGTAATTCAGGGCACCCTGCTGGGAATTGTGGGCACGGTAGCCGGAACCTGTATTGGATTCCTCGCCTGCTGGTTGCAGAAGGAATTTCACTTGGTATCGATACCCAGTGAAATTTACTTCATAAATACACTACCGATTGACATGAGATTTCACGAGTTCGTCTTGATAGCCGTCTCGAGTGTCCTAATCTCCTTTTTGGCAACGCTTTATCCATCGAGACGGGCGTCACGGCTGTTTCCTTCTGATATACTGCGTCATGGTTAACGTTCAGCGTCGTTTGGGGTTAAGGAAAACCGGATTTATGGCGACAAATAACCATAGATAGGACTTGGGTCAGGCAAATTGGAGAACGTCATCTTAGAAACCAAAGACCTGCAAAAGAGCTTCCCAACGGTCACGGGAGAGCTAAGAGTACTCAGGGGGATCGACTTGACGGTCCAGCGGGGGGAGTTCGTGGCGATTACCGGCGCATCTGGTGTCGGCAAAAGCACGCTCTTGCATCTGCTGGGTGGGTTGGACAAACCTACGATGGGTAGCATGATGATCGCCGGTGAACGGATCGATCAACTCGGGGAAATGCAGTTGTCTCAGTATCGGAACAAGAGGTGCGGTTTCGTGTTCCAGTTTCACTATCTTCTTGAGGAGTTTACTGCGCTGGAAAACGTGATGATGCCCCTGCTTGTTCGCGGCGAGAATCGGAACAAATCGGCGGAGGTTGCGTTAAAGCTGTTGGACGAAGTTGGGTTAGCGGATCGAGCGAGTCATCGACCGGCCCAGCTTTCCGGCGGAGAGTGTCAGCGCGCGGCAGTAGCGAGAGCGATGGTGGGTACACCGGAAATCTTGATCGCCGACGAACCGACAGGTAATCTTGACCACGAGACAGCCCAAACCCTGCACGACCTTCTGGTGCGCCTGAACCGCGAGAAAAAAATGACGATTATAGTAGCGACACATGATTTGTCGCTGGCCCAACGCGCATCACGGCAATTTCGGCTGTTGGATGGCGTGCTGGTAGAAAAGAGTTGACATCTATGCTGTGCGAAGAATGTCGGAAACAAGAAGCCACGGTTCACTTTTCGCAGATGGTCAATAATCAGAGAGTGGTTATGAACCTCTGTGGCACTTGCGCCAAGCGACGTGGTTTCTCAAATCCGCTTAAGAACATACCTTTCCCGCTCTCCGATTTTCTAACCTCAATGGTTAGCGAATCGGCGACCAAGGTTGACGGACAGTTGACGGAACTGACCTGTCCCGTTTGCAAACTGTCATACGACACTTTCGCTAAGACCGGCCGGTTGGGATGCGGCAACTGCTTCGAAGCCTATCGGCAACCGCTGGCCGATTTACTGCGCAAGATACATGGCTCCAACCTGCACCGCGGTAAGCGGCTGCGAGGCGGAGCGCTGGTGATGGAGCCGCTCAAAGAAGAGGCGCGACTGAAAGACGAACTCAAGAAGGCGATCGAGGCGGAAGACTTTGAACGCGCCGCCCAGTTGCGCGACATGGTTAAAGAGCTACAGGAAAAGCTGCAGGCGGTTACTGATGTTTGACCAAATGGCACACAAGGCCAGTTCCTGGCTGACGGCGGAAGGCGACGAAGCCGCGGTCGTGTTATCGTCGCGAATACGGTTGGCCCGCAATATTCGGGGATTTACTTTTCCACCGTATGCCGACCCCGAGACTCGCGGAAACATCGTGCACTTCGTGCGCTCGGCCATTGACAAGAGCAAGGAATTGGAGACGGGCGCTTTTGTCAGTTCCGATGACGTCACCGAAATGCAACGTGCATTTCTGATTGAACGTCACCTGATCTCACCGGAGTTTATGCGCGACCAGAACGCCAGCGGACTCTATATCTCGCCGGACGAAAAGATCGCCATCATGGTGAATGAAGAAGACCATGTCCGCATCCAGTCGATGAGCTCGGGACTATCGCTGATGGACACACTCAATCGCGCGATGCGCATTGACGATGACCTAGCCAATTCGCTCGAGTTCGACTACGACACTGACTTCGGTTTCTTGACCTCGTGTCCCACCAACGTCGGCACGGGTTTGCGGGCCTCGATCCTCATCCATCTGGCCGGATTGGTGCTGACCAAAGAGATCGATTCGGTCATCGATCACATTAACAAACTTGGTCTGGTGGTGCGCGGCTTCTACGGTGAGGGAACCGATGTGTGGGGCAATCTGTTTCAGATATCGAACCAGACGACGTTAGGTCGGTCGGAGCTTGATATAACTGAGTCTTTGGAGAAGATCACCCGCCAGATCATCGAGTTTGAGAACAAGTCACGTGATCGGTTGCTGACTGAAGCCAGAGACGAAATCGCGGACAAAATCTGGAGAGCGTATGGTATTCTTAGGCATGCGCGCGTATTAACTTCAGAAGAGGTAATGAATCTATTGAGCGCTGTGCGCCTCGGCGCGGCTTTGAAGATACTTGACATGGTGTCGATTGCCACAGTGAACAAGCTTCTGATTCTCAGCCAACCGGCGCATTTGCAAAGATACATGGGCGTCGAGTTGAGCCCTGGCGACCGGGACATTGCACGCGCCAAACTGGTCAGAGATACTCTGGCCGAACTGCCATAGGATATTTGAACCTGCGGAGGGATAGATGAACGAGATGTTTACGGAACTCGCCCGGAAAGCGATCGAATACGCGCGCGACGAAGCAGCCAGATTGCGCCATGACTATATCGGTACGGAACATCTGCTACTGGGTCTGATTCGGCTGGGCGAGGGACGAGCAGCAGAGGTCTTCCAGAATATCGGACTCGATCTCAATGAGTTGGTGCAATCAGTAGAGGAGGTCGTTCAGCCCGCCGGTGGTACCATGACCATGGGGCAACTTCCGCTGACCGCACGCGCCAAGAAGACGCTGGAAGTTGCGGGACAGGAAGCGCGCGCGCTCAAGTCGAAAGAGATCGACACCGAGCATATCCTGTTGGCACTGCTGAAGGACGAGGAAGGTGTCGCTGCGCAGGTTATGTCGATGTTTGACGTCGATTACAAAGACGTCTACGAAGAACTGAAGAACATCCAAAGCGGACAACCGTCTGCCTACGGCAAGAAGCGCAAGAAATCCAAAACGCCGGCGCTCGACCATTTCGGCAGAGACCTTACCGAGTTGGCACGTCGCGGCAAACTTGATCCGATCATCGGTCGCGACAACGAAATCGAGCGCGTCTCGCAGATTCTGTCACGCCGCAAGAAGAACAACCCGGTGTTGATCGGCGAGCCCGGTGTCGGAAAGACCGCAATTATCGAAGGTTTGGCGCAGCGCGTGGTCGCCGGACAGGTGCCACAGGTTCTGGAGAACCGTCGCATCGTCATGCTGGATATGGCGTCATTAGTCGCCGGTACGAAATACCGAGGACAGTTTGAGGAACGCCTCAAGGCGGTCATGAACGAGATCATGAACTCGCAGGATGTTATTATCTTCATCGACGAGTTGCATACTATCGTTGGCGCCGGCGGTGCGGAAGGTTCACTGGATGCATCGAACATATTCAAACCGGCGTTGTCGCGGGGAGAACTACAGTGTATCGGCGCCACCACCCTCAACGAGTATCGTAAATATATCGAAAAGGACGGCGCGCTGGATCGGCGTTTCCATACCGTGATGGTGGAAGAGCCATCGACAGAGGATACCGTCAAGATTCTGCAAGGATTGCGCGGCAGATATGAAGAACATCATCAGATCATAATTTCCGATGCCGCG
>CAIYYT010000233.1 GCA_903930455.1 uncultured bacterium | reverse complement strand
TCTTCATGATCCTGCCAGCCTCGCTTCGAGGTGGAGATTAAGCGGCGTGTAACTATCGAGATAATCACTTAGCCGCTGCAACAGGTATTGTCGTTCCTCGTCCGAGATTTTCAAGTCCGACTTGAGACGCACTTCGACAAGCACTGACGGAACCAGACCACCGGCGCTGCGACTTACGCCACGTATCGCCTTGGCCTCCTCGATGCGGCCATCAAAGTTGCGCGCCAGATATTCAATCTCCCCTTCCGAAAGCGCCACGCCATGATTGCGCAGGAAGAATCCCGTGAGATGTTTGATCTCCTGGAGCGATCGAGCGTCCGATCCACCCGAAGATGTAATCAGGTTGCGAACAGCCTTGATCTGTGGATGGGGTTTCACCAACTGGAAGTCGACTTCGGCGCCGATCCCATTGCCGTCGCTCCCTTCCGTCATAGAGTACTCGACCACTACGAAGTCGGGGGCTTCCTTGCCGGTCGGCACAAAATTGAACTTGATCTTGAGGTCATTCTCTTCCTCAACGACCATGTATTTGCGTGGATTTGCGAAAGCCATCAGATCGAGATGGCTGGAATACTCATTGTCATTGGCGTCCCAAACACGATCGATTGAAAAAAGCTTGTCGGGCAGATTCGCAGAGTCGGCATCAGCATACTCAAAAAGACTGACTTCCAATGCCGGTTGACCCATGGTGTATTTGTTACGATGGTTTTTGCGGCGATTAATCACCGGAAATGTATTTGTGTCAAAGAAACGGAAATTGCGCAGATCCCCGACACGTTCATCACGCGCCAAATCGACCCGCAACCATAGCCGCGGAGTCTTGATTCCACCGAAGTCGATTTGTGGGAACTTGCTTTCAATCTGCGGAGGCAACACCAACTTCTCGGCTGTGGCATACATCTCGGCCGGAATATGAGCGAACCCTTTGGCAGGGGACAGGTAGTGCTTAAAATGCCAGAGTAACTTGCCGGAGGTCAGGAAATCGGAACTGTAGAGCCGGCTTTGAAAACTACTGTCAAGTTCCAGTTCGCGGATATCAAGGTGTTTGAAAATCTCCAGCTTGTGATGATAGTTGCCTGGTTTGAACGTCGGATGTCGTTTTCCGGACGTCAGCACCTGCCAGTCTACCCAGTTGAGCATCTTGCCGGTCGGCGCGTCCGGGCCGGTGTACAACTGCAGGGCGCCAATTTCCTCAAAGGGCAGACCGGCTGTAATTCCTACGTAAAGGTTGCCCCCCAGCGGCGGCGGCGCTGATCGCTGCATCGTGCGATAGTGCGGTGATTGTAATGTCTCTTCCCACTTGTCCGCTTCCGGCGGTAGTGCCTTCAGCACCCGGAAATAATCGCCGGAGACAAAGAAGACCACATCGGCATTTACGTCGTACACTTCCTGATCATAGAGTGGGAAGAACGAATAGTCTCGCTCTCTGGCCCCGGAGAGTCGACAGAGAAATTCCATATCGGTTTCAACCACAGTCCCTTTGTCGGAGCAGTGACAGGATAACATCGTAAACGCCGGAATCGGTCGCTTCAATCCCGTCATAAAGAAATCCGCTATCATCGTGTCGATCACTGTTTCCGAGGCCTGCTTCAACTTGTCCTCGGTTTGCACGGCATGATAGGCAAATGCTTTGAGCATCAACAGCAGAGCCGGGTCAAGCGACTTCTCGCCCGACGGCACTTGATAGCCCCAGAAACGAAGTCGATCAACTAACTCGTTGTATACCCGCTCTTCGCGGTCAGTCCATTTGGTGTTCAAGGATCATATCTCCCAGGAGAGATCGAAACGCTGCCCGTCTCGCGCGGTTCCATAGACGCGACAGGTGAAAGTCGCGGTGATGTTTTGTTCAACCTTGTCGGAAATCGTGACATTGACCATGACGCCCATATAGCGCCGAAACTGTTCCAACACGTGGTTGCGCACGTCAGTCTTTAAGTCGTTGGAATATTCCGGCGTAAAGTACGGCGAACGGCAGCCCAGTTCCGGATCAGGGCGATAGCTGCCCAACTCGGTTTCCACGAGAAATCGGGCAAATTCGTCCGCTCTGTCGCTGCGAAGGAAACGGCAGTCTTTGATCTCTATAGGTACACGAAGCGCTTCGTCAGCCATAGTCTAGTTTAGCGAAATCGGCGTGCCTTTGACGTTAACCGGTCCTTTCCCGTTGATGTCGATCATGGCGCCGCCAATATCCATCTTTGCCGAGGCATCCAATTTCATCATGGCGCTACTGGTTATCTCGGCGCCGCCGCCCCCCGCCTTGATTTTGCATGACATCTTAGCGTCAATCGACACGTTTTGAGCCTCAAGCTTGAAATCACCGTCGGCCTTCATAGTGATATTACCCTTGACGGTAAGATTGTAGTCTTTATCGGCAGTAATACTAATTGTGTTCTCTTTGGAATCAATGATCATGGTGTTCTTGCCGGTACGGTCGACAATCTTGATCTTGCCCGCGCCGTCCCTGTCGCTCATGATGATCTGGTGTCCGGCACGAGTGTAAATCACCTTGTTGTCATTCTTCGACATCTCACCGTCATCGCCACCCGGATTGATCGCTGATTGGGGTGGTTTATCGATGCCGTTCCAGAGCGAACCGAGCACAACCGGCATGTTTGAATCACCCATTTCAAATCCGACTAGCACCTCGTCGTTAATCTCGGGCATGAAGTACATGCCACGATTGTTGCCCGCGTATCCGCTCGTTGTTCGCAACCACGGACTCTCCAGATCACCACCGCTCGCGCTCTTCATAGGGAACTTCACTTTTACCCGTCCGCGCATGTCCGGATCGTTGTTATCGGTCACGATCGCCATCATCGGGTCCGATTGTCGTTCATTTCTCGCTACGGGGGCGGTCGGATAAGCAGTCTCCAATGGACTCGCGGTCACGAAATTGTGATAGTCGCTGCCGTTTTCGATCCGGTGCTCAACGGCGGTAATAATGTAGGTGCCGGTATAGGTATCGCCCATTTTCTCGAGCGTCAGAGTATCACCGACTTTGAGCGACGGCACATTTGTTTGCAGCCTGCACAACACCATCGTGCCGATCTTCTCGGCCTGTAGTGCACCGGTGATCTGCTGCAGTTCACTTGGTTTGGTGTCACCTCGCGTCGGCATAGCAATTGATGACGTCTGATTCATTTTGGATGTGGACGACGCGTATGTTTTCTGTGCAACGCCAGAGAATTGCGTTTGCACGGACACATCTTGGTTTAGTGTCTGTTTCTGGGCTTCGTCCCAACTCGGATTACGGAATTTGTACCCAGTCATATTCATGTGTACGTCGGCCGCTCCGACATGCTTCTGCCAGCTAAGCTTATGTGTACTCCGACTCTTTTTTTCTTCTATGACCAGCTTCTTACCATCATAAAAAACCCAACCGGGATAAGTCCGCCAGCGTGTCGTGATATACTCCCAATCGGTCTCGGACCACTGCGCCCAGAAATCTCTCGTAAACGCCCCGCCTATTGTGATAGCGCCGGTATCTACACTGTACGCGCCCATAATTGATCGCACGACATCCTGGAAGGACTGCTTCTCGTAAAAGCGGTACGCCTTAGCCTGGTCCAGTAGGATTGTCGGGCTCATGGCTTCGATCGTTACTACGTTCATTGCGCCGCCGCTGTTAGCGAGACCGATGTTGGTAATCAGGCCGATGAACTCCAGCGCTTCACCGGAATCGACATACTCGTCGGCGGGTGTAATCTTCAGGCTGACATTCTTGCCGATGGTATCCTGGAACTGCGAAGTGGAGACAAACTCCTGCCCTGCAGCCATCGATTCGATATCAAGGGAGAAATTGAGAATCAAGCGGTGGTGGTTGAATGTACTCTGTTCAAGTCGGAACGACTTCAGCGGCCAGTTCACTGCGTTGTTGGCGATAAGAACCATCGTCGACACTACGCAGCGTGAATGTACGGCCAATTGGCCGTTCGACTCGGGAGTCTGCTCGGAGTCATATGATTGACCGCTTCTTACCGGCATATGGTTGCCATCTCTTCCTCAGTGCGTCGGCAGCTAAGAGGGCGGGAAGGGAGCGTTTACTCGCCTTCCCGCAAGAATCTCAGTTCCCGGCCGGGCTCACTTGCCCTTCCAGTCCTTCTTGTACTCGACACCGTTGATATCCACCAACTCGGCGGAAATCTCGAAGTACTCGTACATCTGCTCGTTCGGATTCGCCGAAGTGGACGGTACGTGCTCTTCGTAATGGGTCACGAAACCGTTCTGCCACTTGAGAACCTTCAGTTCCTTCTTCAGGTTCGGATCCTTGAATGTGATTTCGCCCGCTTTGCGGTTGACCTGCGACGAGTCAAACGCCCATCTCGCGATGCCAACGTTGTCATCCGACTCCCGGCTGATCTTGATCTTCAGCCCGCAGGGAATCGAACTTGGCTTGCCGTCGGTGGTGTCATGGGGTGTGAATAACTCATAACTGACCCCGCGCACCTTGTCGAACTTCTCGCCGTCGATCTTGAGTTCTACTTCTTGTGCCATGGTTGCTTCCTCCTAATATCAGTCTACCGTTTTTGGTTCTCTGTCTCTGGGCGCTTCCTGCCGCCTTCACCCTCAACTGTCGGGACACTTCAACTGCGGTTCAGAATTATTTGACCGCCGCCTGACCCGACTCATCGACCAGCGCTTCGAGCTTGACAACATACTGCTTGATCGGCGTCTTGGTGTTGAGCGCGACTTCCAGCAGCATCTGCTGGTTCTCAATCATTTCATTGGTCGCGATCACATTGCAAGTGAAACCGTTAATGACCTTGTTCCGTTGCAGCAGGCTCAGGAACTTGTTCAGATCACCGTCGATCGACTTCTTCAACTTGTCATCAAATCCTTTATAGACCTGCTGGTTCAGATAATTGCGCATCGTTTTGTAGATGTAATCATACGTCCGCTTGATCGTGTAATTGCGGAACTTGGGATCCTTGCTCAGCGTATCGGCGCCCATAGCCACGACATCGCCGACATCACCCTGCCAGTTCAGTACGCAGTTGATGCCCTTCTCGTTGATCTTGGTGTTTTTGGCTTCCGACAATTTGATCCGCGTCCGCGATACGCCACCCATCTTGCCGTTGGCTTTACCGGCCGATGGCGCCTGGATACCGACCTCGTTGTCGTTTTTGTAAATCAATCCAGCCATCATCGGTGACGGCGGCAGCCACATCGCCTCTTTGTCGAAGCGGCTCTCCGGCTTTTCGGCTTTGACATAATTGCCGAATACCGAGATGTACGCCTTATACTCGTCGTTGCCACGCAGATCATCATAAGCCGGATCGTCCAACTCATCCGCCAGGTCTTCGTATGTGTCGAAATGCTTGAAATCAGTCAACACATGCAGCTTGTTGGGCATTCCCATGTCGCGAGCGACCGTGTCGATGTCTTTCACGGACCCGAGATATCCCGGAATGCAGCAGAGCGAGTAGCTGTTCTTGATGTCATACAAGCCGTAGATGTCGTGTATCTGCCGATTGAGATATTCGAACTTCTCGCGATCGTTGGGATCGGTGAGATCACTGATGCCAACATTGGAGAAATAGGCGTAGATTTCGCTGTCCGGGCGCGCGGCGGCGTTCTGGAAAAACAGGTCGATGCCTCGGTAGGCGGTTTCCAGCGGGCGAATCGCCTCGTGGATATTGGACATGTTCTCAGTCAGGTTCTTGTCCGCCTCTTTGATCGCGTTCTCCAACTTGTCGGCAAATTCGTCCGAGTTTGCCTCGTTTGCTCCAAGCAAATCCGCCCATATCTGCAAGCGTTGCTTCAACTGCTTGCGCCGATCCTTAAATTCCTCTGAAGTAAGGAACTTGTTGAATGACTCGTTTTTCGGGTCAAGGAACTTGACACCTTCAATGTGCAAACCATCCTGGCTCTTGAAATGAGACAGGTGGTCTTTGACAAGCTCGTAGCCGACAAACCCGACTCCGAGGATGTCTTTTAGGTCAGCTTTCTCTTTGACCTTGGCTTCGGCTTGAACCGATTCCTTTTGTATGTCTTTTTCTTCGTCAGCCATGACTTCCTCGTAGCGGTTTACAGTTGATCGACGTACGATTTGAGAACTCTCAGGAACTCAGCCTTCTTCTCCGGTGACGCCAGGTCCTTTTTCAACTTGGAGTTCGGCTTATCCAGAAGGTTCTTGAGATTGCGCAGGATTTCCACTTCGTTGTACTTCGACTGCAGATATTCATTCTTCTGAATGATCTCCATCGAACCAAAATCCTTCATCGCGTTGAATTCCAATTCCACCGACTCTTCCGACCCGTCCTGTTTCTGGACGGTTACCTCGTTCGTCGGACGGAACGTTGCGAAGACTTCTTTCAGGTTCTTGCATCGCGTCATCTCCGGCTCGGTCTCCTCGCGCGAATTCAGCTTGGTCAGATAAACCATTTTGTTCGACGGGAGCAGGTCGACCGGAATCGAATCGCTCTTTTCCTTGTACTCCGTAGTGCCAATGTGGGGAGCAGCAATACGAAATTCGTCTGCCATGTTACCTCCTTGGATTCTATACTTTCACGATTTCGAAATTTTCTTTGTTCATCCGCACTTCGACGTTCGATCCTTCGGGAAAACGGCCGTCGATAATGCCGATCGAAAGGGGATTTAGGATTTCCTTCTCAATCAAGCGTTGTAGCGGGCGCGCACCCATCTCAAAATTGTAGCCCCGGGCCGCCAGCGCCTTTTTGGCATCCGTCGAGCAGACGATTGTCATCTTCTGATCCTTGAGGATGCCATTGATCACTTTGAGTTGGATATCAACAATCGTGCCGATACCGACTTCCGTCAACGGCCGGAAAATAATCCACTCCAAACGATTGAGGAACTCCGGTCGGAATTTCGTCTTCAAGACATTCATCATCTCGTCGCGCTCCACCGGCTTGTTTTCGCGATAGCAGTCGAGAATGTAGTGCGCGCCGAAATTTGAAGTCAGAATGACGATCGTATTGGTGAAATCAATCGTATTCCCCTGTCCGTCAGTGAGTCTGCCGTCATCCATGATCTGCAGCATGATGTTGAACACATCCGGATCGGCCTTTTCGACCTCGTCAAAGAGGACGACGGAAAACGGATTGCGTCTGACTTTCTCTGTCAGCAGTCCGCCTTGATCATAGCCGACATACCCGGGCGGCGCGCCGATCAATTTGGCGACGGAGTGTTTCTCCATGTACTCTGACATATCAAATCGAACGATGTTCGATTCGTCATTAAACAAGAACTCCGCCAGTGTTTTGGCAAGCTCGGTCTTGCCGGTACCGGTTGGTCCAAGGAACAAGAAAGAGCCAATCGGGCGGTTGTGTCTCTTGATTCCCGATCGCGACCGTCTTACCGCCTCGGCAATCGTGCCGATCGCCTGATCCTGATCGACCACGCGCTTCACCAGAAGGTCCTCGAGGTGCAGCAACTTGGTCTTCTCGTCTTCCAGCATCCGGGAGACCGGTATCTTGGTCCAGCGCGAGATAACAAAGGCAACATCCTCCGGGGACAGCGCCAACTCTTCCTGGTTGACGAACTGCTCCAGTCGGTCCATTTTCTGAAGGTTCTCTTGGAACCTACTTATCTGAGTTTGTTCTTTTTCCATTGTCTTTGACCCACCACGCTATGATTATCGCCGCCGACACTACTTGACACGCTCTTTCCAGAGCGAATGCAATTCTTCAAATTCGTCGTTAAAAGCCCGCAGCTTCGTTCTTGTCGTTTCATCAAGCTTGTCGTCGCTAGTAGCAGCGTTCTTATCCGCAAGCAGCGACTTAAGCTCATCTGCTTTCTTCTTGAGTCCTTCAAGGCCATTCTTGGTGCGCGTGCAGTTTAGACGAAACGACGCACAGGCCTCATCCAACAGATCGATTGCCTTGTCCGGCAGAAACCTGTCGCCGATGTAGCGCTGTGACAGTCGGATTGACTCGTCAACGACACTGTCGGGAATAGTCAGATTGTGATGCTTGCTGTAAACATTGCGCACGCCCGCCAAAATCTCCCGCGCTTCGTTGAACTTTGGTTCCTCTACCATCACTCTTTGGAAACGACGATCAAGCGCTTTGTCTTTTTCGATATACTTGCGGTATTCCTCGTTGGTCGTTGCGCCGATTACCTTGAACGCGCCTCTCGCCAACGCCGGTTTGAGCAAATTCGCGGCATCCATGCCACCGGCCGGATTACCGGCGCCGACGAGGGTATGCACTTCATCGATGAACAACACGAGGTTGCCTTTCCCCTTGGACAATCGAGAGACCAGAGAGTTAAATCTCTCTTCGAATTCGCCTTTGTACTTGGCACCCGCAACCAATTGTCCCAGATCAAGATGCAGGATCACGTTGTCGTGTAACTCTGGTGTTGTCTGCTTATTTACAATCTGCAGCGCCAAACCTTCGACTAACGCCGACTTGCCTACTCCCGGAGGTCCGACCAAAATCGGGTTATTCTTGCGCCGACGGATCAACACGCGCGAGATGTTGTAGATGTCTTCCTGTCTGCCAAAGAAATTGTCCAGCCCGCCGCTGCGGGCCTTCTCAGTTAGGTCAATGCAGTACTTGATTCCCTCTGCACCGGCAGTCGTCTCACCATCTTCAGTCGTCACCTGAGTCCCGGCTATCGACTGCACGACCTTCATATCGGCCATGGCATCGATGATTTTTCCCTCATCGAAGTCAAGTCGCCTGGTTATTTGCTCCGAAAGTGGAGAGTCCTTGGACACGAACACCATCAACACGTGTTCGGCGCGTACTTCCGAATCTGAGTATTTTTCGGCTTTGTTACCTGCTGCTACCAACATTGATTGCAGCGCAGGGGCGGCAACCGGCTTCACCTCATCCGTTGACAGCTTTCGCATTCTTGATAGCTCGTCAGCCAGCAGCGCTTCGAAGTATTCCGGTTTCTTGCCCAGTTGTTTGAAAATCGCTGCCAGTTCGCCAGACTCATCGCGCAGCAGCGTCAGAAAGAAATGGTTGGGCGTGATTTCGGCATGGAAATAGCTCTTAGCCAGTTCCTGCGCCCGGCGAATGCAATTTGTCAAGGTCGGGGAGAACGATCCTAAGTCCATAGTTTTCAACCGTTTTCTATATCTGTGAGCAACTCAATACGCTTAACCAATAAACTTAAGAATACCAATAAGTGGTGTCAAGGTTTATGTTTACGCATTTTCTATCGCAAGTGTCAGCTTGCATCCCTACCTGAATTCGCGACCAGCATATCGAAGCCCTCGGATGACCCGTTAAGGTTGTACGCACAAAGACCCACACCGTTGCTAACATACAGTAGAAAAGACCGACCTTGCTCTTGTCTTTCCGATCAAGGACAGCGGTCGATCACCTAATGTCTGTTGTTTCGGAGGAATCGACATCAAACGGACGCTCGGATTTCTCTTTCTTTGGACGGGAGTTCGTCATACCATTCCGCCAGAAAGCGAGAAACTGAAAGTTAGATTGGCATGCCTGATACACAAGCTCTGAAATTCTGCGTGGAGATCCTGCCCCAAGTCTCACGCACTTTCGCCATCAATATCAGAGTTCTGAAGGGGGAGCTCTATCGAGCCGTACTGGTCGCATACCTGTTTTGTCGCATAGTTGACACTGTCGAGGACGCCGAGGACATCTCCATTGACTTGCGCAACCGGCTGCTGGACGACTACATGACTTTTTTTGAGACGCAGGCTCTTGACCCCCGACGCCTGAGCGAATGGATTGACCTTTTCGGCAACCTCGATCCGTCCGACTCACAAGAGCGATTGATTCAAGGCTGCCCGTCGGTTTTTGCAGTCTTCTCCGAATTACCTCCTTCAACTCGCGCGATCATGTCCGACTGCGTCCTGGAAATGACCGCGGGTATGAAGAAGACCGTCAATCGACAACAGCCACAGAAATCTTTTCACTCTCTGCAGACCATGACCGACTTGGAGGAGTATTGCTATTATGTCGCCGGTACGGTCGGGATTATGCTGACCAGACTGTTTGCCGCATACTCCGAGTCACTCGAACCGTCGGCAGCGCAGAAAATGGCTGATCTGCAGTTGTCATTCGCTCTTGGTCTGCAAATGACCAATATCATCAAAGATTGCTCTGAAGACTATCGCCGCGGCTGGTGCTACATACCGGCGGATCTCGCCGCCAAATTCGGGGTGCCAATTACCGAATTCTTCATACTACAGCACCGTCAACAGTCACTGGCGACGTTGGATGACTTGATGATAAAGACCGCCAAACACCTGAACGACGCACTGGATTACACGCTATTATTGCCTCGCACCGAAATCCGCATGCGGCTCTTCAATCTTTGGTCGCTTTTCTTTGCTGTGAAAACTCTAAGTAAGGCATGGCATAACAAAGACTTGCTGAGCCGAGACGTCAAAGTCAAAATTTCGCGCTGCGACGTCTACAAAACACTGACGCAGACGGTATTACTGGTGACAAGCAATACGTTGTTACGCCGCCTTTACCACCGTTTTCGAGACAAAATTCCCGAGTAAGAACAACGCCGTTTCTACAATCGGTCTACCGGTTGTTCATCGTCGCCGGCCCCTGGAAGTTGTCGTCATAGTTGCGACGGAACTTGTTGACCATGATATGCGCCAACCGCAACGGTTCCGGCAAACGATAGCCGCGCAAAAGATCAATTACGGTCTTAACCGCCGTTTCTACATCCATCTTATGACCCGGCGAGACGTAGAGCGGCTTGACACCCTCACGTGATC
The DNA here is from genome assembly GCA_903930455.1 of uncultured bacterium. Taxonomy (GTDB): domain Bacteria; phylum Zixibacteria; class MSB-5A5; order CAIYYT01; family CAIYYT01; genus CAIYYT01. Next base: position 21,719 of record CAIYYT010000233.1, on the reverse strand, counting down.
TGATCGCGCGTCCGACCTCGACATTGCCATTGTAAATTGGCGCCGAGTCGCCGACGCTGCTGTCGACCGGTTCGGCTGAACCACAAAGCAGCTTTTTGGCGCAACCGATAGTCGGCATCTCCAGCATGATTCCCATCTGCGAGGCCATACCGATGCCCTTGGGGTGATCAATACCATGCCCGTCGAAAATAAAGCAGTCGGGTACGAATTTCAGTCGGCTAAGAGCTTTGAAGATAGTCGGTCCTTCCCGAAAGAAGAACAACCCCGGCACAAACGGAAACGTAACTTCACCCTGACTCCGCACTCTTTCAATAAGCTCCATTTCCGGAACCTTCATCACCACAACCACCGCAAATGCCGAATTGTCCCTTTTGGAGTAGGCAACATCAACGCCACCAACGAGTCGGAAGCTGGTCTTCTCGGGTTTCGTGATGACCTCACTGCGATATTTATCTTGAATCCTTTCTGCCTCACGGACATCATCAGTCCAGATATGCGGACGAGAGAATTTCATTGCTTATCCTTTTCGTTTCTCAATGCCTCTTTTTGCGAAGACGCGGATGCCTGCGATCTGGTGGTTTTTGATTTTCCTGCAGGAGGTACTGTTTAACCGCACCCTTGTCTTTTTCCAAGCTTGATCATTATACAACGCCTACGGCAAGAGTTCAACAATTGTTTTCCCAGTAAAACAACTGTAGCTTGCATAGGTTCCACAATTGATTCGGAATCACGACAGGCATAGATGTCGGTCCTGGCTTGGTCCAACCGTAAACAATTTTAGCGAACTCAGCGCTGGTGCACAACCAGTCAAAGCGCATGCTCAATTGACTCTTGTTGATTTTATCAAACTATCACTATACAATTACGTCGTTATAGGAGTGATAATCATGAAACTCAAGCTAATTATGTCTCTGGCGCTGATTTCTGCACTTCTCGGCATTTTCGTCGGTTGCACTGAGGATAGCGGTACAGTGACTGAACCACCGGTCAGTTCGACGGTGAAGTTTAAGGATGTTCAGACCTTCCTGCAGATACCATCGCAGGTACAATTTACGTTTCGCATAAGTGATAGCCGCAGCCATGCCGTTGTCATCGATTCGGGAACACTCACGGCGCCGTTCCGTATTTACGAGGATGGCGCTGAAATCGACTACAGCGAGACCTCGTATTTCGTCCATCCGGCAGCCAGCCTTGAGCTTGACATGGTCGTGCTACTCGATTTCACCAACAGTATGGCTACCTGGAAGGAAGGGGATAAATCGGGTATCGACCTTGAAGTCGACTGGGCGCGCGAATTGATCGATCAATTGGCGTCGACACACCGAATGGCAATCATGGAGTACCACGACCGCAACGTCGATGCCGGTATTATCGCGCCATTTACCGCCGACAAAGCGGCGCTCACGGCGGCGCTCGATGCTTTTGTTGCCCAGCCGCTCGACCACGGCTCGTCTCGCGTCTGGGATGCGCTCTACTCGGCGGTTGACATCTTTGACGGTGGCGTCAGCGCCACCAAAGAGCGCACGATCTTTTTCATCACCGACGGTCGAGAGACGTCCTCGGACAAATCACCTTCCGATGTAATAGCCTACGCCAAACAGTGGCAGGCCAGCATTTTCATAATCGGCACCGGAAGTGTCAACAATGAAACTGCGCTCACGGAGATTTCCGACCAGACTGGCGGCGAGTATTACCCCGCCGGCAGCATCGACTCGTTCCGGCAAAGACTGCAGCAGATCACGCGCGATCTTGGCGGGCAGTACAAGCTTAGCTATACCACTCTGAAGCGCGTCGGCACTCATGATGTTCGAGTACAATTCGCATATGAGGGATTAACCGGTCAGTTCGACACCTCCCTTGACCTCGGCAGCATATATGGCGATGATCGGGTCGGCGTGATCACTTTCGATTCGCCGACCGTGACAGCCGGTCACCTGCGAATGATCGTCCGAGCGCAGCATATCCCGCGCAACATCGACCGCTTCCGTTTCAAACTCGACACGCCGAAAACCTGCAATGTGTCGCTAATCGCCGCCGATGATGGCGGACTCTGCGACGGATGGAGTATCAGCGGCCCCGATTCGCTTGGATACTTCGAGCTTGCCTCAGCGACTCCTCTGGAGTTCGGTGATTTTGGCCCGCTGTTCAATATCGACATCTCACCCGTGACTGAGGCAAGGCTCTCGATACCATTCGAATTGGACACGACGATCTATTCCGAAGGTAAGACCTTCACCTATCCGGGAAGTATCAACTACACTGCCGCCGACTGACGGCTATCGGTAATATCTGTGGAAGAGGAGTTGTATGTTCCGCTCAATCAACAAATTGATCTCGTGCGTCGCAATTGTGGCGCTTATGCTGCTGGTTGTCTTTTCGGTCGTTCAGGGCGATTCGACAACAACCAAGACTGCGCCTGCAACAGCAGCAGCGGTAAAAGCCATGGTTCCCAAAGTCAAAATCGTTGATTTCGAAGGCAAGGCCACATTGGGACAGCTATCGTGGATTGCCGTTACTGATTCGATCATGCAAGGCAAGTCCAAAGCTACGATTAGCATTGCGCCAGATGGAGCTGCGGGAACCAAACAATCGCTCAAGATTGTCGGCAGTGTTATTCTCGGAAGCAATCCTTATGTTATGTTCGCGGGCGCCGGCTCACGGTTCAATGGCGGCAAGACCATCTACGATGTTACGTCATACACAGGCATCAAATTCTGGGCCAAGGGTGATGGCAACACTTACCGTATCGACCTGCCTGCCGCGGCTGTGACCGATTTCATGTTCCACTCGTTCTCTTTCACGCCTCCGACCGGTGAATGGAAGGAATACAAGATCCCATTTAACGGTTTCAAGCAGATGCCGTTCGGCAAGAAAGTGCAGTGGACGGGGACCGACATTCAGGGCGTACAGTTTTTCACTGTCGGCGGTCCAATTGAGAAGTTCCTGCTGCAGGTGGACGAGATCGAGTTTTATAAGTAATCCGAGAGCTTGGAGCTCGGCGCCGTGGCGAGAAGTCTCAGCGTTTACCTATCGCCGGTGCGTCGATGCACGATCACCGCACTACCGCCAATGGCAACCGTCACTGTCTCGTGTGCAAAGAAATTGCGCAGCGTCAAGCTTGAACCCAAGCGCGTCAACTGATCGGTTAGCTCCCACTTGGTGCCGCGCAGAGTGACTCTGACACTTCGGCCGATCGGAATAACCGACAGCATGTCACCCGGCGTACCCGCCAATTGAAGATCGCTATCATCGAGAAAATAGATCTCCTGCCGGTGATCCACGAGTCGCGCGTTGAGTGTTTGTCCGGTCGCACGCTGCCGATCACTGACCAGAGCCAGCAAAAAAACGTTTGCTAACATCTGGTCACTCTCGAATGTCGTATCAAAGGCGCCAAAAATTTCGAGCTGATCGCAGCCCTGATCCAGAGCATACTTGATCGCCAGTTCGCCGTCAGTGGCGTCCTTGTCGACGGGATAATTGACCTGTTGCACGCCTGCGTACTTCTGCAGAATCGTTGTTTCGACCGAATCAAAGTCACCGAGAACGAGATCAGGCGTTTTCCCGAGATCATGAAACAAATGCAACGCACCATCGACGGCAATTACCATTCCACGACCCTTGGCTACGTCAATCGCGACGCCATAATAATCGAGATGCGCCGCCGGGTAGGCGCCATTCAAAAAGATTGCCGCCTGTCTCATTGTCATCTTCTCCAATTCACAATTGGGAATCGGTTTGCCGCGCTGTGTTCCTCCCCACAACAAGATACACACTGATCCCACAGTGTGACAAACACAAAAAAAGCCGCCCCAAGGGAGCGGCTTTGAACAGGATTATCGATCGCCTACCTCAAAGGCAGACCGCATTTGGTAGTGGATATCCACTCGTCACACGTGCATGGGGCATTGCCACCACTAAAGATGTATGCGATCAGGTAAACTACATCTGAGATGTCCACCGCACAATCGCAGTTGGCGTCGCCGGAACAGATCGGGTACGGTGTCGGGGCCAGACCGCCACTGAAGATGTAAGCGATCAGGTACACAACATCAGAAATGTCAGTCATGGCATCACCATTGGCATTGCCCGGCTTGCAGTTGCAGGTCGGACAGCAATGCCCAAGATGCTGAGCGAAGATCGCCAGATCGGTGTTGTCGACAATGCCGTTGCAGTCATAGTCGTTGCAGACGCCCGCGACGAAGTCGTTTGGAGTGACGCAGAGATCTCCATTGACATCGAAGAAGTACGCCGGAATTGCCCGCCAGAACTGACCGTTGATGATCAGTCCCGCCTGGCAGTTGACGCACCCCAACAAGCTGGCATCTACGTTGAAGTAATGCACACCATCACGACAAGAGTCGGGAAATACCCTCGGCCACGCCGGTTCTTCCGTGGGGCAAGGCACAGCGGGACACTGACTGAAGTCAAGCCAGGTGCCGTTCAGATCGCAAATCAGGTTGCCGCAACTGTCTTTCTCAGTGACTCTAAACACAGCGTCCGACTTTGGACAGATTGTCAAACATGGGTCCGTTTTCGTGCTGTCGCCGTATGCCGGTCCTGCCGGACATGGCTTCTTCGGACAGACAACGACTGCCCACTCGATCATAGTGTAGACTGGTAATGCCGGGTTTGGAACCCCGACCAACGGCGGGTCGACCGGCTGATTCATCCGCTCGAACTGCAGGACGTAAGGCAAACTGTCGGGATAATCGAGCACTTCCAAACCAAGTGGCACTGGCAACTGCGGACACAGAAATTGATGCGGGCCCAGCGTATAGCCATCATGGTTAATCGTCCCATGAGGCCCTGAGACAAGTTGTGCATCGTTGTGTACTGCTGAACCATGCAAGCCCAAAGGTGGCTCACCTTCGTTGTGGTTGAAATAGGGATCAGAGATGCAGATTCTCGTCGACGTTGTGCAGACACCAGCCGCCGTAACCCAGTGACCACCTATGCGGGTGCAGTATGGTGGTAGGCCGGTGGGGTCCTCCTGCCAGAAGCCCAAGAGCAGGATCACGTCCTGACTGTGCAGGATACTGTCGCGGATCAGCGGGAAAGTCGGCGCAGGGAACATGGAAATGGCATAGTTCTTGTGCAGTCCGGCATTGTCGATCCACTGCTGCAAACCAGTGACCATCTGGTTGATATTTGTACCGAAACCTGCCGGTCCCGGCAAACAACCCATCATTGGCGCCAGCGTGTTGATGTAGTTGATGACAGTGGAAGCATCATGGTCATCCATAGTAAGCGACGGGTTCTGCAGCAACGGATAGTTGTCGATATTTGCTGGCGGCGGTGTGGTGTTAGTCTCGAATTTGGAATCGAACCACCAGAGGCAGTTTAGTGCAGCTACCGGCCCACAGAAGCTCCAACCGCCGTTCCAACCGACCCAACCGTCTTGCTTCTGGTCGAAGTCGGGCATACCGTTTGGTGCGTAGTCGGGATAACCCGGTTTGTAGTATTCACAGGTTTTAATGGGTTCATGTGTCGGACAGATAATCTCTGCGTACTCGACAATCGCCCACATTGGCCCCGGCACTGTCCCCTGACAAGTCGTACCACCGTTCTGACCATAGAAATCATAGGCGATCTGTGCAACCGGATATCCCGGCATAAACAGACAGCCGGCGTGCGGCTCACACATCATCGGCCCCATCGTTGCCATATCATAGATGTCGTGTGAGACGTTGGCCGCGTCATTATGAGATCCCCCCAAAGGAGTGAGGTCTAGATCCGGATCGGAGAGGGCTATTCTGTTATTGGCCGAGTCAACGCCGGCCACTGTAACATAGTGCCCACCAATGCGACAGCACTCTAACGGGTTACCATTGGCGGAGACATAGAAACCGATCAGCAAGATCACATCTTGGCTACGATGCACTTCGTGCGCCAGAAAATTCCAATTGAGGGCCTGGCAATCGTAGAGATTCACTGTGTAGTCATTGTCGAGTAGCCTCGAGTGCAACCATGCCTGGATGCCCGCATGCATGTCATTGATGTTAGTTCCTGTTCCCGGTCCGGCCATATTTGTGTTGAAGGAAACACCCAGAGCCCGGATGAAGGGAACGGCGTTCTGAGAATCGTGATCATCCCAGATCGGCGGCATAGTCGCATAGGTCTGGACGAGCGGATAGCCGTCATTGTAAATTGGAGGAGCAATAGGGTTGGGCTCGAATTTGGAGTCAAACCACCAGAAACAGTTGGCTACTGCAACCGGACCGCAGTAGCCCGGGTCCACCACGCCATCCGGGGGCCAGGTGAAGTCCTGCTTCTGATCAAGATCCGGCATGCCGTTGGGGCAGTAGTCAACAGACCCCGACTTGTAATACCAGTCCTGGGGAGAGCTGGAAACGTTCGCAGTATTTTGACTCGTGTCGGCTGCCAACGTAAACGCCATGTCCAAAGCCATGGCGATCAACGCACCGACAAGCAGTATCATTTTTGCCCGCATACGCCTACCTCCTTGCAGACAAATCGTTATGAAAATCAAGGCCGGCGAGAACAAACTCGCTGGTAGCTTATCTATGTTTTCTGTCCAAAAAATAGATCTGTCACGGTCCCCACCCTGATCGCATTCTTAATGTCGCAAATCCAGTCTGCTTTGTCAAGTGAAAAAGTGCACCTGCGGGACTAGTTTACAATGCCCGGACTGAGACTCCGGTGATCTGAGTCCGCATCAACCTCCAACACAGATCATGCCTGTCAGCCCAACACAAGTCAGAGCGGGACTCAGCCGGCCGAAGTCGTCGCGGGTCCGAATGGCCGATCCTCGCATACGCCCAGCCAGAGTTATTGGCAGCGCCTAACTGCACTTTTTCCGATGGGATTAGGGAATTTCTCTCACCAAGTCCGGACTAGCGTCGTATTGCAATCAGGAGAATATGATTTCGAACAAGTCTTTTTACGGAATACGCGCTTTGGTCCATCTGGCGATCAATGCTCGCGGCGGCCATGTGGGTGTCAAAGACATCGCTACCGGCCAGAATATTCCTTTGCGGTTTCTGGAATTGATCTTTTCGCGCCTGAAGGCCTCCGAGATTGTCACGTCAGTCCGAGGCGCAGGCGGAGGCTATTATCTGGCTCGTTCGCCCGATCAAATCACCTTGGCGGACGTGATTTTCGCCTGCGAAGGAGCGTCCGAATTTGCCGTGCCAGCCTCACTGTCGGAGCGAATGAACAACGGAGACCCTGTTGGCCAGACGCTTATCAAGGTTTTAGACAGCCAGTTAGAGCAACTGCAGATTAATCTCCGATCGATAACCTTGGCCGACATTATCCAGTCAGCCGGTCTGTCATCAGAGATGTACTTTATTTGAGACTGCCCAAAGGAGAGTTATGAAGATCGCACATTGCATTACCGATTTGATCGGAAACACGCCCATGGTTTTCTTTGACCGTGTGGCAGGTGGCCTGCCCGGTCGTGTCGTCGGCAAGATGGAATCGTTTAATCCCTGCTCTTCGGTGAAGGACCGTATCGGCTTAGCAATGATTGAAGCCGCCGAACGACAGGGCAAGATCAGAAAGGATACGATCATTGTCGAACCAACCTCCGGCAACACCGGTATTGCGCTGGCATTTGTCTGTGCGATCAAGGGCTATCGTTTATTGCTCTTTATGCCTGAGACCATGTCGGTTGAAAGACGCAATCTGCTCAAGGCGTTTGGCGCCGAATTGGTTCTGACACCTGGCCCGGAAGGAATGCCCGGAGCCGTCAAACGCGCCGAAGAGTTGGCTGCGGGTGACGCAAAGTATTACATGCCGCAGCAGTTCAACAACCCGGCCAATCCGGAGATTCATGCCAAAACTACCGCCGAAGAAATCTGGAATGACACCGACGGCAAAGTTGACGTTGTCGTATCGGGAATCGGCACCGGTGGCACGTTCACCGGTTGCGCCAGAGTTTTAAAAAACCGCAAACCGGGTCTGCAGATGATCGCTGTTGAACCGGCAGCGTCCCCCTTTCTGACCAAAGGCATCCGAGGGCCGCACCCCATTCAGGGAATCGGCGCCGGCTTCAAACCGGGAATTTTCGAGCAGGAACTTGCTGACGAAATCTTGACCGTGGAAAACGACGAAGCCATTGAAATCACTCGCAAAGTCGTCCGTCAGGAAGGCATCCTGATGGGCATTTCGGCTGGCGCCAATGTTGCCGTGGCAATCAGAATTGCTTCACGACCTGAAAGCAAGGGCAAGCTGATCGTCACCTTTGTTTGCGATACCGGTGAGCGCTATCTCTCTACTCCCACCTACACCGAACTGTCATCAGACTGAAACGATTGTTTCAAAGTTTGTTCCGCTCAGGTATTAGTCCAGAAAACCGCGTCCGCTCTCGCGCTTGATTTATGTTCGTTCTCATTGCCAAACAAACGGTTACAAATTCCCACAGAGTTTGGCACGAGCATTGCATAAACAATGGGCAAGAATCCAAAGGGGTGGCGACAAAACGGGCAAGAGATTTCGGGGCTAAAAGCGGGGATTTACAGTCCGTCCGTGTCAGAGCTAGTTGGGGAGCTTTGACACGGTTTTTTTGTGCTAAGACCAAAATCGCGTCGGTGTCCGTCAGGATTCTATCCCGATTATCGGCTCAATAATCACGAAAACTTCTATTATCGACTTGACAAATTAACGCTTCCCACGTCATCTTAGATGTAACCTCGCCAGACACCGGAGTTTGTTCTCAGCATTGAAATGGCGACGACCGGTATACGATCCGGTCGCGGATGATATGTATCAACCACCCATGGGAGGGTATCTATGTGAAAAATCGGCTTTTCTTCTTGTTCTTTCTGCTGCTTTTGGCGGCAGGTTTCGGCTGTTCGGACAAGTCCAGCGGTCCTGACAACAAACCGGAACCGTATTACAAGTTACTCTACAGCTATGTCCAACCACCGGTCTCTGTATTGACCTTCAACACCCGCACCGGGGAGATACTCGATTCTGTCTGGTATCCCGGCGAGCCTTACCGAGATCTGGCCTTTTCGCACGACGGTGAGTACACTTACGCGACCGGTCGTATGACCCGCATAATTAGGGAGTCGACCGGCGATACAGTCGCATCTGACTGGGAGCATAGAGGCTATGAGGTGGTATTGTCGCCCGACGAGCAGTATCTGGTGGTAAAGGCTTCGCAGGAAATTTGGGTTCTTCGAGTCCCCTCGCTTTCGGTTGTTTATCACAAGGCGATTACCTACTTCTGGGGGAGATTCCATCCGACCAAGCAACTCCTTTACATCAACTACGGCATCCCTGGCTACGGCATCGACACGCTACTATATGTACTTGATCTAAGCGCGACACCTCCGGTTGAAAGCTCAGTTGCGTTGTCCGATAGCTTGGGAGGGCATATTCCTGCGGGACCGATGGAACTCAGCGGCGACGGTAAATGGATGCTGATGATTTACTACAACGGGCTCTTTCTGGTTGATACGGATAGCCTCAAAGTGAGAAAAGTCATGAAATCCCTCCACTTTGCAGACGCCAATTACACAGATTTTACAGTGCATCCTGACGGTAAACGCGCTTTCCTGTCCTACTATGATCCCTGGGACAATCCCAACATCGGGGGTCTGGACATCTTTGATTTCTCGAACCAAACCCTGACCAACTATATCGATCACACGACCGTCCCAGGATTATCTCGTCCCTTTAGGCCGGTGTTTGGCCGGTTTACGCCGGACGGCAAGGAGTTAATAGGTATCGTTTACGAGACTTTTATGTGCTGCGAGATCTTCAGAATCGATCTCGCAACCAAAGCCATCTCTCTGTTCACTGCTCGCCGGGGGGAATACCCTCGAGTAGCCAAAATCAACCCAAAGCCCTTCTACCATTAGGAGAATGTCATGAAAAGCATCATGCTATTGATTCTACTGACGTCGTCGCTTCTGATGGCGTCACAACGTTTCCCGTTCCGTCACGTCTTGCGCCGCGCCATTCCGTCCGGCATTTGCTCTCGCGTTTATTCGCGGCGTGTGACGTGACGCAATGCTCCTCCAATCGACCACGTTGTCAGGTCACGCTCCCACAGCACAGCTTCCCATCCGCTAAAACCTGACGTAGCCAGTAATCCAAGCTGCTTGTAAGCTCTCTTCTTCGTGGGCGGTTCACCCGCTGTGATCTGCTACCACTACACCTATTGAGGGCCTGCTAGTCTCTTCTATGCCATTGATAGCAGAAGCCCCGCCTTGGTAGACGGGGCTTCTTAGTTGCGAAACGCTTCCTGCCTGATGCAGTTTATGGTAGAAGCAGTGAACTACTTCATCAAAAGCATCTTCTTAGTATCAACACTGCCGGCCGATGTCATGCGATAGAAGTAGATACCGGAAGCAACCTGATTGCCGCCCTGGTCCCTTCCATCCCAGACCACACTGTGATCACCGGCTGATTGGTATTGGTTGACCAAAGTCCGAATCTGCTGACCCAACACGTTGATCACAACCAACTCAACGTCGGCTGACGTCGTCAGAGAGTAAGAGATGACCGTGCTCGGATTGAACGGGTTCGGATGGTTCTGATTCAGAGTGAATGTTGTCGGAAGGCTCGCTTCAGTCTGACCTTCGCCCATCTCTACCCAATCGTCCGAGGAAGCCACAGCCGAGGAGACACAGAAATTGTCGAAGTCGGAATTGGAATTGTTGTAACCCACGCCGACCGGTCCGGTCTTGACCGACGAGAAGGTATACGATCCGAGCGTTGTGCCGCCGACCGCAACCGACACGACACCAGTGGAGAAGACTTTCACCGTGACTGCATACCACGTAGCAGTGCTGATCGTGCTTGACCAGGAAGCCTTCTGACTGGAGCTTCCACTAGTCATTTCGTAAATCTTCCAAGTGTTGCCAACGTCGTCACCCTGAATATAACGGTAGTTGGTGGTATTGGTGTAGCCAAAGATGATACGAGCGTTTCTTGTTGAACGTCCCGTGTTCATCCGCACGCTGCAGTTGATTGTGGCCGTCGAATATGAACCGAACGGCGAAGTCGTCCTGGCGTTGGTTGTGGTCGAATTGCCCTTCATGTAACCGCCGGTCGCCGTCCAGGTGCCACTCTTGTTAAGCCAGTCGGTGATACTGCCATCAGCAAAATCGTCACAACTCTGAGTCACAGCCGATGCCGTGATATAGCTGGTCTTGGTCAATGTGTTTGAACCATACGCGTTGGTGGCCGTCAGCGCAACCGTGTAGGTGCCCGCTGTCGTGTAGATATGCGACGGATTCTTCACGGTCGAAGTGCCGCCGTCGCCAAACGTCCAGGCCCAACTAGTCGGAGTGTTGGTCGACGCGTCGGTGAAAACAACCGTCAACGGAATCGTACCCGAAGTCGGTGTACCTGAGAACGCGGCTACCGGCGGATTGGTGTTCGGAGCCGTGACTGTAATGTAACCGGTCTTAGTCAGCGTATTTGAACCGTAGGCGTTGGTCGCCGTCAGCGCTACCGTGTAGGTGCCCGCCGCCGTGTAGATATGCGACGGATTCTGCACGGTCGAAGTACCGCCGTCACCGAACGTCCAAGCCCAGCTGGTTGGAGTGTAGGTTGACGCGTCAGTGAAGGTAACCGTCAGAGGATAAGTGCCCGAAGTCGGCGTCCCGGAGAACGCGGCTACTGGCGGATTGGTGGTGGAAATCGATGCCAACGGGCACTCGCGTTAACCAGACCGTAGCCATAGTACTGATCCCAACCCGTCGCGCCAAGATCCGTCGCGGTGTTTTGCAGAGCTGCCCGCACTGCTGCGGGGGTCATGGTGCCACCGTTTTTGGAAATCAGCAGGGCGGCCACGCCGGCCACGTGCGGACAGGCCATCGACGTGCCTGAGTAGAAGTAATAGCCGAATGTCCCGTAGTTGGTTCCGTCGTGCGTCTGCTGCAGCACGCCGTCGACATATCCGTCACCATTCTGATCGACATTCACATCTCCACCGGGAGCACAGATGTCGATGGTCGAACCGTAGCTAGTGTAATCCGTATAGGTCTTGTCGTAACGGACAGCCGACACGGAAATACACTGCGTATAGGCTGCCGGATACTGTGCGGCGGAGGTGCCTGCGTTACCCGCGGCGCAAACGATCGTGACACCCTTATTGTAAGCATATATTACGGCGTTTTGCAGCGCCGTTGAGCCCGAAGCGCCGCCAAAACTCATGTTAATTACCTTGGCGCCGTTATCGGCTGCGAAAGTGATACCGCTAACAATATTGGCATAGGTGCCGTTTCCGGAGGCATCAAGAACCTTTATCGGCATGATGCTGCAGTTAAAGGCAACGCCCGCCACGCCGAGGCTGTTATTAGTGGTCTGCGCGATGGTGCCGGTTACGTGCGTACCGTGGGCGCAGTCATCGTCCGGATGGCTGTCGTTGTTGACATAGTCATATCCGGCGACAAAATGGGTGCCTGCCAGATCCGGCGCCTGCGTGAAGGCTCCGTAAGTTTCATAGGCCACACCGCAGTCGATGACCGCCACGACCACACCGGGTATGCCGGTCGATTGATCCCAGGCAGCCGGCATGTTAATGAGGGGCAGGTGCCACTGATAAACATAGTATGGATCGTTCGGAGTCATAAACTCATGAGCGATATAGTTCGGCTCGGCGTATTCCACGTCGGCCCGGGCGCTGAAGGTAGCGACCATTTCCTCGACCGTCTTGCCAGCCGGGATATTGAGCACCTGGATTCCGATTTGAGCATTAGTCGAAATCACTGACGTGCCGAGATCGGCCAGAGCAGTACTAGCTTGCTGTTTGCTCACGCCATCTTTGAACTTCACAATGACTTCGCCCGGCGCGTAAGTGTCTGTGCTGGAACTGACGCAGAGCTTTCCAATGTGAAAGTCCTCGGCGGCAGGAGCGAGACTGAATAACGCAAGAAGCAGAACTAATGTAACAGTTACTCTCATTGTACTTCTCTTCCTTCATTTGTGAGGTTTCTTGACAAAAGAACAGATAATACGTGCTAATCACTAGCCATCAATACTGCGATTCTCCTCTTCCAAGTTTAGGGTTTAGCCCATGTGACAATTCCTGTCACTAATCCCTCCTAGGATTACTGTATGTATCCTCTGATTGGTATCGCGGCTCCGAAGTCATTCGGGGTGCGTGTCCAGAACCAACTACCTCTCCCTCATCACCCCCTTTGAATTATAGATTAGGCTCCTGGGACCTTTCTCAGATCGAAAGGTCGATATATAATAGCAGCGAACAAAGATTGTCGACCGATGTCGAGAACCGAACATGGCATTTCCTATAGTCTTCGTTACCGATGCTGACCTATGTTGCTCTAGGTAATACTATGGAGGGACTTTTCTGAGACTTTGTCAAGGAAAAATTCAGAGACGCGAAAGAAGTGTGAAAATTAAACACTGTGCTTGTCGCAAACTGACAGGAACACCGGGGGCGCTGCCAGCCGATGCGAAAAGTACTTGACAAACAGGATTGTCCATGATACATTATGTTACATAATTGGGAAAGGTAGCATACAACATGTCGAAGCGTCTGGAATGGGCTTTCGTGTTGGGGCTCGTCGTAGCTCTTAGTCTGGCATTACCCTTTGCAACAGTTCTTGCACAGCAAAGTACATCCGGGCCGATTCCACCCGCCGACATGGATCTCGGTCTGCGACCTCCTTCAAGGTCACAACATATCATCCAGGGCGTTCCTCCCTACCTGTGGCGCCATGGTTGTGGTCCTACGGCCTTGGGAATGGTGATCGGGTTCTGGGACGCCAATGGGTTTGCTGATTTGGTACCAGGCAACGCTGCCACACAGACGGCGGCAGTCAATACGATGATCGCCGATGATCAGGGCAATCCCAACTGCAGTTCAGCGCAATTCAATCACTTTCGAGATTACGCCTGCCCGATCGACAACGCACCGGGGCCGCTGATGACCGACCGTTCACAAACCGGCGGAGCACACGCCGACAACTGCGTCGCCGACTTCATGATGACCTCACGCAGTAGCTATGGCAACTACTACGGTTGGAGCTGGTTTAATGATGTTGAGAGCGCCTTTCGCGGCTACGTCACGTACGCCATGCCTGGGGCTGGCCCGAGTTCCAGCAGCCAGTCGTTCGCAGACTTTTCCTGGCAGGAATTCGAAACCGAGATCGACAATCGGAGACCGATCGTCTTGCTCGTGGACAGCGATGCTGACGGTAATACCGATCACTTCATAACCGGTATTGGTTACGATGATGCTACCAAGGAATATGCGGCATACAATACTTGGGATTCAGCCGTACACTGGTATTTATGGCGGCCCATGGCATCAGGAGCAGCCTTTGGCATCTATGGAGTAACACTCTGTTCGCTCCCGGTTGTCTGCACTGATTCCGATGGCGACCGGTTTGGCGATCCCGGGCATCCTGAGAATACCTGCCCGGTCGACAACTGCCCATATGCATACAACCCGAATCAGCATGATGTTGACGGCGATGGCTTGGGGGATATTTGCGATCCTGATATCGACGGTGACGGTCTCCTCAACGCCGCCGACAATTGCCCCATGAAAAAAAACGCCTCTCAGCAAAACAGCGACTCAGACAGCCTGGGTGATGCCTGCGACAACTGTCCGTACATCGCCAATAACGATCAATGGGATGAGAATGCCGATGGCATTGGTGATTGGTGCGACGGCCAAATACACATTCACACTGAGGACATGCCAGCCGCCTATCTCCAGGTGCCCTATACTTACTCGTTCCATGCCGCCGGAGGTTCATCCCCCCGTCATTGGACCCACTTCAGCGGCGATCTGCCGTACGGTCTAAGCTTCGCAGGAGACACTGTTGGCGCCCTCAGCGGCACTCCCAGCTACAAGGCAACTTTCTATCTCACTCTGGTCGTCGCGGACAATGATATTCCCGCCCGCACTGACACAATCCACATTTCGATGACTATCACGGACCCGCCCGCTCCGTCATACATCTGCGGGGACGCCGACAGAGATAATGCAGTCGACATAGCAGATGTCGTATACATCATCGCTTACATTTTCTCCGGCGGTCCTGCTCCAAATCCAATGCTGGCAGGCGATGCCAGTTGTGATGCTGTTGTGGATATCTCCGATATGGTCTATCTGATCACCTACATCTTCTCAGGTGGTCATAAGCCCTGCTTCGCCTGTCCGTAACCAGCCAATCAAGTGACGCCAGTTCCCTAACGCGCGGAATGACAACCAGATAGGCTGATAGAGCGCCTGCTCGAAATCTTTCGGCTGCTCGAAAAAATTCCACTTGACCGCTGCAACCGCATCCATATCTTTGCGTACAATTGTTAGCACTCGTCACTGGTGAGTGCTAATAGGGTTGAAAAAGGCAGCAAAGCAATTCAACGTTTAACAGTAACCAATTAAGCAAGGAGCTTTCTTAATGAACATCCAACCGTTACAAGACCGGGTTCTGGTCAAGACGCTGGACACAGGCGAGATGAAGAAAGGCGGAATCATCATTCCCGATACCGCCAAGGAAAAACCGCAGGAAGCCGAAGTCATCGCCATCGGTCCGGGTCGCATATCGGATGACGGCAAGCTGATTCCCGTCAACGTTAAAGTCGGCGACAAAATTCTCTATGGCAAATACTCCGGCACCGAAGTTACGGTGGACGGAATCGAGTACCTGTTTATGCGCGAGTCCGATATTCTCGCGGTTCTCAAGAAATAAGGAGAGGTGATACCAATGGCAAAGATGATAGAATTTAGTTCCGTAGCTCGCGAGAAGCTCAAAAAGGGTGTCGACAAACTTGCCGATGCCGTAAAAGTGACCCTCGGTCCCAAAGGCCGCAATGTCATCATCGACAAGAAATTTGGCTCCCCGACCGTGACCAAGGACGGCGTGTCGGTCGCGAAAGAAATCGAACTCGAAGATCATTTCGAGAATATGGGTGCGCAGATGGTGCGTGAAGTCGCCAGCAAAACTTCCGATGTTGCCGGTGATGGTACCACCACAGCCACAGTGCTCGCGCAGGCGATTTTCGCCGAAGGTCTCAAAAATGTCACCGCCGGCGCCAACCCAATGGGCATAAAGCGCGGTATCGAAAAGGCCGTCGTGGTCGTGATTGAAGAACTCAAGAAGCAGTCCAAGCCAATTGGCAACAAGGCCGAGATCGCTCAAGTCGGCACCATTTCCGCCAATGATGACAAGGTGATTGGTGAGCTAATCGCCGACGCGATGGAAAAAGTCGGCAAGGACGGCGTCATCACCGTTGAAGAAGCCAAAACTACCGACACTACTCTCGAAGTGGTCGAAGGTATGCAGTTTGATCGCGGCTATCTGTCGCCATACTTCATCACCAATCCGGAATCGATGGAAACCGAGATGGAAGATGCCTACATCCTGATTCACGACAAGAAAATCTCCGCGATGAAAGACCTCCTCCCGATTCTGGAGAAGACCGCTCAGAGTGGCAGACCACTGCTGATCATCGCCGAGGATGTTGAATCCGAAGCGCTGGCGACTCTGGTTGTCAACAAGCTGCGCGGCACGTTGAAAGTTTGCGCGGTGAAAGCCCCCGGCTTTGGTGATCGTCGTAAAGCCATGCTTGACGACGTCGCCGTTCTGACTAACGGCAAAGTCATCTCCGAAGAACTTGGCTTCAAGCTGGAGAACACCGTTCTGTCCGATCTCGGCACCGCCAAGAAGATCGTCATCGACAAAGACAACACCACTATCATCGAAGGCGCCGGCAAACCGGCCGATATTAAGGGACGCATTGAGCAAATCAAACGTCAGATCGAAGATACTACTTCGGACTACGACAAGGAGAAACTGCAAGAGCGTCTGGCGAAACTCGCCGGTGGCGTGGCTGTCATTCATGTCGGCGCGGCTACCGAAACCGAGATGAAAGAGAAAAAGGCGCGTGTTGAAGATGCGCTTCATGCCACTCGCGCTGCGGTTGAAGAAGGCGTAATTCCGGGTGGTGGCGTGGCGCTGCTCCGCTCGATCCCTGCTCTTAGTGCGATGAAAGCCGAAGGGGACGAACAGATCGGTATCAATATTATTCGTCGCGCGCTGGAAGCCCCGATTCGCTTTATCGCCGAGAACGCCGGTGTCGAAGGCTCCGTCGTTGTCGACAAAGTGAAGCACGAAAAAGGCGCGTTCGGTTACAACGCTCAGACCGACGTGTACGAAGACCTGATGAAAGCCGGTGTGGTCGACCCGACCAAGGTTGCCCGCATCGCGCTGGAGAACGCCGCTTCGATCTCGGCGTTGCTTCTGACCACCGAAGCGGTGATCACCGACAAACCGGAGAAAGATAAACCCGGCCCGCAGATGCCTCCCGGCGGCGGCTACGGGGATATGTACTAAACCAAATTGGTTTGACAATCAAACGGCGGGTCGCAAGGCCCGCCGTTTGCTCGTCAGACGATGAGGAATCAACAATGTCAATATTCGACAAGTGCCCAATATGTAGCACAGACTGTAAGGGGACCGGAATTGGTCCGCTCAATCAAATCTACCATATTGAATGCCCGGTTTGCAGAGCTTTCAGGATCACGACGGATGCAATTTCAGGGATTTCCCCCTGCACGGAACATGAAAAAGGACTAATATGTGGATTTGTGCGTGGGAGCCATGATAGGGGGCTGGTCGTGGAACTGCGTAAGACGCACATAGAGTCGATTATTAGCGGTGGGCCTTCTGACATGCTGCAAAAACTCGACAGGCTTCTGGTCAGTCTGGCCAAACTCACGGAGCGGCTAGGCCAACCGTTGCCGCTAGCCCCCGCGGAAAGAGGTCTTGGCTACACAATAAACATCTATGAGTTTGAGTCGCAGATCAATAATCTGATTGACCTCGGCTATTTGAACCGGGAGCATAGAACGGGCGCGGACCCAACCATGGTCTCGGTTTCTGTTAGAGGCTTGGACAGGGTGCAAAAACTTCGCGAGACGCGCGGATGGGAGTCCAATCGGGCATTTGTAGCCATGTGGTTTGATGGAAGCATGCAACACACATATGAGCGAGGACTGAAGGCAGGAATCGAAGCGGCTGGCTATGAGGCTATGAGAATCGATCAAATTGAGCACAACGACTTGATTGACGATCGGATTGTCGCCGGGCTAAGAGAGTGCAGATTCGTCGTTGCTGACTATACAAATCATCGAAACGGAGTCTACTACGAGGCTGGCTTCGCTCACGGAATGGGGAAGACCGTGATAATGTGCTGCCGCGAGGAGGATAAGACAGAGATCCACTTTGATATAAATCACCGGAATTTTGTCCTTTATGAATCTCCGGAGGACTTGGCGCAGAAGCTCAAGGTACGTATCTTGGCTACTGTATGGGCCGGCGACAACTACAAGCCGGAGCAGTCCCGCAGGTCGGATTCCCAGTGAAATGCGGAACTTGACATTGCTCTCTCCCCAAATTGTCGGGTTTGGCGCTTCGCTGCAAACTCGACTTGCTCAACTACGGCTTGTATGCACCAACTTGCACTGGTGGCCGGAGTTCCTGCGCAGGCGTTTGCACTGTACTCGTCGGTTCCGCCAATTTCGGGATTTCTCCAGATAGGAACTGAGAATTGCAAGTCTATGTTTGGCATTGAATCGTTACTCTAAGTCAGAACGACTAACTCCATACAATCCCATGCATTCATGAACGATCATTACGAATAATTGATATGTCGATCCTGTTCTCCTACTCAGCCGCTCTTTGGCACTGATGTTGGCAGGTGGTTTGCTATAGACTATACTGGGCGAACAGACAGCGCAAGGATTCTTCAACCGAGCAATATAGACTCTCAATCGGATGACTGATTTGATCGCGGGCAGTTGTTTTGTGTATTGCTAGTCAATAAGTGGCGGGAATTCTGAGCCCGCAAACGGTATCGAGGGTCCGGGATTCAGATCTTTGGTAGCAGCCTCGACTGCGCCAACAATTTGAGGAGTGAGATCATATGGCAGATGTTGATGAAGCACTGACGGCTCTTGCGGAGGTGGGAAAGTCTCTCGCAAAGGCTCCATTCGAATTGCTCAAGATTGTGGCAAAGAAAGGGTTGGGCGACTAACTCGAAATGACCGGGATGACAGTCTGTTCCGAGTAAAGAAGTGATCCAGTTCGCCTGTTGTGTAGCCAACAAGTCAACACACTACAAGCGAGTGACTATGCATAAACTTAAGGAGATAATATGCCAGATAGATCAGACGCAGCACGTCTGTTGTCGGAAGTGACCGGTATGAGCTTCGAGAATGCTTTTCATACCATAAATAGAGTGGATGCCCCGCAGGTCGTTAGACCAGGGCACACCTTCTTAGACAGAGTTGCATTCAATAAGATTGTCAACGATTCTATGCCGGAGACAATTAAGATCTTCCCGACAGCACTGAAGAGATAGGCAATTCGCAGACTCTGTAAATCAGAACCACAACGGTTTCAACGATCGGTTTTGATTAATGCGCGGCGCATGTTCCGGTGCGCCGCGTCTCTTCTGCAGCCGCGTAAGCCGCGTAGCCCACTTGCCGCAAAATTTGTCCCCCACCCAGAGCCTTGCGTCGGGTGGGTTTTTCAGTCAGTGGCTGCAACGTCAATTTCGAGTAGCAGTTTCGTAAGTCAGGGAGTTACGCTCAGGACTCCTGTGTTGCGTCAAACCCCTACTTAGAATATCCACAAGATTCGATGGTAGACGTATATGAAGCCGTACCAACAGGGATCTCTGAGGATTAGTGTATTGCCGTTGACAAAATCGATGATGCAATACCCAAAAACACTGGGCGAACCGCCATCAAAAACGACAACCTCCGCCGTGGAGTCGGGCGCTACCTCTCGAACCTCGAGATGGTATCGTCCTCTGGCGTGTTGCTCGTCGCCGACGTACCACGCGTAACTGGAATCCCCATGAAACCACAGTGTCTGGTACGGGTGGCTGGAGTCAGGATATTCGCAGTCAACGGGAATGTCGCTGCACGAACGAATCCAGTTCCAGTTGCCGACGATTGGTGAGTTGTCGGGCTCCGTTCCCGTAGCGCTGTGCTGGGCCACCATTACCGCCAGAACAGCAACTCCGATCATTAACCAGCGAAACATGATTAAACCTCCGCATAATTTTGTTCCTGTTTTTTGACAGCGATACCGTATCTCATCTTGCGGGTTAAGTCAGATAGGTCCGTCGCCCTGCGCTCCTGACATTCCGCCGCAGGCGGAACTCAGCGGACCAATCACTTTCCATCCGCATCGGTTCTGCACTTTGTACCCCACCCAAAGCCTTGCGTCGGGTGGGTTTTTCATTCTGTGGCTGTAACGTCGATTTCGAGCAGCACGTTGTCAGAGGTCGCATAGTATCCGTAGCTCGACCATCTCCAATCCGCTGCCTGCCGCACCAGTCCCCTTCTGACTTTGTACCCCACCCAGAGCCTTGCGTCGGGTGGGTTTTTTAGTCAGTGGCGGCAACGTCAATTTCGAGCAGTACGTTGGCAGAGGCTGCATAGTATCCGTAGCTCGACCATCGCCAATCCGCCGCCTGCCGCACAAGTCCCCTCCTGACTGGGTTGTTGTGGCAATAGTTGACCTTCTCCCAGACTGACTCCTCTGTCCGACAGTTGTGATCGAAACAGCGACGCTGCCACACAGCCATCTTCTCCTTGCCATCGCGTCTTACAAGGAGTTCTCCGCCTAGATCAGATTGCGAGCCCTTTAGAAGTTTGTGAATGTCTCTGGCCATGATGCGCTTCAACTCGCCAACAATGGGTCCAAGCTCTACCTCTTCCGGTGGGACTAGGACCAAGTGGACATGATCCGGCATCACTACATAGCCGAGGAGTTTGAGGCGGTGGTCTTTGCAGGTCTCATAAAGTCTGCTTACAACTTTGTCTCGATATAGATGGTTGCCTAAAATCGGTAGTTTGCGATGCGTGCAGAATGTGACGAATCGTGCCCGCCCATCATGATCGTAATGCTTCAGCTTCATCTCAATGCCAATCTAAGGACACAGTCTGTAGCCAGCAAAGAAAAACCCACCCGACGCAAGGCTCTGGGTGGGGTACAAGTTCACACGAGCGGCTTCTCACCTATTGCAGTAAATCAAAATGGCACACGAGATTCTCGAGACTTCGGTGCAGTAGGCCGCATTGCATTTGTCCGGAGTGTCCTCTGCCGTGAGAGTGAATGGGCAGAATTGAAATTCCTCGAAGAAGATCGTCGAGTATCCCGCCTTCGCAAAGTAATGGGCATCCGTGTAGTTGATGTGATCTTCGGCGTCGACCGGGGTGATCCTGGTAAACTTGGCGCATAAAAAACGCGCCAGTTTTGTTAGCCATGCCGACCCCGGGTAGTTCTGAAAATCGACCTTCCAGGCATCGGAGCCCGGGCTGTAGCCAATTTGATTGTTGTCAATCATGACGGCTACCTTCTGCTCTGATTCGAAAATCTTGCTCACATAATGCTCACTGCCGCTTTTCCCGTCTGCAAACATCGTCATAAATTCTTCAGAGCCAAATGCCACGAACTGAATCGTCTGTCTGGGTCGAAAGCCCCTTTTCTTCAACACGCGGGCGACTTCGAGGCAAGCGGCCATACCTGAGGCGTTGTTGTCTGCGCCGGGGGCATTGATGAATGGATTCACATTAGTGTCCACGGCAACACAATCGTAGTGGGCGCCAAGGACGTAAGTGCTGTCAGGTTTGGTTCTACCCTTCAAAGTGGCGACGACATTGTACTGCCAGGTGGCGTGAAAGGTATTCGATCCTAGCGGAAACTCCACCTTGTTCCGAAAAGAGTCTATGACCACGTCTTCATAAC
>CAIYYT010000232.1 GCA_903930455.1 uncultured bacterium | reverse complement strand
TCTTACCGAAGCCTGGGGAATTGCCGAACCAACCGCACGCAAACTCAATTCCGTCGGGATCTACACTCTCGATCAACTCGCCGATTACTCACCTCACAAACTGATGAGAATGTTCGGCGTTCGCGGATACGGTCTTTGGGCCAACCTAAACGGCGTTGAGACCACGGCACAGCGGGTTTCGGATAACATCCTCCCTCTACCGAAATCGATTGGGCATTCACATGTGTTGTTAAAACGATGTCATGACTTGGATTTCCACCGGGCAGTCTTGATGCGACTTGTCGAAAGAACGGGAAGACGTTTGCGGGCAACGAAACTCACGGCCCGCGGGGTATTTGCGTCGGTCGGATTTGATAATCACGAAAGCGCCGGTGGCAATCGGCAACTGGGGCATGACATTCAGGGGAGTAAGGAAATCTTCGACGAGGTCTGGCAGATTATCGGTGATGAGTTGTGCAAGAACACGCCCACCTCTTTTGCAGTGGGAGTATTTCAATTAGCTCCGGAGACCCCGCAGCAGGTATTGTGGCCCACAAAGACCCGACCCGGCTTAAATACCGCGCTTGACTCCATCAATGACCGCTACGGCGACGAAACCATCATCTGGGGAACTCTTTCCGGACTTGATGATTCTCACGCGCCGGACAGAATCGGATTTCGCAAGACGTTACCGATTGAGTCACGGGTCAAGTAGCGTTTGCGTTCGGCACACAGAGATGAACCCACTTGGAGGGTGGTTTCTCGAAAATTCAAGCCCCGAGTGGTATTGACTTACTTCACCAATCGTATACAGAATTTTCTACTTGTCTCCCCTTGTCAAACAGAAACCCCTGCCGTTGCCAGTAGGGGTTTATGGGTCAAGAAAATGCACGGGTTCCAGTTGGATTGCTCAACTAGATTCCTGTCTCCATTGTGATCGGTCTGATATTCGTGGTATCAGGCGTTTCAGGCGCAACGGGCACGATGCGCGGAGCGCTCAGGCTGTCGAGAGTGGTTTTCAGGTTGTCAAAGCTCGGTTCCGCATTAAGCGGCTTCTTGGCCTTGCCGGAAGCAAATAGCACCTGCAGGAAATTTCGCTTGGTAGCATCATGTTTCCACTTGTTGTACCAGGGTTTGACATTCTCGATAAAATCCGATTTCACTTGCGACATGACCTTTTCGTTGCCAAGCTCCTGACGAACATCGGTGAGGGTGATATTCGTGTCTGAGAAGACCGAGTTGATTTCGGCCAAGAGCGAATCCCGGCGGAACTGTTCATATTTCGAGGACAACTCGAGATTCTGATAAGCTTTGTCCTTCTCGTCAATCTTGCGCGACAGCGCCGCTATGTTCCTTGCTGCCTTTTGGTTTTCATCGGTAAGAGACTGAATCTTCTCGTTCGCATTGGCCCCTAACTGCATGACAATCTGCAGGCTGTCCGATTTCACGGTCAACTCGGTACGCAGAGCTTTGAGGCTGTCCGTTTGGGCGGTGACTTGGGATGACGCCTGTTGATAGCGCATCTCCGCCTCCTTATTCGAACAACCACTCACGGCAAGCAATACCGTCATTCCGACGACTGCTGCTGAGAGAATTCTGTACATAACTAACCTCCTATGATCTTGGGTGGCTTTTCATGGTCACAATCTCGACTTTTCATTGCGGGGTACGAGACGAAGACCGTGACAGCTAAATCGGGCCATGTCCGATTCGACTACACTTCATTCGAGTACGGAAGTTCTACCTTCCAGAGGGTGGAAGGTTTCGCAAATATTGGCGGCATTCAGCTAACTCATTGACTGGCAGTGAGTCGGGGTGTGTCGAATCAAGTGCGAGTTTGACCCGCGACGATACCGGGATGGCGACCTGCAAACTCCCACCCTTGCGGGTGAGTTACCGGTTATATCCAGTCAAGGTCGTTCACGGTCTTTTCGCTCTGAGCATCACCAGTGTTCAGTGTTGATTTAGGTTCGAAGAGAAGGACTAAGCACTCCGGTTCTGCCACGGGGTCGTGCTCGACACCGCAAGGCACGATAAAGAACTCCCCTTCGTTGAGGATTATATCACCGCTGCGGAGTTTCATCCGCAACCGACCCTTGACGACAAGAAACAGTTCATCCTCGGAGTCATGTTTGTGCCAGGCAAATTCGCCTTGGAGTTTGGACAGCTTGACGTATTGTCCGTTTAGTTCACCGACGATCTTGGGGCATTCATACTTATCGATTAGACCGAACTTCTCCAGCAAGTTGACTTTGTTCAGCATTGTGGCTCCTTCATGCGGTCTCTAAAAATCAAACGCGATAGCTAACCGAGCACAGAATGAGGGTTAGGGGATCAAGTGTGCCTTGGTCAACTGTTTGGCCACCGTGCTTGCGACAGCAGTTCTGAACGCATTGCGGGAAGTCGGATTGACGGATTGGCTGGTCGCTGACCAAACCAACTGTCCTTCTTCTCCCTGAGTCAGAAGCAGGTCGGTTTGAACGCTGACAGCCAACGAAGTATCGGCCGTTGCGGCATGATAGACGGTCTCATAGCGTGTCACAAACTTATCCCATCTGCGGCTATACTTGGATACCAACTCATCGGTCGTATAGCCGGCGACCTCGCTCGTCAGGGTATCGCGCTCGGCCTTGGACACAATCAGAACGCCGTCGAATCCCTGATCCTTGGATGCTTTGATATCATCGGGTTGCGGAATGTCGTTGGGGAAAAGCTGGTACGAAGGAACGGCAGTCGCGGTCGTCTTCTGTTCGCTTATGGCGGTGGCAATAGCATCCTCCCACATGCGGCGATTGACCTGATCCCTGCGAAATGCGATCACCATGATCTTTTTCAATGGCGGGGCAGTATACGATGGATCTTTCCACAAACTGGTAAGCTGCGTGGTGGCGCATGAGGCGACAAGAGACGCCAGCAAGACAGATAGCAGCAGAATGGTCATTTTGCGCATGTTCACTCCTCCTCAAATCCGTATCATATTGCAATAGTGTAATACATCGTACCCAGGACAATAGTGGTTGTCAAGTTTTGTACGCTAAAACCGCGTCGGTTTTGAACATTTAATTTTGAAGATCAGGAGAGCAGTACTTCTGACCTACACGATTAGACCACGCACCCAAAACGATGTCAAGCCTGCAATTCCGCTCGGACTTCGTAGTGTTGCGAGCGGGCATCAAAGCGCGAAAGCAACTCTCTGGCCTTGGGGGGAACAACTGCAACTTCGTAGTCCTCGCCGGCGAAAGCCCGAACGGCATCGATGGAATCAAACCACATGACGGTTATGAACTCCACCTCGTCGGCAACGTTCCGCCGAAACAGTTGAATCCCACGATAGCCGTCAATCCGGCGATTCCCTATGCCACCGAAAATCTCGCTCTTGAGAAGCGCTTCGTAAGCATCCGCGTTTGCCGGAACAGTCCAGCCGTGCCAGATGCGAGAGATCATGGGTGACTCCCTGTCTCGTGGTGTAACTCGATTGAAACGTCAAGCCACGAGTGGGTTTGACTTACTTGACTTCAACCCTAACCTAATTCCATTGACATGAAGGACGGTATCTACGGGACTGGGCCAAATGGGATCATTTCCTAACTATGGAATCGAACAATTCCGCGGCCGTGTAGTCCCCGAATCGTGGTTTCTTCCCCGCGCCGGGCGCACCCAATGCCAGCCATGCAAGCACGTGCGCTCTACCAGTTGGTACCCAGTCAGCGTTATCCAGGAATTGGGGTAGCTCTTGGAATGTGACAAGAAAGGGGGTTCCCTCATTGTTTGGACTCAGTGGTGTCAGGCCGCTCGAGCTAACCCTAAACCCGAGATAGACGACCTGAACGAAGCCAGTGCTTAGCTCCCTTGCAATCATCATTGGTGGATAGTCGTCAACTCCGACAACGATCTGGGCTTCCTCGAAGATTTCTCTTATCGCCGTGCTTCTTGGGCCAGACCGGTCAGCCTGTCTTCCACGTAAGCTAGGTGGGATGAAAGCACCGCCGAGAGTATGGAATAATTCTCGGTAAGTCGCGCTTTTACTTGCACGTTTGTGCAAGACAATGCTCTTGTTTTCTGGGCACACGACGACTGCGCTGGCACTTAAGAGCGGAGGTTTAGCACCTTCACTCCGCAGAACGCTAACTGTTGCATAATCGAGCGTCTGAATCACGAAATTAATAGGATTTGCCTGCAAGACAGAACCTTCGGTTACCAAACCATGCAGGTCATTGTAACCCCCACCGGATAGCAGACTATCTCGTGTCTTGACGACTTTCTTCCGCTGGGCGGATGTGAGCGGAACGGCTCCTTCCACATGCACTTTCGGCTCCAACGTGGCAAGGCGAATTACGTTGATATCTCTGGAATAAAACGAGTTAATTCTGGCGATCCAGTCGGGCGCGATGGACTCCGCTCTCCATCCAGCAGTCGCCTTGCTTGTGATGAGACCCTTGACAATACCATATACTAGCTCACCACGATTCTCTACCTTCGCAATTGAAGTGTGATTCTTGTTGGGGTCGGTCCCATGATCTGGACCCCAATAATGTACGGCGCTTCTCTCATCGACGGTCTTGTCTAAGCCAGCAATCACGTACACCGTGCTTACTCTCTCGCGTAAGAAGAGGTATTCCCAATCGTTATTCAGAGACTCCAAAAACTCGGAATCTTTGCAGAGTTGGCGAAGCTGATTGTGCCGCCAGGACACAAGTTTTCCAATCCTTGCAGCATCGGCGCCCTCATTCGGGGTAGCCAATAAGACCAGCTTGTATCGCCTCAGATCTTTGCCTGCTTTGGCCTCTCCCACGATGTGCTGCCTGACCACTAGGCCACCTAGGCTATGCCCCACCAGGACGATCTCGTCGATGTCGCTGAATCTGACCCTAAGAAGTGTCCTCAGTCCATCTGCGATAGTCCGGATTGGGGGAACGCGTCTCTGCCAAGGGAATCGCAATTTCGTGCTAGGATAATCGTACATCTCTACGATAATCCCTCTGAGGTCAGGGTCATCCCTGATCAGATCAGGGAATTTTCCAAACGCCTTGGCACCACTACTACCAAGTCCATGAATAAACACAACGAGTTGAGTCAAGATGCGATTCCTTTCTGCTTATGACACAGGGATTCACAACTTCGATACAAAGGTTTGTTCAGTCGTTGCATGGTTCCACACACAAGCTTCGCATCCATCCTGAAAGAGTCCTACGCAGCAGGCTTCTGGAGACAGACATCATTCCTCAGTGCGGCTTTTGAGCCGAAATGATAATGTAAGTCGTTGGGCCGAGTCCCTTGATCGTTTCGCGCTTTCTGCTCACTGACTGGACCATTGAGTGCATATCCTTAATTCCTTCTAGTGTTTTATTTCCGAACCTTCCATAGAAATCCGTCGACAGCACAATTTCGTGTGAGGAACTCAGTCCATTCAGTCGGGCACACCTATCCACGCAAATGCCAATGGGGTCGTAGACGCCCGCGATGATGTCACCATTTGAAGTTTCACCGAAATCCAGGGAGATCTTGAGCTGTATCGCGTTATCATTTCGAAAGGCTCGACTTCTGTCAAAGAAGCTGACGAGTTCGAGACAATTGGACAGGATTGTCTCTGCGGATTCAGTGAACTCAAATGACAGCATTAGAGAATCACCGATTGTCTTGACAACGGTCCCGCAGCGTCTCTTTCGAAAGTGTTCTGCTGACCATTGTAGGAAGATGAGTTGACGATGCATCCACGTGCTTGAAGGTACTCCCGCTTCGACTAGTCTCTGCTTGTAGTCTGTCGAACCACATAGGTCGATGAAACAAACGTATTCATAGCGCGATTCCTGGGCCAGCTGCTCATAGAGCTCGCCGAGAACAGCTATCTTCTGGGGGCGTTTCATTTGGAAGTTTCTTGAAGCCCGTTCAATATGTAATCAGCGCCTGTGACAGTTAGCTTCCAGCTGTTTCCCTCTTTGTTCAGATACCCTTTCACCTTCGACTGATTCAGGATGTCGGTGACATTGATCCTCGCGTAGCTGGGATAAGCCACCCTCTTGAATCCGTCCTTAATATCGCTTGAGGCCACATCATCCTTAGACTGCATTTTCTCGTAATAGTAGACAAAATACAGCGCTATTTCTGTTCTTGACTTCCCCTTTAGGAACTTGTTGAAGAACTCCTGAATTGTCAACGAATGCGATGGAGCAGCGACGCTCCGCACGCTAGGGCTTGCTGATTGTGTCCTGGATAGCTGGACCACCCTTTCGGGGTCCTTCATCAGGTCGCCCATTATCTCTTTTTGTTTACTCTCAAGCCATTCCTTGTCATGGCTTTCAATAACAAAAGCCACCTGACCGATTCTCACCTCGATTTTATAGAACTGCTCCACGGACTGCTCCTTTCAGTTCAGAACTCCGTTTCGATTGCCTAACCGAGACCTCGATGTCCACTCGCATTGTGCCCACTCCTAGCCCCGAGCATTCAACTAATCGTTTACAGAATACTCGACTCGCCTCCCCTTGTCAAACAAAAAACCCCTGCTGTTGCCAGCAGGGGTTTATATATCAAGAAATAGGGTGCGTAAGAAAGCTTCTTTTGACGTTTCCTCTGAACTACTGCTTGCGCGGTAGTGCAGACGAAACCGAGATACGTCGACAGAGTTTGTAAAGCGATGCGAGTTGATACTGTGTTCCGGCTTACGCTGGAAGGACGGTATCGATTTGCCGTATTGCACCGCTAGTACACCCAAACTCCTTAGAAAGGAGGTGATCCAGCCGCAGCTTCCGCTACGGCTACCTTGTTACGACTTAGCCCCAGTCACCGATCTTACCTTAGACGCCGCCCTCCTTACGGTTAGGCAAACGGCTTCGGGTACTTCCGGCTTCCATGGCTTGACGGGCGGTGTGTACAAGGCCCGGGAACGTATTCACCGCAGCGTGCTGATCTGCGATTACTAGCAATTCCACCTTCATGAAGTCGAGTTGCAGACTTCAATCTGAACTGAGGTCGGTTTTCGGGATTGGCTCCACCTCGCGGTCTTGCAGCCTTCTGTACCGACCATTGTAGTACGTGTGTAGCCCTGGACGTAAGGGCCATGAGGACTTGACGTCATCCCCGCCTTCCTCCGGTTTAACACCGGCAGTCTC
>CAIYYT010000231.1 GCA_903930455.1 uncultured bacterium | reverse complement strand
TGCGGGAGTGATGATGACTTCAGCGCCATACGATTTAATCAGATCGATCTTCTCAAGCGATGTCGTATCGTAAACTGCAAAGACCGACCGATATCCTTTGGCGGCCGCGACCATCGCTACCCCGACGCCGGTATTGCCGGAAGTATTGTCACAAATCGTGTCGCCGGGACGGATACGGCCACGTTGTTCCTCGGTATTGATGACGTACTTCGCCAACCGATCTTTGATAGACCCACCGGGATTGGTCCATTCCAACTTACAGAGCACGGTGGCGCGGCAATCAGTCAACGACTGCGGGATTTCCACCAGCGGCGTGTTACCGATCAGTTCAAGAATCGATTTCGCAGGTTTCATTATCGGCTTCCTCTGGTCGTTAGATCTAATTCACCAGATACGTTTTCGAATGAGTATCTGTGCATGGAGAGTCCATCGCAAGACGGGCTCTCCATGCAGTATCTTCGTGGCACAACACCTCGACGGCATGATCAGTTGTTATTGTCCACTCTGTAGAGACTGTTCCAGTTGGGGGATGTAATCCGTCTTTACTTGTTGTACCTGAGTTTTCCATGCCGGCTTTCCCTCAGCCACTTTCACGAAATCCTTATACGCCTGCAGGGCTTCTGTATACTGTTCGGCTTTTGTATAGGAAAGAGCCAAGCCGTAGTAGGCGGTGACCATACCTCTGTCGGCGGCAACCGCGCTCTTGTATGCAGAAACTGCGCCGGGATACTTTTTCGTGTCATATAGGAGATTGGCGTAGCTCAGGAACGCCTCAGCGAATTTGGGGTCAGCCTTGGTGGCAGCCTGAAATTCCTTCTCGGCATTCGTAGGGTCACCCTTTTCCTTGTAAGCCTTGCCGAGGAAATAATGGCTTTTGGCGTCGGTTGGATTGGCGGTGTTGTAAGCCTGGAACACTTCGATTGCCTTGTCATACAGTTTTTGTTCCAGGTAGATTTGTCCCAAACTCTTCTGCGACTCCGGGTCTCCGGGTTTCAATTCGAGTGACTTCTTGAAAGAGGCCTCTGCTTGGGCGCATTTTTTCGCTTTCAACTGGACAATTCCCAGATTCTTGTAAGCTGCCTGATAGCTGGGATCGACCGACACGGCTTTCTGGAGTGCTTCCTCGGCGGGCGCGAGTTTCTTGAGTTCGTAGCGCACAGTGCCGAGTTCATTCCAAGCCTCTTTGTATTGTGGGAAAGCCGCCGTCGCAGCCATAAATTGCTTCTCCGCTTCAGCAAGGTTTTTGGCTTGCCTGGCCTTAATGCCTGCGTTGTATTTCTCTTTGGCAGCATTGTCCTGAGCGACCAGCGAAGCTGTAAGCAAGAGGACCAGAAGCATCACAAATAGCCGAGTGATTCTCATAAATGTTCCTTTCCTTTTCGACGCGAGCGACTATCTACAGTAACTACCATCAATATGACGTTCTTCGCCTCGCTAGTATCTAATACCGTTGGCGAAAGCACATGTTCCCTAAGGGAGAAATTTGAATTTTTTGGTCCAGGCCTTGTACCCGATATCCGAGCGGAATTGCTTGCCCTCGAAGCGGATCTTCTCATTTGCTTCATAGGCTCTTGCTACGGCCGACTCCAAATGCTCGTCTACACCTACGATGCCCATGACTCTACCGCCGTTGGTCAGGAACCGTCGCGCTTCGAACTTCGTGCCCGAGTGGAATACGAGCGCATCCGAATCCTTAATATCCTTAAGGCCATGGATCTCTTTGCCGTTTTCGTATTCCGCCGGATAGCCTCCGGAAGCTAAAATCACGCAGGCAGCGTAGGCATCTTCCCATTCGAGGACTTCATCCGCCAGTGTTCCGTTGACGACGGCATGGAAAATCACCGCCAAATCGGTTTTCAGCAGGGGGAGAAGCGCCTGTGTTTCCGGATCGCCAAAACGGCAATTGAATTCAATCACCTTTGGCCCCTTGTCGGTTATCATCATACCGGCGTAAAGCAAGCCCTTAAACGGACGCCGTTCTTCCGCCATGCCGGCTACGGTTGGTTCGAGAACCAGGTCAAGAATATCTTTCTGCATTTTTTCCGAGACGAACGGCACTGGCGCGTATGCCCCCATTCCGCCCGTGTTGGGGCCGGTGTCGCCGTCGCCCACGCGCTTGTGATCCTGCGAAGGTATGAGCGGAAGGACGTTCTTGCCATCGGTAAAAGCGAAGACCGATGCTTCCTCTCCAACCAAAAAGTCCTCCACAACGATTTTGGCCCCCGCAGCGCCAAACTGACGTTTCTGCATCATGTCTTTGATCGTCTTTTCAGCACCCGCGTAATTCTTTACGACCGACACGCCTTTACCTGCGGCCAGTCCATCGGCCTTAATGACCAAAGGGTATGATGAACCCTTCACGAAGCGGAGAGCCTCTTTCATGTCATCAAAAACCATGTAGCTTGCGGTCGGAATGTGATATTTCCGCATGAATTGCTTGGCGTAAGCCTTGGAGGCCTCAATCTCTGCCGCCAGCTTGGTAGGGCCGAAGATTTTGAGTCGTTCCACCTCAAACCGATCAACTATACCCAGTGCCAGGGGTACTTCCGGACCGACGACTGTCAAGTCTATGCTCTTCTCCTTTGCGAATCGGAGCAGGTTGTCGATGTCGTCGACTCTGATGTTGACCAATTCCGCATGGCGAAAAATCCCTGCGTTTCCCGGAGCCGCGTAGAGCTTGTCAACCAGAGAGCTTTTGGCGAGCTTCCAGCAAATAGCGTGCTCGCGTCCGCCTGAACCTATCACCAATATTTTCATCTCAAATGCCCTAGCTTTAAGGGTACCAACAAAGCTTATAATTGTACCTAACTAGGGCTCACAACGCAAACATTTTTTGAAACCCCTGGTCCGGTCGCTATTCTGACAGCGTCGTTGCCGCGCCAGCCGGATAAATTGCACGGCTACGAAGTTTTTGTTGACAGATTGTAAGCAATTTGTATCTTGCAGTTGAGTGCTTTAGGCAAAAAACCGAAATAGCGTAATAAAGCAGAATAACCCGAACCAGGAAGCGAACTGAAACTCGTTAACGTCATATAATCTTTATGCCTTCCATCAAAACACTAATTTGTTGGTCGTGTAAGCAGGAAGTAGAGCTACCGGAGAAAATCACCCGTACGGTTGGCTGCCCCAAGTGTGATCAACCTCTCAAATGCTGCTACAACTGCCGTTTCTACGACCGTGATGCGTACCATGCGTGTAATGAACCGCAAGCCGAATGGGTGCGGTACAAAGAGAAAGCCAATTTCTGCGAGTATTTTACTCCCAGAAGTCCGATCACCAAAGTGGCGTCACCGCAGACGTCATCGGCTTCACCGCGAAGCAATGGGACTAATTCGAAACCGCAGAAAGACAGGACCAAATCGGCCTGGGACAATCTCTTTAAGGAATAGTCGCGGTAGCATCGAGCGACGATTAAACGCAGCATGAAAAGACTCTTGTTCTTCTTTGAAGATGACCGAGTAGATGATTTCTATCCGCTTAGTCTGTCGCATACGGTTGCCGAATTGCAATGCGGCATCCTGTCGCTCGGCGACAAATGGTCGGCCAGAATTGATCATGACGAAGTGCGTTTGATCGCACGCCGGTCGCTTCAGCAATACCTCGCAGCCAGTCTCCAATGGCCCATAAATAGCTTCGACAATGTCGCAGCCGAGCAGATCATTCTGGTCAATCCCCGGTTTCTGCCGACGGAGGAGGTGGTCACGCAGATTTCCGAGGAGGCAAAAGAACGCGCATTCACCTGTGGTGAGGCGCTGGTGGCGATGACCGTCACCTCTAACAGCGACCTCTGGCCGAGGTTGAAATCGGCGAAGGGGACTGACGATTTCTACCAGACGCTGCGCGAGTGGGGGATGGGATTGCCGCACACCGAGGTTGATCTAAAGTCCGTGCGCTATCTGTGGGATATTGTCCATCGTAATTCCCGTGAAATCGAACTCGACTTCGACCTACTGATTCCCGATCTGGATTTCTCGCGCATGCTTGACAGTTCCGAAATTGACGATGATGTGCTGATCTACAACGTCGATGATGTCTACATCGGCACGGATGCGCAAATCGATGGGCAGGTCGTGATTGATGCGCGCCCCGGCCCGATCTACATCGGCGACAAGGTTCAGATTTTTCCGCATACCCGCATTGAGGGTCCCGCATACATCGGCGACCACTGCCAGATTGTCGGTGGCAAAATCCGAACCGGCTGTTCGATTGGACCACACTGCCGCGTTGGCGGCGAAGTGGAAGAGTCGATCTTTCTCGGTCACTCCAACAAGTACCATGACGGCTTTATCGGTCACGCCTACATTGGCGAGTGGGTCAATTTTGGTGCCTTGACGACCAATTCCGACCTCAAGAACAATTACGGAAACATTAAGGTTGAACTGCCGAGCGGGCTTATCGACACCGGACTTAACAAAGTTGGTTGTTTGATCGGCGATCATACCAAGACCGGCATCGGCACCTTGCTTACGACCGGCATGGTGATCGGTTTCGCAACCAATCTCTTTGGCGGTGGTTTGGCAGGTGGCAGATTTCTGCCGTCGTTTATGTGGGGTGGCCGTGACGGCTTTGTTGAACACCGCGTGGATGATGCCATTGAGACGGCGAAGATCGTATTATCGCGACGCGGCAAGAAGTTCGGCTCCGTCGAAGAACAGTTCTTCAAACAGGTTTTCGAGCAGACACAGAGTCAGAGAGAGAAGCTACTGAAGAAGCGGTAGTTTTTGTAGATCAAAACAGCTTCGGTTTTGACACCCTCTGCTCACCACTTTTTGTATTACTTCCCCTTCCAACCCTGCCGCTAAGACCCGCCGCAACAGAAACCCAGCTAAGTCGCCGCCGCGATCCTGCCGAAATGCGATTTTCGTGATGAGAACCGGCGGTGGGCGCCCGAACTTCAAGGCGCTGCCATGTTGTTTGCTCAAGCTATGACAGCTACGAGACATTGCTTGTCCTCCGAAAATATCGGCAGCCAGAGACCCCACTCACTGTCAGATTCTGTCAGTGAAGGTCCCCGAGTGCATTTTCAGGCGGCGTCAGGAATCCCTTCCTGACGCTCGTGACTGGCTTGCTGATCCGGCAGGAAAGGATTCCTGTCGGCGCGCTAAGAGACCAAACTCACTGACACATTCTGTCAGTGAGGGTTCGCAAGTGCATCGAAAGAGACAGACATTGCAGTTTAGCAGGAGGCTGTGTCAATCCGTGACACAGTTTTTCGAAAATTTATACCGTTCTGCACATTTATTCCTTGCATTGTCGCAAAAGGTGGTTACATTGTGTTTGAAAGTATCAACAAGGTCAGAAGCATCTATCGCCAGAACCAAGAGTCTGACCGCGACTGCGGGGTGGTTGTATGGATCGTACGCATATCGTGCTGTTTCTTGCAGCTATGCTGACGTGTCTTCTTGTCAGCAGTTCGGCCTTTGCCACGCTCCCTTTATCGATGACTTTGTGAACGAGTTAAAGAAATGGAGGATTTGTCATGAAGTCAGTCAAACTTAGGTGGCTCGGAGATCAAGTCCTCAAAGTCATTGTTGTCCTCTCAGTAGCCTGGACGTTCTTTTCTATAATCGTAAACGTGAAGTTGCACTTTGCGCCTGCTTCTCATGCTAACGCGGATAGTCCGATCGACGCCAAAGTGATCCAGCTTCCCTCACTTTCTCCCTCGTTGATCTACCGAGATCTTCCCGGTATTCAGCAATCACTCATGGCACTTACTGACTCGGCAGTCCAGCCAGTGCGCCTTGCTGTTGTCTTTCAACGTGACTCAACATGCTTTGTTGAATTAACCTATATATCAGATTGTGGATGTCCGGCTGAGAAACTGGATAGATATGAGATAACTCGGACCGCAATTGATCCCTTGACGGGGACTATATTGACAAGACTTAGAGAAGAAAATCTTTCTGCAGAAAGATTGAATAGGTATTTTGATGGACTAACTCAGATCAGGAGGTTACAGTGATCAAAACGCTTCGGAAACAAGTTCTTTCGGGCTTGTGTCTGGCTTTGCTCCTTGCGACTTTGTTCCTTGCCACTCCGACGCCTGTGCTTGCGACAGGTCAAGGCACTCAACACTGTCACTTTGTCTGCTGCCTTTACGTCAGCGGATGGTGCGTCTGGACGGGTTGCATTGAATGTGTGGATATTGGAGTTCCCTTTCCACAGCCAACTCCGTAGAAATAGGTAGCAGCTACCGAGGCATTATGCCAAAACGAGTCTTGTTGTGGATGTTATTTTTAATCTGCGCCATTTGCTGCAGCAATCAAGTGCAGGTCTCTGCTGCAGCAAGACTCAAACCCAGAGCTATGTCCACCGCTATGAATACCGAACAGAGAGCGTACATGAGCCGCATGTACGCTCTCTTTGAAATTGTATCTCCTAAGTATGCAGAAAAGGGTTTGCAAAAGATTCTTGACTACCTACGTTTCAAGCGTCGTATCGACGATTGGATTAAGGCAAACCCAGATTGGTGGAATAAAGTAAAGAGTAATCTCGACTACTGTGATAGTTTGCTTAAGGTAGGCGAACTTGGTACAGATATTGATGCCGAGGATCCTGACGTGCGCTGGCAACTCTTTATTGAATATGGTACACCGAAGGATCAACTGACTTTGTTAGGCAAATGTGGCCAAGCCGATACTGCGTGTACTGTCTGGATGCTCACTTGGCCTTCAGATAGTGCAGCCAAGAGAGGACTGGAAATCTCTTGTCGATCAACCTTAGGTCTAAGCTATCCTAATGAGATCATGACTAGTGATGAGAAAGACTTTCCTATAGCCTATCCAATGTGGCCTTTTGTCAACTATGCGAAGTTTCCATGTGCTGATGGGACAACCGATCTTTGGTTCAGCGTTTGGGTACCTGGTGATCAGTTTACTTGGCTTACTCTTGACAAAGGCCAACTCAGCATGCAGATCGATTTGTACGACAGTACTAAGACTGTACTAATAGATAGTGGCAAACAGATTGCCAATCTTCAGATGATGCGGGGCATTCTTGAAACGGTAGCAAGTCAGGAACGTCGCTTTATTAGAGCGATGGGATATATTGGCTTCTCAACGCTCCGACCAGGCGTCTATAACGCACATCTGACTGTACTGGGTGCCCAAGATAATGACGGGGAAAGCTGGATCGAAGTTGTAGTTCCGGAGGAGAAGAGGATCAGTGATCTACTCCTCTTGGAACAAAGTATGACTACCGGGGACAATGTACTGCCAGGTATTGTTCGGGGAAGATTGGCAAATCTTTATGATAATCCCGAGTGTAGGCTTTCACCGAGAGCAAAGTTTGGTCTCTATCTTGAGACTACACTACCTAGCGGGCATGGTAAGTATTTTGAAGTATGGGTGACTCTGCTACCAATACCGGAAGTATCAGGTTGGAAGTCAACCTCAGTGAAGACTGGCAAGCCTATTGTTGTTGCAGATAGTTTAGATCGTCCATTTACAAATGGTGAGTGGCATTCTTCCCGGAATCAGAAACTTCTTGAAGAGATGGCTAAGTCTGAGTCTGACTCTAAGTCCTCAAAGACTATAACACTTCTTAGAAAGAAGTTTGATGCGCCTGAGGACAGGGTGACTATTCAAGTTGCGCCTCGCTTAAAATCCAATCTGAAGAGTGGCCAGTATTTGCTGACAGTGACTATCACTGATCCTGAAAGGCAGAACTACTTCCTATCCGCCCGGCGAGTTATCCGTATAGCTCCGGCTTCGGAAATGGAATTCTGATTATATTGGCTCCCGTTCCGGCTCCTCATACATAGGTAGCTGCTACAGAGGTATTATTATGCTAAACCGAGTCTTATTGTGGTTGTCGTTTTTGTTTTGTGCAATTAGCTGCAGTAACGAAGTTCAGATTCTGGCCGCAGCAGAACTCAAACTTGGAGCTATGTCCACTGCTCAAAATACCGAGGAGAGGGCATACGTGAGTCGCATGTATGCCCTTTTCCAGATTGTCGATTTAGATTACCTGAAAAAGATTTTGATAAAGGCTCCGAACTATTCCGACTTTGAAGATTGCGTTCGGCGGTGGAGTCGGTACAACTCAGATCGATGGAGTGATATACAGTATTGCCTGCACTACTGTGACAGTTTATTAAAGATAGGAGAGTTTGGTACCGACATTGATGCTACTGATCCTGATGTTCGTTGGCAATTGTTTGTCGAGAATAGTATACCTAAGAATGAACAAACTTTGCTAGGCAGGTGCAGTCAATCTGATACGGGTTGTACTATCTGGGTGTATATATGGCCTTCGCAAGATTCCTGTGAGCAAGGAAAGGAAATCTCTTGCTGGTCAAGGTTTGGTGAAGACTATCCCAATGAGATTATAGATAATGACAGAGACTACCCTGTAGCTTCTCCAATATGGCCTTTTGTCAACTATTCCCAGTTTCCAGAATCAGATGGAACGACCGATGTTTGGTTCAGTGTGTGGGTACCAGGAAATCAGTTCACTAGTCTGACTCTTGACAAAGGCCAACTTAGCATTCAGATCGAGCTATACGATAGCAGCAAAACTGTGCTACTGGCCAGTAACAATAAGGTCTCGAATCTTCAAATCATTCGGGGTGTCCTTCAATCAGTTGAGTGCGAAGATCGCTCTTCGATTAGAGCGATAGCCTACTTTGGCTTTCCAAACCTCGAACCAGGAAGATATAGTGCACGACTCACTATTCTTGGTGCTCAAGATAATGAAGGTCAAAACTGGATTGAGATTCTAATTCCCAAGAACAAGAAGATTAGTGATCTGTTAGTTTTAGAACAAGGTCAGGCGACAGGTGAGAATCTACTACCAGGCATTGTTCGCGGAGACCTAGCAAATCTTTATGATAATCCCGAGTGTAGACTTATATCGAAAGCAAAGTTTGATCTCTATCTTGAAACTACACTACCCAAGGGGCATGGTAAGTACTATGAAGTCTGGGTGACCATGCTTCCAATACCAGAAGTATCAGGTAGAAGTTCGACTACGATAACAACGGGCAAACCCAGAGTTGTTGCGGATAGTTTAGAACGTCCGTTTACAAAGGGTGAGTGGCAGTCATCCCGAAATCAGAAATATCTTGAGGAGATGGCTAAGTCTGAGTCTAAACCCTCGAAGACTATAACACTTCTTAGAAAGAAGTTTGATGCTACTGAGGGAAGGCTGACTATTCAGGTTGCGCCTCACTTAGGATCCAAGCAGAGGAGTGGTCAGTATTTGCTGACAGTTACCCTTACTGATCCTGAAAGGCAGAACTACTTCCTATCCGCCCGGCGAGTTATCCGTATAGCGCCGGCTTCGGAAATAGAATTCTGATTATATTGACTTTCGTTCCGGCAGGCCTTGCGTCCGGCGTTTCATAACCCGCGATCAATCTTGCACTTTCCTCAGCCGGACGTGTGACCCGTCGGCCGCTCTGACGCATCGTTTAGTCCCCAACAAAGGATTTGCCCTATTGTTTAGCGGAGCTTATGTTCTTGATACCGTAATCCGGCGTGGTGCGCTGCCTGTGCTGTGGGTCATGATCGCTGATGGCTTGACTGATTGATAGGAGACAGTGCACAAACCGGCTAAGACGAACCTGCTTGCGAGGGTATGACATTGCCTGAACTGCGAAAAGATCCGATCGTTGGTCGCTGGGTGATTATTTCCACTGAACGGGGCAAACGCCCAAGCGATTTCACCGTCACCGAGAAAAGAAAAGAACCGCGAAGCTGTCCCTTTTGTCCGGGTAATGAATCCCTGACTCCGCCAGAAATCGTCGCCATCCGTGATCCGGGAACCCGACCTAATACACCCGGCTGGCGCCTGCGAGTCATCTCGAACAAGTACCCGGCGCTCAAGATTGAAGGGGATCTCAATCGCGAAGCGGAAGGGATGTTCGACCGGATGAACGGCATCGGCGCGCATGAAGTTGTGATCGAGACGCCGGATCATTACAAGGATATGGTTGATCTGGAAGTCGGCGAGATTGCTCAGGTGATGTTTGCCAAGCGGGATCGGATGGCTGACCTCAGACGCGATATGCGTTTTAAGTACGTCATGGTGTTCAAAAATCAAGGAGAGGCGGCCGGCGCTTCGCTTGAACATTCACACTCGCAGTTGATCGCGACTCCGATTGTTCCAAAACGGGTACAGGAGGAGATCGAAGGAAGTCAGAAGTACTTCAACTACAAAGAGCGGTGTGTGTTCTGCGACATCGTGCGGCAGGAGTTGTCCTCCGGTACCCGCGTCGTTGCCGAGTCAGAGGATTTTGTCGCGGTGGCGCCATTTGCTCCGCGCTTTCCTTTCGAAACCTGGCTTCTACCCAAGAAACACGAAAGCAATTTCCTGAACGTCTCCGACCGCTTGATGGAAGAGTACAGCCGATTGCTAAAAACCGTTCTCACTAAGCTCAAATTGGCTCTGTCCGATCCACCGTATAACTATGTGCTGCACACTGACACCTTAGGTACCATTGCTCGCGATTATTATCACTGGCATTTGGAGATCATTCCGAAACTAAGCCGGGTCGCCGGTTTTGAATGGGGCACCGGGTTCTATATAAATCCAGTCTCTCCGGAGGACGCTTCCGCATACTTGCGCGAGATCGAGACAAAATAGTAGCTGTGTCTAACCCAGGGAGGGGTTACGTAATATGAAAAAACTCAATATCGTCTATGTCGCCAGCGAAGTGACACCATACTCCAAGACAGGCGGACTGGCGGATGTTGCCGGCGCTTTGCCGCAGGAATTGGCGTCTCTCAAGAACCAAGTCGTTCTGTTTTCGCCACGCTACTCGTCCGTAGACAGAAAGAAATATGACCTCTTCGATGTCTCCGATTTCGGCTCGCTGTCTGTAACCGTAGCGGGTAGAGAGTATCAATTCGGGCTGCTGAAACGAAATGCAAAGACGCCGGGTTTGGAGACTTATTTCATCGACAGTGCGGAGCTGTTTGGCAGAAATGGACTGTATCAAGATCCCGTGACGGTAAAAGACTATCCCGACAATGATATCCGCTTCGTGATGTTCGCCAAAGCGGTTCTGCTTTCTTTAGAGAAACTCAACTTCAAGCCGGACATTGTGCATGCCAACGACTGGCAGACGGCGATGGTCATCGCCTACCTGAAAACAGCCGAGCGCGAGAATCCTTTTTTTGCAGGCGCCAAGTCAGTACTGACTATTCACAATGTCGCCTATCAGGGACTCTTTCCGGCGGAACGCTTCGACAGACTCGGCGTTGACCGCTCTCTCCTGTATCCGATGTCACCATTCGAGTATTGGGGGAAAGTCAATCTGCTTAAGGCGGGAATCGTGTATGCAGACATTGTCAATACCGTCAGCAAAACCTATGCGGAAGAGATTCAGACAACCGACGACTATGGCTACGGTCTTGAAGGCGTGCTGCGGGATCGCCGCAGTGTTCTTTTCGGTGTAGTCAACGGTGTCGACTATGAACTCTGGTCACCCGAGCGCGACACACTGATCGCCAAGAAGTTCGACGCTGACACCCTTGACGAAAAAGAGGCGGACAAGCAGAAGCTGTTGCTTGTGTCCAAACTCGGCAAGGACCGACTCGACAAGCCCCTGATCGGCGTGATCAGCCGTCTGGCGCCCCAGAAAGGGTTTGACCTAATCGAAGAAATCGCCGAGGAACTATTCGCGTTGGATTTCACCTTCGTCTTGCTCGGCACCGGCGACAAGGTCTATCACAAGCTATTCGAAGACCTGCAGACCAAGCATCCCGATCGCATCAAAGTCAACTTGGCTTTCGACAACACTCTGGCACACCAGATTGAAGCCGGCGCTGACATGTTCCTGATGCCGTCGCGTTATGAGCCGTGCGGCCTAAATCAGCTTTACAGCCTCAAATACGGCACTGTGCCCGTTGCCCGCAAAACCGGCGGACTTGCCGACACGATTATTGACGAGACAACCAACAAGGGCAAGGGAACCGGCTTCCTGTTCGAAGAGTATG
Source organism: uncultured bacterium (assembly GCA_903930455.1). Taxonomy (GTDB): domain Bacteria; phylum Zixibacteria; class MSB-5A5; order CAIYYT01; family CAIYYT01; genus CAIYYT01. The sequence continues at coordinate 5,500 of CAIYYT010000231.1, read as the reverse complement.
AGGGAGAGGCACTCCTGAAATGCGTCCAAGACGCACTTGCATTTTATCGCAACAAAAGAAGCTGGAAATCGTTAATGAAACGCGGCATGAAGAAAGACTTCTCCTGGAAGAAATCCGCCAAAGAGTATCTTGCACTCTACGCCAGGACACTGGAGGGACTGGCATAATTCCCGCTGCAAAATTCTTAGGGCAGGCTGTAGCGCCTACCCTGATATCGCGCAGACGAGACGCTTCGGGGAAAATCCTATGCGTGTGCCTGCGCACTACCAAGACAACTGCTAGGGAGGTAGCATGAATACAGATGTCCAGTTCGCATTCGCCGGCAACTATCAGATCCTACTGGGAGTAATCATATTCCTGGCGATACTAATCCTGCCTTCAATACGGAGTATCGGACAGACTGAGCTTGGATTGGTCTCCAAGCGCTTCTCGTTCAAAAGACTCTCTGAGGGCAACCCGATCGCTTTTCGGGGTGAAGCCGGTTATCAGGCCGACTTGCTCATGCCGGGTTTCCGGTTCAAATTCTGGGTGCTATACGGCGTGCGCAAATACCCTTGGGTTCAAATACCGGCTGGGGAGATCGGCGTTGTGATAGCGCAGATCGGTCAACCGCTGCCGACCGGCGCCAAGTCAGCGGCCTACAAGCCTGAGTTTGGCAATTTTTCAGACGTCACCAAATTCGTTGCTAGTGGCGGCCAAAAAGGTGTGCAACGACCGGTATTACCTCCGGGATCGTTAGTCCCGATTCATCCGGTGGCGTTTCTCGTGATTACCAAAGCCAAGATATTCGGCATGCCGGTGGATCCCGACATCCAGCGCCGGATCAGTCGGGAAAGCCAAGGGTTGTCTCCGACCGCTTTCGGCCTGACACCGCAGCAGCTTGAAGTCGTTCGAATCGAACCCAAACCTCACGGCGGAGTCGCTGAAATTGGCGACGTGGTCGGTGTCGTGACAGCCTATGAGGGTCCGCCACTGGAGGCCGGTGATATCGCCTGCCGTCTGGGTGGGTTTGATGACCTCTGGCAGATGGAACAACAGGGCAAAACCGACGCCGACATTATGGAAGTTATCCTTGCCAGCAAGAACAACATCCACAATAACTTCCAAGACTTCCAGAAATTCCTCGACTCCGGCGGCAAGATCGGCCTGCAACACGATGTGCTGCTATATGGCGCTTACAACCTCAATCCATTTCTGGTCCGAGTCGAGCTGGTACCGATGTTGATCATCGAGCAAGGCGAAGTTGCGGTAATCAAATCTTATGTCGGTTTGGCAACGCAGGACACTTCCGGCTCGACGTTTAAGTATGGCTCTCTGGTCAGGCCGGGACATCGCGGTGTCTGGCAGGAACCATTTCGCACCGGCAAATACGCGATCAACCCCCGCATCTACAATCCCGAGATCGTACCGACAGCCATCCTCACGCTCAACTGGGCGGATGCAACTTCCAAGGCGCACAACCTCGACCGGGAACTGAAGCAGATTGTCGCCAAATCGCGCGAGGGGTTCATATTCAACATTGATCTGCAGGTGCAGATCCATGTCCCCGACACGCTGGCGCCGCGCGTCATTTCCATGGTCGGCACGATGCAGAATCTGGTCAATGAGGTTTTGCAGGCGGCCGTCGGCAACCACTTCCGCGACAAGTTGCAAAGTATGCCGGCCATTGCGTTCATTGAGACTCGTGGCGAAGTGCAAGCGAAGGCGCTCGAATTGATTACCGACAAACTCTCGGTCTATCAGGTTGAGACCAAGGGCGTCTACATTCAGGACGTAGTTTTCCCTGATGAACTGGTGAAAGTCTTGACCACGCGCGAAATCGCTAATCAGGAAATCGAGACCTATAAAAAGGAAAGAGCCGCGCAAGATCAACGTGTTGAGATGGAAGCTGCTCGCGGCACTGCGGACATGCAGAAGGATCTTGCATCAGCGAGAGTTGGCGTCGACATCCAGAAAAACAATGCCGAAGCGCGCAAAGCGCAGGCCGATGGTGAAGCGACCTATCTTGAGAAAGTTGGTCTGGCTAAGGGCGCCGAACCGCGCTCGGTCGGTTTGGCCAACGCCGAAGCATACGCCAAGCAGGTGCAAGCTCTTGGCATGCAGGGCACGATGTGGGTCAACATCGCCAACGCCTTGTCAAAAGGTCAGCAACCGTTTATGCCGAACATCCTGGTTGCCGGTAGTGGTGGCAATGCCATCGAAGCCTTAGCTGCGGCCTTGACAGGCAAAGTTTCTCAACCCGAGAAACCGAAAGCATAGACAGAGTCTCAGATACCTTCGTTGGGGCGACCTTTGTGGTTGCCCCAATCTCTTAGTTTCCGTACAGCCCACCCCGGTCAGCTCGCTGTCACAGCGCCGAACATCGTGAGACAGAGGAGTCGAAAGGCGAAAAAGCTTGACTTCCAGACAATCGTAGCTATCTTAAGCCTGATTTGTTCACGCCACGTTCATGAGCATCTTGCTCTCTCCTGGGCGACGGCTTGCTGTGTTGTTTTGTTCGTTGCCGGGAACCATACTCGCACCGGAGGAATGATATGAAACACATCCTGCAACTGGCCGTGCTGCTGTTCGCTGTTACTACGTTGATTTCCGTCAGCAGTGAAGCCGCCGTACCGCAATTGATCAATTATCAGGGCCGGCTGACCAACAGTGTCGGCGTGCCACTGGACACCACAGTCACTCTGGATTTCACGATCTACAAGGATAGTCTCGGAACGCTCGATATCTGGATCGAAACACATCCGGGAGTGGTCATCAAAGACGGCTTGTTTCAAGTACTGCTTGGATCAGTCACCCCTCTCTCAGCAAGTGTGTTTGACGGCAGCAAGCGCTGGTTAGGTGTGCAACTACAGGGTGGGCCTGCGCCGACGGAGTTGATTCCGATAGTCAGTGTGGCTTATGCCTATAGAGCGATAAAATCCGATACATCGAGTTATGCTCTTTCCAGTGGTGGCGCCAGTGGCGGTGGTTGGACCGACGACGGAACCACGGTACGTCTAAGTACAATTGGTGATAGCGTAGGCATTGGCACTTCCGATCCTGCGTTCCGGCTCGACGTCGCCGGAGGATTGCGCGCCACAGACTCGGTGCAGACAAACAAGCTTGTCCTTGGCAAAGCCTCAACCACAACCGGCGCACTAAATCTGTACAGTAGTTTGACTTCACTACCAATCGTGCAGCTATACGGTAGCTCGACCGGCGGAACGGTACAAGTTCGCGATGAAGCCGGAAACTCCTCCGCCTATCTGAGGAGTTCCACGGAACCGGGAGGTTTGCTATCCATTGCTCGCGACGCAGCGGGCACGGCTGGCTTTTATGTCGACGGCAATACGGTCGGCACGGAGGAGCCGAGGGTCAGCGTTCTGGGGAGTAGCAGAAGTGTAATTCTCGATATGAGCGAAAGCGGGGACTCCAGTGTGATGTTACCCTACAGCAGCATTAGCAACACAGAGATGTTGAACGAAGCCGGTATCGCCAACACCAAACACTCGAGCACGACAGTGACTCTTGACAACACGATCAAGACCATCGCGAGCCGCAAAATGAGCTTCCCGACATCCGGTTATGCTCTCGTCATTGCCACTGCTTACCTCGACTTTTGGCACATTGCCGGTACTTTCGACCAATTCCGGTTCGCGGTCTCAGATGTTGCCGGTTCAATTCCCTCGGATCAGAATTACTACAAGGACTACCCGGCAGCTTGGGATACTTTCAACTTTCAGGATTTCTTCACTATACACGGGTACTTCTCAGTCGAAGCCGGAACGCAGACCTTCTATCTTCTGGGCTCTGGTGCTGGGACTACACCATGGGTAGGTGACTGCAATTTGACCGTCGCGTTTTTCCCAACCTGGTATGGTAGCATCCTCAAAGCTGGCGAGGCCGATTCGCCGGAGCAGGAACAGGAACAGGGCGACGCCGCCAGTGCGGCACGAATGCAGGCGCAGATAGATCAACTCCGCAAGGAATTCGACGCCAAACTTAAGGCGATAGGAGAAGAGATGAAGAGACAGATTGATAATAGTGGAGGCAAATGAAGGGTTAGCACAGCGCTTACAGTCTATCTGCGAGGACTATTCCCACAATCCTTGACTGCGCATTCTTTGCTGCTATATTACTCGCACAAATGGTAAAGCAGAGTCGAACCCATTCTCAGCATAAGACGATGCTGGCTTCACCAACGTCATCTACATGGTGGATAGCGCTTCTCATTATCGCGGCCATGGCTTTGTTTGTCTACAGCAGCGTAACGTATGATTTCACGCAGGACGACGCCTATATCTCTTTCCGTTATGCCGCCAATTTCCTTGATGGCAAGGGACTGGTCTTTAATGCGGGCGAGAGGGTAGAGGGCTACACCAATTTTCTCTGGGTGATGTTGATGGCGCTATTTAAGGGGCTGCTCGGCATCGACTATCTGTTGACCTCACGATTTTTCGGTGTCCTTTCAGGCGCTTTTATCTTCTACCTGTTGTACCGTTTGCTGCGGAGCCACTTCGAGCAATTGCACTGGTTGATCTATGCGGCTTTAGCCGTTATGCTGCTGAGCAATCAGTCCTTGGCCTACTGGTCGATCGCCAGTCTGGAGACCTCGGCGTTTGCTTGCATGGCACTGTCTGCGCTGGTAGCCGAGTATCGCAAACCGCAACTGACACCGGCCTTACTTGTGATAGCAACGCTGCTGCGCCCGGAAGGTGCGGTTGTCTTTGGTGCAATCCTTTTCGACCGGATCATCATCGAACGCAAGTTCCCGACCTTCTTCTTCTTAATGTACTTAGTCCCACTGCTGCCATTTGCAGTGTTCAAGCTCGCATACTATGGTTCGCTGTTTCCAAATCCGTACTATGCCAAAAGTGGCGTCGGCCTGGAGTACATTGTCAGCGGACTAGAATACACCTGGTACTTCCTTCGGACGATCGGTCTGTATGGCGTGATCCTCGCGGTGCCGCTGGCGGCGCTGGCGCTGATCAAAGGCCACTGGACGCAATATCGACTGCTGTACCTATATGTGTTCCTGTATACGGCCTATATCATTTGGGTTGGTGGCGATGTGCTTAAGGTCTATCGTTTCTTTGTGCCGGTGGTACCGGTTCTTTGCTTTCTCTTTGTCGTTTCCGCGGTCGAATTGTTCGCGATAGTGCGCCAGAAGCAGCAGGCATACGCCTTGACCTTGCTGGTCGCCGGTAGTTTCTCTGTTGGCTCGTATTTTCTTGCGCGCGATCACGTCAAGGCTTACTGGGCTGCGGAGCAGCAAATCACGGGCAAAATGCACTTCATCAGCACGATGCTAAAGAAACACATGGGAAACAATTTCTCTCTGGCGGCCAGCACGATTGGGATGGTTGGCTATCAGCTTCTAGGACACCGCATCATCGACATGCTCGGTCTGACCGATGCCAGTATCGCGCGAAATCCCGAGACCATTCCCGGCATGACGTCCAGTTGGAAAGAGCGTCGTTTTAACAGCCGCTACCTGCTGGAACAGCAGCCCGATTTTATT